>DASQPA010000444.1:0-12636 GCA_035644215.1 Thermoanaerobaculia bacterium
GCAACGTCGAGGGGCGGGACGTCTTCAACGGCTCCTGCGACGTTATCGTCTGCGACGGCTTCGTCGGCAACGCGGTCTTGAAGAGCGCCGAGGCGCTCGCCGACCTGATGGGGACGATGCTCCGTGAGGAGCTGTCGCGCAGCCCCCGGACCAAGGCCGGCTACCTCCTCGCCAAGCCCGCCTTCGACCACTTCCGCGCCCGCGTCGACTACAGCGAGTACGGCGCCGCTCCGCTCCTGGGGCTCAACGGCGGCTGCTTCATCGGTCACGGCCGCTCGAACGCCCGCGCCGTGCAGAGCGCGGTGCGCCGGGCGGTCGAGTTCTCGGCCGCCGAGCTGCACCGCAAGATCCACGACAAGGTGGCGGAGCTGCAGAGCCAGGAGGACCGGCTCGTCGACAGCGGCCAAGCGGAAAAATCGCCGGAAAAGTCGCTGGGAGGCGCGTCGTGAGCGACAGCGTGCCGGTTGCCGACACCCCGGAGACCCCGAACGCTCCGCGCCGGATCGCCTTCGTCTTCCCCGGCCAGGGCTCCCAGAAGGTGGGGATGGGCCGCGCCTGGGCGGAGGCGTCCGCGGCCGCCCGGCAGACCTTCGAGGAGGCCGACGCCGCGTTGGGCTTCCCGCTCTCCCGGCTCTGCTTCGAGGGGCCGGAGGACGAGCTCGGGCTGACCACCAACACCCAGCCGGCTCTCCTCGCCACCTCGATCGCCATCTACCGCGCCCTCGCCGCGGCCGCCCCGGAGCTCCAGCCGGTGGCGATGGCCGGACACAGCCTGGGCGAGTACTCGGCCCTGGTCGCCGCCGGCGCCCTGGGCTTCGCGCCGGCCCTCCACCTGGTGCGCCGGCGCGGCGAGCTGATGCAGCAGGCGGTGCCGGTGGGGGAGGGGGCGATGGCCGCGGTTTTGGGGCTGGACGCCCAGGCCGTCGAGGGGGTGGCCGCCGATGCCGCCAAGCTCGCCGGGGGGGAGGGCGAGGTCTGCGCCGTGGCCAACTTGAACGCCCCCGGGCAGACGGTGCTCGCCGGCCACAAGGCGGCGATCGACCGCGCCGTGGTCCTGGCCCGGGAGCGCGGAGCGCGCAAGGCGACCCTCCTCGCGGTCTCGGCCCCCTTCCACTCGCCGCTCATGCGGCCGGCGCGGGAGGCGATGGCCGGGCTCTTGGCAGCGACCGAATTCTGCGATCCGCGAGTGCCGGTCGTCACCAACGTCGACGCCCTGGAGGCGACGACCGGCGCCGCCGCCCGGGACGCCCTGGTCCGCCAGATCGACAGCCCGGTGCGCTGGGTCGAGTCGGTCCTCCGCATGGCCGAGGGCTGCGGGGTCAACACCTTCCTGGAGGTCGGCCCGGGGACCGTGCTCTCCGGCCTGAACCGCCGGATCGCCGTCGGCACCCGTTCCGCCGCGGTGGGCGACCCGGAGCTGCTCCAGAAGTATCGTGCCGGGCTGGCCGGGCCGGGTGCGGCGGAGAAAGAGAAAGACAAGGAGTAGGGGAGAGAATGCTGAGACTCGACGGCAGGACCGCCCTGGTGACCGGGGCCTCGCAGGGGATCGGCGAGGCCGTGGCGCGCCGCCTGGCGGGCCAGGGGGCGAAGGTGGTGCTGGCGGCGCGCAACGAGGAGCGCTTGCGCGAGGTCGCGGCGGAGATCGCCGCGGCCGGCGGCGGTACCGGCGGCATGGCCCACCCGCTGGCGCTCGACGTCAGCCGGCCGGAGACGATCGGCCCCGCGATCAAGGGGCTGCCCGCCGAGCTCGCCGAGATCGACATTCTGGTCAACAACGCCGGGATGACGGCCGACAACCTCCTGCTACGGATGAGCCTGGACGACTGGGAGAAGGTCCTGCGCACCAACCTGACCGGCGCTTTCGCCTTGACGAAGGAGCTGGTCCGGGGGATGATGCGCCGCCGCTACGGGCGGGTGATCTCGATCTCCTCGGTGGTCGGGCTGATGGGCAACGCCGGCCAGGCCAACTACGCCGCCTCGAAGGCCGGGCTCATCGGCTTCAGCAAGTCGCTCGCCCGCGAGCTGGGGAGCCGTAACATCACGGTCAACGTCGTCGCCCCCGGCTACGTGGAGACCGCGATGACGGAAAAGCTCCCCGCCGCCAGCCGGGAGCAGCTGGCGGGGGCGATCGCCCTGGGGCGTCTGGGCGCGGTCGACGACGTCGCCTGGGCGGTCGTTTTCCTGGCCGGCGAAGAGGCGGGCTACATCACGGGGGAGACCCTGAACGTATCGGGCGGGCTCTATATTTGACCGGCGCTCCGCGCCGAATGGACTCCGCCCTGTCCTTTGTGTTAGAACCGGACCCCGAAAGGGACTTGTAAGGAGGGAAACCATGGCTGTCGCAGACAAGGTCAAGAGCATCATCGTCGAGCAGCTCGGCGTCGACGCGGACGAGGTCACCCTGGACGCCAGCTTCACCGACGACCTGGGCGCCGACTCCCTCGACATCGTGGAGTTGGTGATGGCGTTCGAGGAGGAGTTCGGGATCGAGATCCCGGACGAGGAGGCGGAGAAGATCAGCAACGTCCGCGAGGCGGTCGACTACATCGAACAGAACGCCGGCGATCAGAACTAGGGCACCCCCCGCACGGACCTCAACTCCCAATTGATCCCTTAAACCACTTGGCTTCCGCAGCACGCCGCCGCGTCGTCGTCACCGGAGTGGGCCTGGTGTCCCCCCTGGGCGTGGGCACCGAGGCCAACTGGCAGGGCCTGCTCGCGGGGAAGAACGGCATCGGTCCGATCACCCGCTTCGACCCCGCCGACTATCCGTGCCGGATCGCCGGCGAGGTGAAGGGGTTCAACCCCCTGGATTATGTCGACAAGAAGGAGGTCAAGAAGAGCGACACCTTCATCCACTACGCCCTGGCCGCCTCCCGGTTCGCCATCAAGGATGCGAAGCTCGTCATCGACGAGGCGAACGCCGACCGCGTGGGGGTGATCATCGGCTCGGGGATCGGCGGCCTGCCGATCATCGAATCGACCCACACCACTCTCCTGGAGCGGGGACCCGGCCGGGTCTCGCCCTTCTTCATCCCCGCCCTGATCGTCAACATGGCCGCCGGCCAGGTCTCGATCCACTACGGGGCACGCGGCCCCAACACCTCGCCCGCCACCGCCTGCACCACCGGCCTCCACGCCGTGGGCGACGCCTTCCGGCTGATCCAGAACGGCGAGGCGGACGCCATGATCGCGGGCGGCACCGAGGCGGTGGTGACGCCGCTCGCCGTGGCCGGCTTCTGCGCCATGCGGGCGCTGTCGACGCGGAACGCCGACCCCGAGCACGCCTGCCGCCCCTGGGACGCCGACCGCGACGGCTTCGTGATGAGCGAGGGGGCGGGGATCGTCGTCCTGGAGGAGCTCTCCCAGGCGCTCGAACGCGGGGCGTCGATCTACGCCGAGGTGGTGGGGTACGGCATGAGCGCCGACGCCTACCACATCTCGGCCCCCCATCCCGAGGGGCGCGGCGCCGTGCTCTGCATGCGCGCGGCGCTCAAGGACGCCGGCCTGCCGCTCGAATCGGTGGGCTACATCAACGCCCACGGCACCTCGACCCAGCTGGGCGACCTCGCCGAGGTCCGCGCCATCCACGAGGTCTTCGGCGAGCACGCCTACCGGCTGGCCGTCTCCTCGACCAAGTCGTCGACCGGCCATCTCCTGGGGGCGGCGGGCGGCCTCGAATCGGGGATCCTCGCCCTCGCCATCCGCGACCAGGTCCTCCCGCCGACGATCAACCTCGACCACCCGGGCGAGGGCTGCGACCTCGACTTCGTCCCCCACCACGCCCGCCCTACCCCCCTGGAGTGCGCCATCACCAACTCGTTCGGCTTCGGCGGCACGAACGCGTCGGTGGTGATGCGGCGGTTTACGGGGTGAGGTGGCGGTCGAAGAAGTCGGTGATCCGCTCGTAGAGGTCGACCGTCGCCGCGTCCCCGAATCGGTGCCTCTGGCCTGGGTAGAGGGCCTCCTCGAAGGGGAGCCTGGCCTGGATCAGCTTGTCGATCAGGACCATCGTGTTCTGGGGGTGGACGTTGTCGTCCTCCATGCCGTGGACGAGGAGCAGCGCGTCTTTCAGCTTCCCGGCATAGGTGATCGGCGAGGAGAGGCGATAGCCCTCGGGGTCGTCCTGCGGCCGGGCGAGGTAGCGCTCGGTCCAGGCGGTGTCGTAGAGCGCCCAATCGGTGACCGGGGCGCCGGAGACCCCGGCCCGCCAGACGCCGGGGGCGTTGAACAGGCAGTAGAGGGTGTTCGTCGCGCCGGCTGACCAGCCCCAGAGGCCCAGGCGGGCGGGGTCGACCCAGGGGAGCTTCTTCAGGTAGGCGACTCCGGCGAGTTGCGCCTCCAGGTCGTTGCCCCCTATCCGGCGGTAGTCACGGTCGGCGCCGGTCTGGTCGAAGAAGAGGGAGCTGCGGCTCTCGACCTCGAAGACGGCGTAGCCGCGCGTCGCCATCCACTTGTGCCAGAGGTCGAGGCCGAGCACCCAGCCGTTGTAGACCACCGCCTGCGAGCTCGGCGCGCCGTAGTGGTAGAAGATCACCGGGTATTGGCGCGCGGGGCGCGCGGGGCGCGCGGAGTGGCCGGGGTCGAGCCCGGCGGGCTTGAGCAGGCGGGCCGGGAGCTTCACCCCGTCCGGCCCGTCGATGGTGAAGAACTCCCAGCGCGGCAGGGTGGCGACGTCGAAGGGCGGCGGCGCCCCCGGGAGAGTGGCGACGGCGCTGCCGTCGGCGCGGTGGACGGTCTTGACCGACGGGTGGTCGGCGTCGTTCCAGGTGAGGACGTAGGCGCCGCCCTGCTCGGCGACGACCGCCCCGTTCGTCCCCGGGTCCATGCCCAGCTTCTCGACCGTGCCGCCGGCGATCCGCACCCGGAGCACCTGGTGATCGGCAGCCCCCAGGGGGCCGGTCGAATAGCCGGTGACGTAGGCCCAGCCGTCCGCGGTCAGGGCGTTGAGGAGCGTCAGGCTCCACCCCTCGGGAGTCAGGGGGCGGATCTCCTTGCCGTCGGCGCCGTGGAGGTAGAGCCGGCGCCAGCCGCTTTCCGCCGAGCTCCACAGGAAGCCGCCGCCGGGGAGCGGCCGGAAATCGTTGGTCAAGTCGATCCAGGTCGGATGCTCCTCGGTGTAGAGCGGCGTGCAGCGGCCGTCCGCGGGCTGGCAGCGCAGGAGGTCCAGCCGGTTCTGGGCGCGGTTCAGGCGCTGCACCCGGAGCTCTCTGGCGTCCACGGTCCAGGCCACCCGGGCCAGGTAGTCCCCGTCGGCGCCACCGGTCGCCAGCCAGGTCGTCCTGCCGCTGCTCACGTCCACCACCCCGATCCGCACCCGCGGGTTGGGCTCGCCGGCCTTGGGATACTTCTGCCAGAGGACGGTCGGGTACTTCGGAGAGTAGTCGACGAGGGGATAGGCCTCGACCGGGGTCTCGTCGAACTGCGCGTAGGCGATCGCCCGGCCGTCCGGGCTCCACCAGTAGGCGGTCGGGGCGCGGGTCCAGATCTCCTCACTGTAGATCCAGTCGGCGACCCCGTTCAACGTCACGTCCGGCTTCCCCCCGGAGGTCAGGGCGGTCTCCCGGCGGGTGGCGAGGTCGAGGACGTGGAGGTCGGCGTCGCGCACGAAGGCGACGCGGTCGCCCTGGGGAGAGAGCTTGGGGTCCTCGATGCCGCCTTTGGTCTCGGTCAGGCGGGAGAGCTCGTGCCGGCCCAGGGAGAAGCGGAAGAGGTCGCCGCCCGAGAGGAGGAGAAGGAAATCGCCGCGCGGCGACCATTCATAGCCGTCGAGGGAAAGGATCGGCTTGTCGTCCCAGCGGCCTTTCCAGTCGTCGAGCCGGAACAGCGCTTCGCTCCTGCCGGTCGCCAGGTCGAGCCCCCACAGGGTCGCGCCGTGCTCGTCCTTCCAGACATAGGTGAGGCGCCGGCCGTCCGGCGACCAGGCGACCTGGGTGGACACGCGGCCGGAGCCGCCGGGCGCGAAGATCGCGTCCAGGGTCGGCCGGGAAGGGCTCGGCGGCGGCGCGACGCCGGCATTCCTGGCATTCCCTGCCAGCGGGAGGGCGGCGGCGAGCAGGCCGGCGGTGACCGCGGAGCGCAGGAAGCGAGAGAGGGTCATGGCTCATCCTCCAGAGATCCTCACTTTACCTCCACCCTCTCGACCACCACCTCGTCCTTCAGGTGGCGGTCGAAGAACTCGGCGATCCGATGGTAGAGGTGGCCCGAGACCTCCTCCTTGAAGCCATGCTTCTGGTGCGGGTAGAGGGCCTCCTCGAAGGGGAGCTTGGCCTGGATCAGCTTGTCGGTCAAGACGATGGTGTTCTGGGGGTGGACGTTGTCGTCCGCTGTGCCGTGGAGGAGGAGGAGCGCGTCCTTCAGGTTGCCGGCGAAGCTGAGCGGCGAGGAGAGGCGGTAGCCCTCGGGGTTATCCGCGGGCCGGTCGAGGTAGCGCTCGGTCCAGATCGTGTCGTAGAGCGCCCAGTCGGTGACCGGGGCGCCGGAGACCCCGGCCTTCCAGACCCCGGGGGCGTTGAACAGGCAGTAGAGGGTGTTCGCGCCACCTCCCGACCAGCCCCAGAGGCCGAGCCGGGAGGGGTCGACCCAGGGGAGCGTCTTCAGGTACGCGACCCCGGCGAGCTGCGCCTCCAGGTCGTTGTGGCCCATCCGCCGGTAGTTGCGGTCGGCGCCTTCCTGGCCGAAGAAGATCGAGGCGCGGTTCTCGACCTCGAAGACGGCGTAGCCGCGGGTCGCCATCCACTTGTGCCAGAGGTCGCGGCCGCGCCCCCAGGCGTTGTTGACCACCCCCTGCGAGCTCGGCGCGCCGTAGTGGTAGAAGATCACCGGGTACTTCCGGTCGGGGTGCGCGGGATCGAGACCGGCGGGCTTCAGGAGGCGGGCCGGGAGCTTCGTCCCCTCGGGGCCGTCGACGGTCAGGAGCTCCCAGTGGGGGAGGGCGGCGAGGTCGAAGGGCGGCGGCGCCTCCGGGAGGGTGGCGACCAAGGTGCCGTCCGCGCGGTGCACTGTCTCGACCGGCGGGTGCTCGGCGTCGCTCCAGGTGAGGACAGAGGCGCCGCTCTTCTCGGCGACCAGCGCCCCGTTCGTCCCCGGCTCGGCCGCCACCTTCTCGACCGTGCCGCCGTCGATCCGCACCCGGAGCACCTGGCGGTCGGTGGCGCCCAGGGAAGCAGTCGAGTGGCCGGTGACGTAGGCCCAGCCGTCCGCGGTCAGGGCGTCCAGGGCGGTCAGGGTCCACCCCTCGGGAGTCAGCGGGCGGACCTCCTTGCCGTCCGCGGCGTGCAGATAGAGCCGGCGCCAGCCGCTCTTCGCCGAGCTCCACAGGAAGCGACCGTCCGGCAGCGGCCGGAAGTCATTGGTCAAGTCGATCCAGGTCTTGTGCTCCTCGGTGTGGAGCGCCGTGCAGTGGCCGTCCTCCGGCCGGCAGCGCAGGAGGTCCAGGCGGTTCTGGTCGCGGTTCAGGCGCTGCACCCGGAGCTCCTTGCCGTCGGGGGTCCAGGCCACCCGCGCCAGGTAGTCCCCCTCTTTCCCTCCCGACTCGCCGGTCGCCAGCCAGCTCGTCTTGCCGGTCGCCACGTCGACCACCCCGATCCGCACCTTCGGGTTGGGCTCGCCCGCCTTGGGGTACTTCTGCCAGGTGACGGCGGGGTATTTGGGAGAGTAGTCGACGATAGGGTAGGCCTCGACCGGGGTCTCGTCGAACTGCAGATAGGCGATCGAGCGGCCGTCCGGGCTCCACCAGTAGGCGGTGGGAGCGCGGGTCCAGATCTCCTCCCCGTAGACCCAGTCGACGACGCCGTTCAAGGTCACGTCCTTCTTCCCCCCGGAGGTGAGGGCGGTCTCGCGGCGGGTGGCGAGGTCCAGGAGGTAGAGGTCGGCGTCGCGCACGAAGGCGACGCGGTCGCCCTGGGGGGAGAGCTTGGGGTCCTCGACCTTCTCCTTCTCGGTCAGCCGGTAGACCTCGTGCCGGCCGAGCGAGAAGCGGAAGAGGTCGCCGCCCGAGGTGAGGAGGAGGGAGTCGCCGCGCGGCAGCCATTGATGGGCGTCGAGGGCGAACGTCGGCTTGTCGTCCCAGCGGCCCTTCCAGTCGTCGAGCCGGAACAGCGGCTCGCTCTTACCGGTCGCGAGATCGAGCCACCAGAGGGCCTCGCCATGCTCGTCCTTCCACAGATAGGTGAGGCGCTGCCCGTCCGGCGACCAGGCGAGCTGGGTGGCCGAGCGGCCGGCGCCGCCGGGGGCGAAGATGGCGTCCAGGGTCAGCGGGGAGGGCGTCGTCGCGGCGGCGGCGTTCCCTTCCAGGGGGAGGCTGGCGGAGAGCAGGCAGGCGGCGAGCGCGGGGCGCAGGAAGCGAGGGGCGGTCATGGATCCTCCGGGGTTCGTTGCCAGGGAGTCTATCCGCTGGCCGGCGCGACGCAACTTTTTTCGCCTGGCGAGCGTAAGGGAAAGCGACGATCGAAGGAGAGAACCATGCCGAGAGCCCGGATTTCCGCCCTTGCCGCCACCCTGGCCCTACTGGCCGGCGCGGCGTATGCTGCCGCCGATACCCCCCAGACGCGGCTCGTCCGCGAGTCGTTCCCCCTCCCCGCGGGCCAGACCCTGCGCCTCGCCAACCTGGCCGGTCGGGTCGAGCTGGTGCCCGGCCAGGGATCGCAGGTCGTGGTCGAGGCCACGGTCCACGCCGAGGGCGACTCGGCGGCGGAGACCCAGAAGCTCCTCGCCGCCATGAAGTGGGTGCGGAGCCACGACAGCAAGGGCCGGGAGGAGATGGCCCTCGCCTATCCGGTGGAGAGCTACCACGGCTTCCACTACCCGCGCCCCAAGGACCGGGAGGACGACATCCCTGCGTTCTTAAGCTTCCTCGCCGACAACAACCGCACCTCGACCACCTACCGGGGCGAGCGCGTGCGGGTCTACGCGCGGCGCAAGTCCGGCGTGCCGACCCTCTACGCCGACCTCCGGATCGCGGTGCCCGCGAGCGCCGCCTTCGCCGTCCGCAACGTCCTGGGCGCGGTGCGTGCCGAGGACCTGTCCGGCAACGTCGAGGTCAGCACCGGCAGCGCCGACGTGCGCTTCGGCGCCTTTGCCGGCACCCTGACGGTCGAGACCGGCTCGGGCGACGTGCGGCTGGGCGCGGTCAAGGGGGAGACCACGGTCAAGACCGGCTCGGGGGACCTGAGCGTCGGCAACCTGGTGGGCAACGGCACGATCAACACCGGCTCGGGCGACGTGGTGATCGAGCAGGTGGCGGCCGGCAAGCTGGCGGTCGAGACCGGCTCGGGCAACCAGACGGTCCGCGCGGGGACGGCCTCGAAGGTCGTGTCCAAAGCCGGCTCGGGGGACGTCCGGCTGATGAAGGTCGAGATCGAGGAGCTGGTGGCAGACACCGGCTCGGGCAACGTGACCGTCCATACCTCGCTCGCCCAGACCCGGCAGGTGAAGATCGGGACCGGCAGCGGCGACATCCGCCTGGCCGCCGGCGCCGAGGCCTCGTTCGACGTCGATTCAAGCCAGGGGAGCGGCGACCTCCGGGTGGGCTACGCCGACGCCACCCTGCGCAAGCACGGCGACAAGGTGATCGGCGCCAAACGCGGCGACGGCCGCACCCACATCCACATCGAGACCGGCAGCGGCGACTGCACGATCAAGCCACAGGGGTAGGGGGCTTCGTCCAAGTCGCTCACCCCGTCGAAGTGCCAGTCCGAAGGCATGGGTGGTCAGCCCCGAAAGGCACTGATAGCCAGCCCCGAGGGACACTGATAGGCAGCCAGACAGCATGGACAGCCAGCCCCGAAGGGCACTGATAGGCAGCCAGACAGCATGGACAGCCAGCCCCGAAGGGGCGAAGGCATATAGCCTGGGGCGAAAGCCCCAGGTTGCCGTAACCCCAAGAAACCAAAAGCCCCGAAGGGGCGACGGTACGGGCCGGGATGCAGGCCGTCGCCCGCAGATCCAAGCCAGAGTCCCGGGACTTTGGGCCAGAGTCTGCGGACTTTGGTCTGGCGCGCGGGACTTCGGCCTGAGTCTGGGGACTCCAGCTCAGAGTCCCGGGACTTTGGCCAGAGTCTGCGGACTTCGGTCTGGTGCGCGGGATTCCGACCGGAGTCTGGCGACTCCGGCGAGAGTCCCGGTACCTTGGCCAGAGTCTGCGGACTTCGGTCCGGCGCGCGGGACTTCGGCCCGAGTCTGGGGACCCCAGCGAGAGTGCCGGGACTTTGCCCAGAGTCCGCGGACTCCGGCGCGAAGTTGCATCCGGATCGGATCATTCCGAAAGGAGGTTCCGTGGCCAAGAAGACCTACCGGAAACCCACCTCACGACGACTCGGTCTGTAGCGGGAGATGACCTGCTTCAGCTTCCCGGTGGAATGAGGGACTGCGGACGATTCAGAGCGGCCATGGCCACATCAGCCTGGCCACCGGCGCCTAGGCCTCGTGCGACCTCGATTCGAGCCAGGGGAGCGGCAACATCCAGGTGGGCTACGCCGATGCCGCTTTGCGCAAGCACGACGACAAGGTGATCGCGACGGCCGCACCCACATCCACATCGAGACCGGCAGCGGCGACTGCTCGATCAAGCCGCAGAGGTAGGGAGGCGCCCTGCATCCTGCTTCTTAGGAGGGTGGAGACTCGACGGGCCATTTCGACAGTGCCAGGGTCCCGCTCTCAAGGATCATGTTCATATCGCGGTCTCGAGCCAAGAGGGCACAGCCGTTCTCTTCAGCCAGAACCGCGATCAAGCAGTCGATCGTCGAGCGGATTGTCTTGCCTCGTTGGCGCAGGGCGCGATAAAGATCCGCAGCCCGGAAGTGGAGGTCGATGCCGCGGGCTTCGAGAAAATCGAGATCTCGAAAGCTATCGGCGAGGCGCTCCCGGCCGGCGGCTTTGCGGAAGCCCTGAAAGACTTCTGCAACGACGACGCCGCAGGTGCAGATCGAGTGATCGCTGGCGAGGAGCTCGGAGAGCGCCCGTCGCTCCGAAGTATCGGCGTCGTTGAAGAAATCGACCCACACCGAAGTGTCGACGAGGACCCTCAAGTGTTCTTGCCCCGGCGACGGAGCTCGTCGAGGTCCCCTTCCCAGGACATCCTTCCCTCGAACTGGAGGATCTGCCGGACTCGCCGGCGGCGGGCGTACTCCCGGAGAGCCTCGTTGATGACGTCGGTCTTGGTCTTCTCCGGCGAAACCTGCATTGCGCTCCCGAGGGCCTCGTCGTCGATATTGAGGGTTGTCCGCATTCTGCACCTCCTCCCGATGCAGATTCTACCCCTAAAACATCTGCGTCGCGAATCCGTTCCAGGCCCGGACCTTGCATTGGGAAAGGACATTCCGAAAGGAGGTTTCGTGGCCAAGAAGACCTACCGTAAACCCACCTTGCGACGGCTCGGGCTGCTCCGGAAGATGACCCGCTTCAGCATCCCGGTGGAATGAGCCGCAGCGCCGGCCGGTCGTGCTCGATCGGCCCGGCGGTTTCTTTCCCCTACATCTTGCTGTAGTTCGGCCCCCCGCCCCCCTCGGGCGGCACCCAGGTGATGATGGCGTAGGGGTCCATGATGTCGCAGGTCTTGCAGTGGACGCAGTTGCTGGCGTTGATCTGCAGGCGCTCGCCGGTGGGGGAGGCGGGGTCTTTGACCATCTCGTAGACGGCGGCGGGGCAGAAGCGCTGGCAGGGGTTCTTGTACTCGACCGCGCACTGGTAGATGCAGATGTCGGTGTCGGCGACGTGGAGGTGGACCGGCTGGTCCTCCTCGTGGGCGGTGCCGGAGTTGTAGACGTCGGCCAGGCGGTCGAAGGTCAGCTGGTTGTCGTAGGCGACCGGGGCGGCGGGGTGGAGGCGGGCGCCCTCCGGAGTGTTCAGGGGGATCATCCGCTCGTGGCCGGGGGTGGTCGGCAGCCGGTCGAGGAAACCCCAGCCGCGGCCGCCGGCCACCAGGCCGAGGCCGGCCTGGAGCAGACCGGCCAGGGTGCCGTGGTCGAAGGCCTGGTGGAAGTTGCGCACCTCGTGCATCTCCTCCTGAATCCAGCTCGCCTCGACTTTCTCCTCGTAGGCGGCGAGTCGCTCCGAGGTGGCCCCGCCCGCGACCAGCGACTCGAAGATGGTCTCGGCGGCGAGCATGCCGGACTTCATGGCGAGGTGGATGCCTTTGAGGCGCTGGCCGTTCAGCATCCCGGCCGAGTCGCCGACGAGGAGGAAGCCGTCGCCCGCCAGGCGCGGCAGCGACCACCAGCCGCCCTCGGGGAGCGCCTTGGCGCCGTAGAAGGCCATCTTGCCACCTTCCAGGAGCTTGGCGATGTCGGGGTGCGTCTTCAGCCGCTGGAACTCCTCGTGGGGATCGAGGTAGGGGTTCTTGTAGTCGAGGCCGACCACCAGGCCGACGATCAGCTGGTCCCCCCCCATGCCGTAGAGGAAGCCGCCGCCGAAGGTGTCGCCCAGCGGCCAGCCTAGGGTGTGGATCACCTGGCCCGGAGTGATGCGGCCGGCGGGGAGATCCCAGATCTCCTTCAAACCCAGGGCGTAGACCTGGGGGTTCTTGCCCGCCCAGAGGTCGAGCTTGGCGTCGAGCTGCTTGACCAGGGTGCCGCGCGGCCCCTCGCCCAGGACGACCACCTGGCTCCGGACGTCGACCCCCGGCTCGTAGTTGGCCTT
>DASQPA010000445.1:0-18248 GCA_035644215.1 Thermoanaerobaculia bacterium
TGCGAGTGGTGACCGCGGTGACCGACGACGTGACGCTCACCGTGGACCGTCCCTTCGCCGCCGCCCCAGCAGGCCCCACTGCGTACATCCGCGCCACCCCCCGGCTGTGGGTCGCCGCCGATAGCGGCCTCTGGCGCTTCGAGCCCGGCACCGGCTTCCAGCCCGAGGGCTCGGCCGCGGCCGCCGACCTCCCGGTCGGCCAGCCCGCCTCCGACGTCGCCCTCGTCCCGGACCCGGCGAGCCGGAACCACGTCGTCCTCCTCGCCGGCATCCGCCAGCAGGGGCTCTTCCGCGGGGTGCACGATCGCACCACCCACGCCACCGCCTGGACTCGATGCCCCCTCTTGCGGGCGGTGGCCGGCACGCCATCCGTCACCGGCGCCATGATGGGGCGGATCAAGGTGACGATTACGCCGGTGGCGCCGTTCCACGCCTATGCCATCCTGGAGGACCGGGGGGCGGAGCCGGCCGGCCCCCAGCGCCACCCCACGCGCGTCTACCACTCGACCGACCTGGGGGTCACCTGGACCACCGGCGCCAACCGCCTCTACACGCCGGCCGGGACGGCGCAGGGGATCGCCGATTACACCCTGGTGATCGCCGTCGACCCGGCGAACCCGGCGCGGGTGATCGCCGGCTCGGTCGACCTCTACGTGAGCACCGACTCCGGCGGGACGTGGCACCAGATCAGCGACTGGAGGCAGTATGGTCTGGGCGACCGCAACCGGCACGGCGACCACCATGCGGTGCTGTTCGATCGCAACACGGTCGGCCATCCCGGACGGGTCTGGGTGGCCGACGACGCCGGCATCGCCCTGACCGACGCGGTGACCACCGTCCCGCCCTTCGGCGGCTGGCACAAGCGCAGCTACGGCATCGGCGCCGCCGAGCTCACCGATGTGACCGTGCACCCGCTCTTCCCCTTCATCACCGGTGGCGGCCTGCGGGATAACGGCACCTACCTGTCCTACGGCGGCCCCACCTGGTACCACGTGGACGGTGGCGACGGCGGCGCCATCGCCTTCACCTCCGACCCGCGCCGCTTCTACGGCAGCTCTCAGGACGGGGTCGACCGCCTGGCGGTGGGGGCGGCCGCGACCCTCCCCGGAAGCGTCTTTTCGTACCGCACCGTGCTGCCCGACGCCTCCCCACCGGGCACCACGATGCGCAGCCAGCGGATCCCTATCACCGCCCCGTTCGCCGGCGCCGCCGCCCCCTTCGTCGGCATCTTGGAAGGCCATCCGACGAGCGACAACCACCTCCTGGTGGGACGGGTGGGACGGGCCTTCCGCAGCACCGACGGGAGCGCCTTCACCGCCGTGCCGCCGGCGCTCGCCGCCGGCGAGGCGGTGACGGCGATGAGCTTCCTGCCCGGCCAGGGGAGCGACCAGTTCTGGTTCGCCACCTCCCAGGGGCGAGTCTTCCGCGCCGGCTCGGCAACGCCGGTCGCGGCGGTCCCCTGGCCGGGCGGCGCGACGCCCCAGGTGCACCGCATCGCCTTCGCCGCCGCCGGCGGCGGCGCTTTCCGGATCGCGATCTGCTCGGCCGGCAACCAGGGCGAGCTGTTCGTCGCCGACCTCCCCGCCGGCCCGCCGGCGGCGGTGGCCTGGCAGCGGATCACCCCCGGCCTCCCGCCCGGCCCCTTCCTCGCCCTCGCCTTCGAGCCCGACGACCCCACCCGGCTCTTCGTCGGGACGTTCGCCGGCGTCTACGGCGCGACCGACCTGCCGGCCTTCCCCATCGCGGCGCCGCCCGCCCCCACCTGGAAGACCTACAACGCCGGCCTGCCGGTGGTCATCGTCCACGACCTTGCCGTCTCGCCGGTGACCAAGACACTGCGCTGCGCCACCCACGGCCGCGGCATGTTCGAGCGCGACCTGGCCGCCACCCCGGCCACGTTCCGGCTCCGCCCGGTCACCCTCCTCCTCCGCAACCACGTCATGGACGACGGCCGCGACTACCCGGCGGGGAACACTCTGCGGACGGACCCGCGGCTCGGCGCCGCCGTCGCGATCGACGACCTGCGCTCGTTCGACGTCCGGGTCGACGCCCCCCTCTTCCGCGCCTTCGAGGTGATGCCCTTCGGCGAGCCGATCGACGGCGCCGAGCTCGACGAGAAGCTGGTCCACGACAGCCCGATCGCCGGTGACCGCAACGTCGTCTACGTCCAGGTGCAGAACCGCGGCAACGGCACGGCGCGCAACGCCCAGGTCCACCTCTTCTGGGCCCCGGCGGCCGACCCGGCCCACCCGCCCGACCTCCAGGCCGGCTTCCGCGCCGCCTTCCCCGGCGATCCGCCGGCCGGCCCCTGGCAGCGGGTAGGGCCGGCGGTCACCGTGGGCGAGATCGGCCCCGGCCAGCCGGCCGTGGTCCAGTTCGACTGGGTGCCGCCGCTCGATCTTGGCGCCGGTATCGCGAACGCCGCTCTCCTGGCGATCACCACCCAGACGCCCGACGATCCGCTCAACCTGGGCGCCCTGGCGCCGGAGAACGACGTGATCCTGAACCTCGTCAGGAACGAGCGGCGGGTGGCGGCGCGGGTGACCCCGGTGGTCGCCAATCCGGTCTACCTGCGCGACGGCGTCGACGACGACGGCAGCGGCGGGGCGGTCGCCTGGGGCGGCCGGAGCCCCGACATCGTGGTCCTCGCCGCCGCCCCGCCCGCCGACGTCAATACCAACGCGGCCTTCACCGACCTGGACGACCCGCGCCGCGGCGACCGGGTGCGGGGCGGGGCGAACCCGGTGATCGTCCGCGTCCACAACCGGTCGGGAGCGGCGGTGGTGGCCGACGTCGATCTCTACCGGGTGCCGCTCGACGCCCTCGACCGCCCCGCCGCCTGGACCCGGCTCAACGCTGCCAACGCCATGCGCACGCCGGCCATCCCGCCGCGCTCCTGGCGCTTCACCGCGCCGGTGACCTGGACGGTGCCCGCCGCCGACACGGCGACGGCCTTCGTCCTCGTCGCCGTGGCGAGTCCGGTCGTCGCAGGCGGCACGCCCAAGCCCGACCCCAAGACCGACGTCTCGAACCTGGAGACGCTCTGGCGCTTCGTGCGCTCGGGCGCCCTCTCCGACAAGGTGGCGATGCGCGCTCTGCGCCGCGCCTGAACGAGAAATGAAACGAAATCCCCGCTTCGAACGCCAGTAGACCACGATGCTCGTCCACCCCATGATCGCCGCCTGGGAGCCGCCGAAGATCGAGCGCATCGCCGCCGGCGAGAGCCGGCGCCTCGCCGTGCTGCCGGTCGCCGGGCTCTCCGGCGACCTGCACCAGGATCTCGGGCGCGGCGCCCTGACGGTCGAGATCGTCGGCTCGCTGTCGGGCGACGAGGCGCGCGACGACTTCCTGAAACAGGTGCGGGAGAAGTTCCTCGCCGGGGAGCCGGTCGACTTCGTGGCCGACATCGTCAAGGAGTCGGAGCTCGAACGGGTGCTGATCGAGGAGCTGGCGGTCGAGGAGCTGGCGGGGGCGGCCGACGCCTTCCGCTACCGCATCGTGCTCCGCGAGTACACCGAGCCGCCCGAGCCACCCGCCGGTAGCGGCTTGGGCGACGACTTCGGCGCCGGGCTCGACGCCGACCTCGATGGCCTGGCGCTCTCCGGGCTCGACCTCTTGGACCTGCCGGCCATCGCCGGCGCCGTCCCCAACGTGCCCGACATTCTCTCGCCGTTGAAGCCGGCGGCGGCGGGTCTCAAACAGGCGCTCGCCGGCGCCTCCTCGCTCCTCGATCCGCTGAAGAACCTCCTGGGAGGCGCCTGATGGCGGCGGAGAACGACTTCCTGGCCGCGGTCGGCGCCTATCTCCAGGCGGCCCTTCAGGCGGCGGGCCTCACCCCGGCGCCCAAGGCGGTCGGCATCGCCGAGCCCGGCGACAGCACCGAGCTGCCGGCGGTCGTCCTCTCGCTCGAATCGAACACCCGCCCCGCCAACGGCCTCGGCGGGGCGCGGGCGCTGATCGCCGGCACTCTGCGCCTGGACGTCTGCGCCCTCCTCGGGGCCGACGTGGCGGCGCTCTCCGCCGCCGCGATCGAGGCGCTCCTCGCCCCCGGCGCGCGGGACGCCGTCCACCGGCTGCTGGCGATCCACGCCACCGAGCTCGGCAGCATCGGAGCGCCCGAGGAGCGGCTCGTCCTGCGCCGCCGCACGGCGCGCTTCGACTTCGTCTTCGAGAGCACCAACGTCCCGGCCGAGCCGCCGGGTGACGTCATCCGCACGATCACGATCGAGACCGGGCTCACCGTCGCCACCGTCGACCCCGCCAGCGGCGCGATCACCACGGTGGAGGCCTCCCTGCCGGACGAAGAGCTCGGCGCCTAGGAACGTTAGAAAAGGAGATGGTATGAGCGAAACGATTGGCGAAATGATCCTGCCGGGGACGTACATCGAGGTCCGCGCCGAGGGCCTGATCGGGGTCGGCGGGATCGCGACCGGCAACGTCGGGGTGGTCGGCACGGCGAACCGCGGACCGGTGGGCAAGGTGGTGGTCCTGGGGAGCTACGCCGAGGCGGTCGAGACCTTCGGCCCCTACGACCGCTGGGCGGATCCACCCCTGGTCGTCGACCCGCTCCACCCCTTCACCCCGCCGCTCACCCTCACCCGCACCTTAGAGCAGCTGTTCAAGGGCGGCGCGTCGACGGTCTACGCGGTGCGGATCGCCAACGGCACCCCGGCGGCGATGAGCTGGAAGGTCGAGTCGGCCCCCGCCTCCCTGCCCTCGGACGCCAGCATCCTCTTCGTCCTCACCGCGAAGAGCCCCGGCACCTGGGCCAACGCCATCGCGGCGGCCCTCGACGCTCCGGCAGGCCAGCCGGCGACCCTCACTCTCACCCTGGGGAAGACGAAGGAGAGCTTCTCCGGCTCGACCGCCGCCGAGCTCGCCAGCGCGGTCGCCGCCGGCAGCCGACTCGTCGACGTCTCGAACCTCGCCACCGGCAGCACGCCGCCGCCGCAGTCGATCGTCCCCTCGCCGACCGCCGGCGGCCCGGACGGGGCGACGGCGGGAACGACCGAAGTGGCGAGCGGCCTCGGCTTCCTCGCCAACCAGGCGGTCAACATCGTCGTCGTCGGCGGCCTCGCCGCCAAGGAGGTCGCCGGCACCGTCCTCGCCCACCTGGAGCAGACCGAGAACGACGGCCAGGAGCGGCTCGCCGTCCTCGGCGCCTCGTCCGACGAGCCGGCGAAGCTCTTCGCCGACGACTCCTCAAAAGGCTCGAACCCCCGCCTGATCCTCGTCGCGCCCGGCCTGGTGGCCGACGACGCGGCGCGCGCCGGCGAGGCCAACCCGGCGGTCAAGCTCCCCGGCGCCTACGCCGCGGCGCTCGTCGCCGGGCGGCTCGCGACCCTCGCCCCGCACGTCAGCCTGACCAACAAGGACGTGGCGGCCGACGATCTGACGACCGACTACAGCCGCGCCCAGCAGAAGCAGCTCCTCGGCCACCAGGTCCTCGTGCTGCAGAAGAACCTCGGCATCCGGGTGCTCAAGGGGATCACCACCGACACCGGGGCGTTCCGCCAGATCTCGGTGCGCCGGATCGTCGACTACGCCAAGGCCGGGGTGCGGATCGGCGCCAACCCCTACATCGGCCGGCTCAACAACCTCCGGGTGCGGGCGGCGCTCAAGGCGACGCTCGACGGTTTCCTCTCCGGCATGGTTTTAGACGAGATGCTCACCGGCTACAAGCTCGACGTGACCGCGACGCGCGCCCAGGAGATCACCGGGCAGGCGATCGTGACGATGCTCCTCCAACCCACCTTCTCGATCGATTTCGTGAAGGTCATCATGAACCTCGAGTAGCGCGAGAAGGGAGAGACGAATGGCGACGACGACAGTGTTCCACGGTGCCGACGGCACCATCTCGGTGGCGGTCGAGTCGGGCCCGGCGGGCGACAAGGCCAAGGCCGTGGCCGACAAGTACTCGCTGACGCCGATCGGGCGGGCGACCGGGGTGACGGTGCGCGTCACCAACGACGTCAAGCCGTTCCACGAGCTCGGCCAGCGTTTCCCCACCGAGCTGCGGCCGGGCAACATCAACGTCTCGGGGACGATCGACCGCGCCTACATCAACGGCGCCCTGCTGCGGCTGATGCTGGGCGACGCCGCCGACAGCCGGCCGGCGGGGACTTTCGTCGGCCCCTCGTTCAACCTGAGCCTGCAGCTCAAGAACCCCAACCTGCCGGACGGCACGGCGACGGTGACGGTGATGGGAGTACAGATCGCGGAGTGGAACTACAGCCTGCCGGAGGACGACTTCGTCATGGAGCAGGTGAGCTTCCGCGCTCTCTGGATCAAGACCGAGGAGGCCGGCTCGTAAGCCGGCGGAGGCGTCCCCATGGCCCATCCGTTATCGGTCGAAGACCTCCTGGCGAGCGGCGCCACGACCCACACCGTGGCGCTGCCGGCGGCGCTCCTCGCCGGTGCCCCGGAGGGAGACGGCGCGGCCGCCGAGTCCCCGGCAGCCGGCGAGGTGGTGCTCCGGCCGCTCCTCGTCCGCGACGTCGACCGGGTGGTGCGGGCGGCCCGGGAGCAGCGGGTGCTGACCAGCGTCCTCCTCGTGCAGCAGGCGCTGGTGGCGCCCAAGATGACCGTCGAGCAGGTGGGAAGCCTGCCCGCCGGGCTGGTGCAGTTCCTCGCCGGGAAGGTCAACGCCCTCTCCGGCCTAACGCTCGGCGAGGACGAACTGGAGCGGGCGGTCAAGGCGCCGCTCGCCCGCGCCTGCTTCGTCCTGGCCCGCGAGTTCGGCTGGACCCCGGCCGAGTGCTCGGAGCTGACCGTCGGCCAGATCCTTCTCTACCTGGAGATGCTGGCCCGCGACGAGCACGCCGGGAACGCCCAAGGAGGAGCGGCGGCGTGAGCCGAGCCCCCCACCCCTCGCTCGCCCGGCTCTACGCCGTGGGCGGCGCCCCGGCCCGGGCGATGGCCCGGCTCGACGGGACGCTCGACGCCCTGGAGGCCCTGGCGCGCGACCTGGAGGGGTGCGCGCTGCTGTCCGACGCGGCGATCGAGCCGCTGACGAGGGAGATCGATTTGGCGGCGCTCTTCGCGCGGCGTGGCGTGGGCGAGCCTCCGAGGAACGAGGAGAAGAGCCCGGCAGGCCGCCCGATCCGGGGTCCGGTCCCTCCCCCCTGGGAGGGGGAAGGTAGGGTCAGGGGGGAGGCGAGGAGGGGGGCGCTGCGCCCGGGTACGACCTCTCTGCCTCAGGTCGCCGTCCCCCTGCCGCGCGAAACCGCGGAAAGGCCGAATTCCACCTCCTACGCCGCTCCTGCAGACCCCGGATCGGCCATGGAGCGCGGTGGGCCGCAGATCGCAAAGCGGACCGCCCCCCTCCTGGCCTCCCCCCTGACCCAACCCTCCCCCTCCCAGGGGGGAGGGACCCGCCCGGCAGCCCCTCACCCCCCCGGCCCCCCTCTCCCAAACGCCCCCCCGGCCCCCGGGAGAGAGGGGAGAAGCCCCGCCGCCCCCTACACGGCACGCTCCCCTCTCCCGGTAGGTGCGGGGGGGGGGCCGGGAGAGGGGCCGGGGGTGAGGGCCCGCGCCGAGCGCGCCGGCGTCCCCACCGCCGCCGACACTCCGATCGCCGTATTTCCCGACGCCCCCGCGCGGCCCGAGATCCAATCTCTTCTCGATCGCGCCGCCGGCAGCGTTCCTCCCACACCGGAGGCTCCGCACCGCATCTCTCCCCCGCCCGCGGAAACCCCAACCTCCACCCTCCTCGCCCGCGCCCTCGATCGTCTCGAAGCCCGGCGGGTCCGCCGCACCCCCGACGCCGTCCCCGCTCCGGAGCCCATGGCCCCCTCCCCGCTCCCCATCCCCGCGTCCCCACTCCACGGCCTGCGGCGGCTCGCCGGGCTGGGGGCGGGGATGGGGAGCCCGGAGGCCGCGGCGCCAACGCCGCGCGACCTCCCGCCGGGCGCCGCCCTCCCCGCTCTTCCAGCCGTTGCCCGCGAGCGCCAGGAAGAAGAGGAGCTCGGCCGGCGGATCGGCCGCCTGCTGCGCCGCGAGGCCGAACGGCAAGGTCTCGACGTCTCCGGAGTCCAGGGGTGATCACATGAGCCTCTCCCGACCCCGCGCGCGCCTGACCGTCGACGGCCGCTCGCTCTCCTCCGCCCAGGCCGCGCTGGTGCGCCTCACCGTCGGCCTCTCGCTCTCCGGCGCCCACGACTCGGCCGAGCTGACCGTCTGGCCGGCCTCGAAGCTGGCGACGGCCGAGCCCGGCACGCCGCTCGCGATCGCCCTCGGCGAGGACGGCGACGAAGCCGACGTCTGGGCCGGCGAGCTGGCGGCGGTGGCGGCCGGTCCCGACGGGGTGATCCTCGACGGCCTCGCCGGCACCGTCGTCCTGTCGCGCCGGCGGCTGTCGCAGAGCTACCTCGACCGCTCGGTCGCCGACGTCGTCCAGGACCTCGCGAGCCAGGCCGGGGCGGAGGTCGATCAGGTCGAGGGCGACACCAATCTCCCCGCCTACGCGGTCGACGACCGCCGGCCGGTCTGGGACCACCTCCTCGCCCTCGCCCGCTTGACCGGCGCCGACGTCGGCGCCAGCCCGGCCGGTGCCCTGCGCTTCGTGCCGCCCAAGCGCGGCGCCGCCGACTGGCGGCTGCGCCACGGCGCCGATGTCCTCTCCTGGAGCGGCGGCGCGGCGCACCGATCTCAGCCCGAAGAGGTGCCGGCCATCGCCGCCTACGGCGCGGCGAGCGAGGCGGGAGCGGAGCAGTGGCACTGGGTGCTGCGCTCCCCGTCCCCCTCGGGCGACGGGCCGCTCCAGGTGGTCGCCGCCCTGCGCACGATCGACGCCGCCGAGACCATGCAACGCTCCCTCGCCCAACGCGCCGCGCGCACCGGCTTCGCCGGCCGGCTCGCCCTCGTCGGCCGGCCCGCGGTGCGGCCGGGCGACCTCGTCCAAATCTCCGACCTGCCCGGGAGCGACTCGAGGACGCTCCGGGTGCGCGCCGTGACCCACCGGCTCGACGCCCGCACCGGCTTCGTCACCACTCTGAACGTCGAAGCCGGCGGGGAGGGGCTGTGAGCGACCTCCTGGACACCCTGCGCGCCCTGGTCCGCGACGAGCTGGCGCGCTGCCGGCCGGCGGAGCTGGCGACGGTCACCCAGGTCTTCCCGCGCACCGGCGACTCCGACAAGAGCAACCACCAGGTGAGCCTGCGCCTGCGGACAAGCGGCGTCGAGATCTCCCGCGTGCCGGTCGCCGTGCCGCGGCTCGGGCTCTCGGCCCTCCCCGGTGAGGGCGACCTCATGCTGGTGAGCTTCGTCGGCGGCGATCTGAACGCGCCGGTCGCCCTGGGCTGTCTCTACGACGACCAGGCCCACCCCCCCGTCGCCCAGCTGGGCGAGGTGGTCTACCAGCCGCCCGAAGATGAGGATTCAAACGTCCGCCGCCTCCACCTGGAGCTGCCGGGCGGCGCCACGATCACCCTCCACGACGACAAGCTGGAGATCGTTCTGGGCGACACCACGCTCACCGCCGACAAGGACGGCGACCTGGTGATCCAGGCCAAGGGCAAGATCCGTTTTGCCGCCGAAGACGACATCGAAATCGAGGCCCAGGGCGACTTGAAGCTCTCGGCGCAGGGGAGCGTCAAAGTCGAGGCGCAGAGCAATCTCGACCTCTCCGGAATGGCCGCCACCGTCCAGGGACAGAGCCAGGCGAATCTCAAGGCGCCCCAGGTGGGGCTTGCCGGCATGACCCAGTTCAGCCCGTCCTGAGGAGAGAGGAGGAGAGACGACCATGCCCGGACCTCCCGTATCGCTCGGCTGCGCCGTGATCCTCACCCCGGGGGCGGCGGGGCCGCCCGACTCCGGCGTCATCAGCGCCATCCTGCAGACCTTCGTCACCGCGGGCGGGCAGCCGCTCGCCGTCGCCGGCAGCCTCTGCCAGATGGTCAACTCGGTCTCCGGCGCGCCCTACGTGCTCCCGGTCGGCAACGGCGCCGGCGGCTCGACCTCGGTCACCGTCTCCGGCCAGGGGCTCCTGCGGGTCGGCGACCAGATCCCCTCGGGTCCCGGCATCCTCCTCATCCTCGGGCCGCCGGCGGCCCCCTTCCTCTCCGACACGGGGGCGCCATGAAGCCCACGCGGCTCTCGACTCTCTCCCCGCTCCTCGGCCGCGACCTGGCGCTCGACTACGCCCAGCACGGCGGCTTTTTCGAGGACGCCGACCTGGTGCTCGGGCGTCGCCCCGGCGCCGCGCCGAAGCGCGATCTGACGATCGCCGACGGCCTCGACAACCTCACCCAGGCGATCGCCAACCGGCTGAAGACCCGGCGCGGCGAGCTCGCCCCTTTAGGCCATCCCGACTACGGCTCGCGCCACCACGAGCTGATCGGCGAGCCCAACGTCCCGCGCACCTGGAACCTGATCAAGCTCTATGTCCTGGAGGCTCTCCGCGCCGAGCCGCGGATCGAGAAGGTCCTTCAGTCTTCCGTCCGCCCCGAGCACCAGCCGCCCCGCGATTCGGTGCGCATCGAGCTCACCGTCCTCCTCGTGGGCATCGCCAAACCGGTCGACCTCGTCGTCCCCTTCTCTCTAGAGGCCGCCCTGTGACCTACGCCGCCGAGCCCTACGCGCAGTTCGTCGACGACCTGCTGACCGCGATGACCGGCGGGGTCATCCGGGAGCAGTTCACCTTCGTTCCCGAGGATGCCCCCTATCTCCTCTCGCCGCCGGGTCCGGTGGTCAAGAGCACCCTCCAGGTCTTCGGCCAGGCGGGCGGCGCCTTCAACCGCTTCCGGCCCGACCGCGACTTCACTCTCACCGCCGAGAACGTCGTCCAGTGGAAGGCGCGCCCCGACGGCACGCCGGCCGCCGACGCGGTCTGGCCCGACCTCGGCACCCCTTTCTTCGTCAACTACGACCACCGCGGCCCGGCCGGCCTCAACCCGCTCCTCTCGGACCGCAACCCGGGGAGCGTCACCCGCCTCCTCGCCGAGAGCCTGGGCCGCGAGTACGCCGTCCTCTCGCGCCAGTTGGAAGGCGTCTACCGCGCCGGCTTCCTGGACACCGCGACCGGGCGCGACCTCGACCAGCTGGTCGCTCTCCTCGGTCTCTCCCGCCACCTCCGCACCTCCGCCGTGGGCAGCGTCGTCTTCTCCCGCGCCACCCCGGCGACGGCCGACATCTTCGTCCCCGCCGGCACCCTGCTGTCGACCGCCCAGCCGCCGGCGGTGGCCTTCGAGACCAGCGAGGACCGCACCCTCCACCGCGGCTCGCTCTCGGTCGAGGCGCCGATCCGTTCGACGACGGCCGGAGCGGTGGGCGTCGTACCGGCGGGGGCGATCACCGTCCTCCACCGGCCGATCTTCGGCGTCGAGACCGCGGCCAACCCGGAGCCCACGACCCTCGCCGGCGCCGACGAGACCGACGACGAGCTGCGCGCCCGCGCCCGCCGCGCCCTGGAGGGCGGCGGGAAGGCGACGGTCGGCGCCCTGCTCGCCGCCCTCACCAGCCTGCCGGGGGTGCGCGAGAAGGACGTCCGCCTCGCCGAGGACCACCTGAAGCGCCCCGGCGTCCTCACCCTCTCGATCGCGGCGCCGCTCGACGCCATCGCCGCCCAGCGTGCCCTGGGGCTGATCGAGGCCAACCGGCCGGCCGGGGTGCGGGTGATCCACAACCTCGACGCCCCGGCCCCGCTGGGCAGCCTGATCCCGGGGCCAAATGCCGTGACGGATGACTCCGAGCCGCCGGCCGAGGCCACGGTCTCCCCCGGCGCCCTCTACTTCCCGGTGGTGGTGGCGGCCGTCCTGCTCCCCGCCTCCGCGGCGTTGAGCCCGCAGCAGCGCAACACCCTGAAGCGCCAGGGCGAGGCGGCGGTCCGCGCCTTCGTCGCCGACGCCGGGGTCGGCGAGACGCTGGTCTACAACCGCCTGGTCGCCGGCCTGATGGGACTCGACGGCGTGCTCGACGTCACCCTGCAGCTCTATCCGCAGGTCTACCCGCTGGGCGCGGTGCCGACTCCCGCGCGGCACCGTAACGTCCAGCCGAGCGCCACCCTGCGGCCGACGGTCGATCCCAGGTACGGCGGTTCTCTCGTCGTCGAGGTCGGTGGCCAGCTCGTCGCCCTGGACGTCACGGTCTCCGTGACCCTCAAAGGCGCCGGCGCGCTCGGCGATCATGCCGACGACCTGGAAGAGGTCCGCCAGGAAGTCGCCGGCCGGCTGCGTGACCTCGTGCCGGCGCTCCCCTCCCTCGCCGTCGACGACCTCAAATCAAAGCTCGGGGCGAGCGACAGCTGGAGCGTCGTCAACCTCTTCTTCACCATCGAGTACGTCGACGCCGGGGTGGTCGTCAACCGGGTCTTCGGCCCGGGCTCGATCGCCCTTTCCGACCTCGAGCGGCCGTGGGTGCGCTCGGTCGTCGTGCTGGAGGCGACCGAGTGAGCGGCCGGGCGCAGCAAGTCCTGTTGCGTTTCCCGGCCCATTTGGACGCCGTCCGGCCGGGCAAGCAGCTGGGCCAAGTGGTCGACGCCCTGGTCGAGGACCTCGACCGGCTCGCCGCCGACCTGGCGGCGGTGCGCCGCGCCCACCGGCTCGCCCACGCCGACACGCTTACCGATCTGCTTCTCCTGGCCGGCCTCCACGGCCTGACCCGCGCCGACCTCGACATCCTGTTCACCGGCGTGGCGCGGAAGCGCGCGCTCCTCGCGGCGCTGATCGCGGCCGTCGGTGGTCCTGCCAACACCCGCGACGCCGCCGCCAACGCCCTCTTGGACCTCTGGGGGATCGACGGCACGAACCCGCGGCTGCCGCTCTTCGCGCCGCCGGTCCAGGGAGGAAACCCGCCGGACCTCGCCGCCGCGGCGAAGGCCCTGGCCGCGGCCGCCGGAGCGTCGCTCGGCTACCGCGCCACGGTCGCCGCGGCGCGCGCCCGGGTGGCGCGGATCTGCCAGATCCACGCCGAGGGCAACGGTACCGTGCGCGCCCTCCTCCTCGCCACCGCCAACGCCCTCGACCTGGAGATCGACGCGGCGAAAAACGCCGCCACCCGGGCGGCGCTGGTGGCCGCAGAGGAGACTGCGGGCTTCGACTTCCGGATCGACGCCGACGCCGATCTCGGCGCCGGCGACGCCCTCTTTCACAGCCGCGACCTCTTCTGGCACGCCACCTTCGTGCGCGACCGCTGGCCGCTCCTCCCCACCGCTCCGCCGGCCGTCGAGGCCCTCGGCCTGGAGGAGAACCCGCGCCGCCGCGAGCGCTACCAGAACGAGGAGTGCGCCGACGGCCAGCTGTTCACGGTGATCCGCCGCGGCTTCGGCCGCGAGCTGCTGCAGGCCGAGGTGCTGGGGATCGCCAACCGCACGGTGGGCCCCATGGTGGTCAACCGCGACGAGGGGCACGGCGTCGGTTACGCGGCCGCGGTGCCGGCGGGGAAATCGCTCGTCTTTCGCGAGGACGGCCGGGCGCTCTTAGACGGCTCGGACGTCACCTCCTTCGCCTACTCCTGGCAGGGCGCCTGCTTCGCCGAAACGGCCGCGGCGAATGGCCAACCCTCCGATCCGCACGACTTCGTCTTCGCCGGTCCCGGGGTCGACCCGCGCCGCCGCGCCGTCTTCGCCGTCACTGCTCCGGCCGGCGCGCTCGATCGCGAGTTCATCTTCCCGCACGACGGGCAGGACATTACCGTGCCGGGGATCGGCATCGGGGTCACCCGGCTCGCCTTCTTCGTCCAGGTGGCGCACCTCGGGGCGCCCGGCAAGCCGGTGGCGCCGCGGCCGCGCATCGCCTTTGCCGACGGCTCCGTCTTCGCGGGTGGGACGCCGAAGGCGGCCGACCTCCACCTGTCGTGGATGGAGCACGAGGCCTATGCGGTGCGGATCGTCATCCCGGCCCGCTTCGGGCTTTTCGATTCCGGAATCACCGATCGCGTGGTGGCCGCCCTGGCGCGCTTCCGCCCGGCGGGGATCGACCTGCGGGTCGAGCTCGCCGACGACCACTGGAAACTGGGCGAGGGGACGGTGACCGAGGCCGTCGCCGTCGACCCCATCTCCCTGCTCCAGGGGGGCACCGTGCTGACGCCGCCTCCCCCTCCAACCCCCTAGCCCCGACGAGGTGAGACGATGGACCTGAATCCCTTTCTCAAGAAGACCGTCCAGCCCGGCGAGCCGTTGACCGCCCAGGCCTGGAACGACATCCTGGACGCCGTCGAGGGAACCTACCAGTTCCTCCAGTCGACGCAGCACACGGTGCGGGTGACGATCACCAATCCCGAGCTCGCCGACGACCTCGAGCGGGTGCGGGTCACCGCCTCGCGCAGCGCCGGGGCGCCGGTCGAGGCGGTGCGGCCGATCCCGCCGGGGAAGGACCACGTGCTCTCGCGGCTGGAGGCCGGCGCCTGGACGGTGACCGCCGAGGCGCACGGCTACGCCCCGGCGAGCGCGCCGGTGACCGTCGCCGACGCCGGCGAGACGACGCTCCAGCTCGCCCTCCAGAAGGCCGGCTCCTTCATGCCCGACTTCTTCGGCGCCACCCTGGGCATCGCCAAGGCGGCCCTTGCCCAGGCCACCATCCCGCTCGTCCGGGTGCTCGACTTCAACGGCCGCGAGCTGCCGACCAACTCGACCGACGACGACGACAAGCCGGTCCTCGTCCAGTGGCCGCCCCCCGACGTCGCCCTGCCGCCCGGCGGCGGGGCGCGGCTGGTCATCGCCGTCCCCGTGCAGGTCGAGCCGGCGGTCGAGGTGCCGGCGCTCACCTCGCTCACCCAGCAGGAGGCGCAGAAGGCGCTGGAGGCGGTCGGGCTGACGCTCGGCAAGGTCACCTTCGTGCAGCGGCCCGCGCTCTAAATCTACCGGACGGAACCCGAGAAGGAGAGCCCCATGTCCAAGTTACGCGCCAACCCGACCTTCAGCGCCGAGGCACTCGCCGTGCCCCCGGCGCTGAGCGCAACCAACGTCGCGATCAGCCCCGCGATTGCCGCCGCCAGCGCGAGCGCCGCGCCGGCCGCCGCGAGCTCCGCGTCGATTTCCGCGAGCTCCGCCCTTTCCGCGATCTCCGCCAGCGCGTTCAATCCGACGCTCCTCGGGAACGCCTCCTTCCTGCCGTTCGTCGACGTCAGCGGCAACGCGCCGCCGCCCGTCATCGTCCGCGACGGCCGGGAGGTGGCGCCGCCGCCCTTCAACCCGGTCCGGGTGACCGACTTCATCTCCCACACCGTGCCCATCCTCCGCACCCGGGTGCCGGTCGCCGTCTCGCAGAGCATCCCGGCGCGCACCCGAGTGGCCAAGGGCACCCCGGTCGACCTCGTCTTCGCCACCGCTTCGGACATCCCCTTCCCGGTCTTCGACGTTTTCCATCCCGACCTCGCGACCAAGACCGTCGCCGACCTCCTGCCGGTCGCCGCCGACCCGGCGATCGCGCCGCTCCTCGACAAGGACCCGGCGACCCTCTCCACCGATCAGAAGGGGATCATCACGACGGCTCTGGCGACCAAGGGGGTGACCGTCGTCGAGAGCGACACCAGCCGCAACTTCAACGTCGCCTTCCAGTCGCTCAAGAACGTCCAGGTCTTCGAGTAGGACGGCGCGATGATCCAGGTCACCAGCAGCGTGCTGTCGGCGTTGAACGTCGGGGTGTCGTCCATCCTCTTCCCGCGCGAGATCCCGATCCTCCGCTTCACCGGGCAGCTCACGGCGAACGGCTCCTCCTCGGTCGAGCTTTCCCCGCTGCTCCAGCTGCCGCGCAACGCGGTCGTCGCGAGCTACAAGGTGACCGTGCGGGCCGGCCGCGCCGACTGGGCGATCGGCAAGAGCGTCGGGCAGCTGCGCCAGCAGGGCGCCTCGGTCGTGGTCGATTTCGGCGTGCTCCGCACGGTCGCCGGCGTCGGGGTCGTCGACGCCTCGAAGTTCCAGATCGTCCGGGTCCGGCCGTGGACGGGCACGGCGTTCGCCGATCCCGTCGTCGGCAGCGCGAAGTCGTCCACGCCGCAGAGCGGCGCGGCGGTGCTCTTCCCCTCGCAGATCCGCACCGAGCGGCTGCAGATCGACCTCGCGAGCACCGCCGACGTGAGCGCCGCGCTCCTCCTCCAGCTCCCGGACCTCCCCGCCGACCTCGAGCTGCGGATCAATGGCGCAGCGCCGGTGTGGACCGCGCCGGGACCGGTGATCGCCGGCAGCCCGGGCTGGCTCGCCGACGCCGCCTCCGGCCTGGCCTACCGGCAGGTCGACCTCGCCGCCGCGCTCAACGCTCTCCTCGCCGACCCCACCGCCGACATCACGTCCGAGGTGGACCTCCACGTCGTCCTCTCCGCGCGGGTGCCCGGAGCCCTCGGGCTCGAACCGCCGGACAACGCCAGTCTGGGACTCCGTTATCTCGCCCAGGTGGCGCTCCCTGCCGGCGCCAAGCAGGTGCGCTTCGCCGAGGAGGGCCTGCAGGCGGTGCCGCTCCACCCGCCCGACTGGGCCCAGTCGGTCGAGGAGGTGAAGCTGACCCTCGCCGCCAAGCTGCCGCCCGAGCGCACCCTGCCGCCGCTCGGCCCCGACCTCCAGCCGGTCGCGGCGGGGAGCGCCGTGCCGCTCGCCGAGATGGCGCTCGACCCCGAGCGGGCGGCCGCCGTGGCCCTCCCCTCCCTCGACGCCCTGGGCGAGCTGGTCGCCGTGCGCCTGCCGCTCCGCGCCGAGGCCGCGGGAGCCGAGGTGCGGGTCCTCCTTCTCGCCGGCGACGGCGGGCAGCCCGGAGATCCCCTCCCGGGCGCCGTCAGCAAGCCGGTCGAGCTCGCCGCCGCCGGCCCGGCGAGTCCCGCGGACATGGACGTCTGGAGCACCTTCGCCTTCCCGCGGCCGATCCCACTCCATGCCGGCGATCCCGCCAAGCCCCGCTTCCTCGCCATCCTGGTGACCCGCGGCCGGGTGCGCTGGGCGTTCACCGGCGAGGCGGCGGCGGGAGAGGTCCGCTTCGGGCCGCCGGACGGCCCCTGGCAGCCGCTCCCCGGACTCGGCCAGCTGTCGGACCTGCGCGGCCGGGTACGGCTTCAGGGCCATGCCCTCTCCGGCCAGCCGATCGCACCGCTCGAGCTGGGGCTCGTGGGAGGGGCGGCCCGGATACCGGCCACGCCGACCCCCAAGGGGGTGACGGTGGAATTGGCCGGCCCCGTCGCCGCGACCGGCGCGGCGCTTCAGGTGGTGAGCCTCACCGCCGGCACGGTGACGCTGCGCGACGTCGTGGTGACGGTGACCCGCAAATCCTAGACGAGAGAGGAAGGAAGCGACCATGGCAGACGACGCAAGGACGGTATTCGTCGACGGGCTGCGGGTGACGGCGGACCACCTCGCCCACCTGGAGGACCGGCTGCACGAGGGGATTCTCGATCTGCGCCGCACGATCGGCCTGGGCCGCATCGCCTGGGGCCTGCACGTGGAGCCGACGACCGACCGCGTGGCGGTCGCCCCCGGCGTCGCGTTCTCTCCGGGCGGAGTGCGGATGGCGGTCGACGCGCCGCTCTCGCTCGTCGTGCCGGACGGCGCCGGGCCGTTCCGGGTGGTCCTCCGCGCCAGCAACAGCGACCGCCAGGCGCTGCGCCTGAACGACGCGCCCACCCTCATCCTGCTCACCACCCAGGCCGCGGTCGAGGCCGACGACGCATCCGACCCCGGCCCCGACGCCCTGGTCGTCGCCAAGGTCACCCGCGGCGACGCCGGCCTGGCCGCCACACAGGACGACGGCCTCTTCGTCGCCACCGGCCACCACACCCACAGTGGCGAGCACCGCCAGGACGCCCAGGGGCGCTGGCACTACGATGGACCGCCGCTCAGCATCACCGCGGGCACCGGCCCCAAGGGCGACCCGGGACCGGCGGGACCCGAGGGGCCGGCAGGAGCGGCAGGACCGCCGGGGCCGGCCGGAGAGAAAGGAGAGAAGGGCGATCCCGGAGCTCCCGGGGCTGCGGGAGAAGCCGGCCCGGCGGGAGCCGCCGGAGCCCAGGGGCCTTCCGGTCCCGCCGGGGACAAGGGCGATCCGGGAGATCCCGGGACACCGGGACCTGCCGGCCCCCAGGGCGACAAGGGCGATCCAGGACCTGCCGGTTCCAATGGTTCCAAAGGGGCCAAGGGCGACAAAGGAGATCCCGGACCAGAGGGAGCTGCCGGTCCGGTCGGCCCCGCGGGACCTGCCGGTCCTGCCGGCGACAAGGGAGATCCCGGACCCGCCGGTTCCAACGGTTCCAAGGGAGCCAAGGGGGACCCCGGCGATCCCGGACCCCAGGGACTCGCCGGACCCGCGGGAGCGGCTGGAGCCATCGGGCCGGCC
>DASQPA010000446.1:0-2889 GCA_035644215.1 Thermoanaerobaculia bacterium
GGCCTCCTGCTGACGGTCTACCAGGCGGTGATCCGGAAGGAGGCGCGAGACCGGCAGGAGGTGTTCCTCCTCGGCAGCCTGTTCCTCCTCGTCGTCTCCTACTACGTGACCTTCCTGAACCTCATCCTCTTCACCTACGACCGCTACGTCCTGCCGGTCGCCCTGCTCCTCGCCTTCTTCGGCGGCCGGACCCTGGGCGCGCTGCTCGCCCCCCGGGCTCCCGAAAGCCGCCGGCCGGCCCTGCGTTGGGCCGCCGTCGCTCTGGCCAGTCTCGTCGGGATCTACAGCGTCCTCTATGCCAGCTCGGTCGACTTCCGGCTGCTCGCCGACTCCCGCTACTTCGTCGAGAGCTGGCTCGAGCAACGGGGGGTGAAGCCGGAGCAGGTGCTGGCGGTGGGGCGCCCCCACCACGTGCCGCGCTACGAGCGCCTCCCCTGGGAGAACGTCCTGCGCTCCCACGGCCGGGCTCTCCTGGAGCGGGAGCCCGAGTACGTGACCATCAACCTGACCGACATCCGCCGCCCGGCGGAGGCGGAGATGGTCGAGCGGCTGGGCAGCGGCGAGCTCGGCTACCGGAAGGTCCTTGACCACCAGTCGCGGCCGTTCCTGGATCTCCTCTCGGCCGACGACGTCGGCTCCTCCCAGCGCTTCATCGACCCGGAGATGGCGGTCTTCGCGCGGAACCCGGGGTAGTCAGGCGAACAACCGGGCGATCGAGGCCTGGATCCCCGTCGCCGCCTGCCGGGGGTCGGGGGCGTTCTGGATCGGCCGGCCGACGACGATGTAGTCGGCGCCGTTCTCGAACGCCTCCTGGACGGTGACCACCCGCTTCTGGTCGTCCGCCGGGCGGTTCTCGACCGGGCGGATGCCGGGGGTGACGATCAGGAGCCGCTCCCCCAGCTCGGCGCGCAGGGCTCGCGCTTCGAGGCCGGAGGAGACCACCCCGTCGCACCCCAGGGCCAGGGCGCGGCGGGCGCGGGAGAGGACGAGCTGGTGGACGTCGACCGCGAAGCCCAGGTCCTTCAGGTCTCCCTGGTCGAGGCTGGTCAGGGCGGTGACGGCGAGGACCTTCACCCCTCCCTTGGCCGAGACGGCGGCTTCGAGGATACCGTCGTTGCCGTGGACCGTGGTCAAGGTGATGGGCCGGCCGGCGAGCTGGCGCACGGCCTTCTTCACGGTTTCGGGAACGTCGAAGAGCTTGAGGTCGACGAACACCTTCTTGCCGCGGGCGACGAGGCGGTCGACGAGGTCGAAGGAGCCGCCGGAGAGGAAGAGCTCCAGGCCGACCTTGTAGAAGAGGACGGTGTCGTCCAGCGCCTCGACGAGGCGCCAGGCCTCCTCGGGGGTGGCGACGTCCAGGGCGAAGATGAGGCGTTCGGCGGCGGGGATGGGCTTGGTCGAGAGCAGAGGCGTGGTTTGGCTGGTCATTAAAGGCCGGATGGTAGCACGCCGGTCCGGATGGTTCTAAGATCCGCGGGACACTCGGGGGGCCAAAATGATCGAGCGTCTCTTCCACGTCCGCGCGATGGGGTCGACTCCCGGCCGGGAGGCTCTGGGGGGGCTCACCACCTTCCTCACCATGGCCTACATCCTGGCCGTCAACCCGGTCTTCCTGACCGCGGCCGGCATGCCGCTCGCGGGGGCGGTCGTGGCGACGGCCCTCTCCGCCGCCTTCGCCACCCTGCTCATGGCCCTCCTCGCCAACTACCCCATCGCCCTGGCGCCGGGCATGGGCCTGAACGCCTTCTTCGCCTACGGCGTCTGCCTGGGCGCCAAGGTCCCCTGGCCCACCGCCCTCGGGCTCGTCTTCTGGAGCGGCGTCCTCTTCGTCTTCCTCACCGTGACCGGCGCCCGGGCGGTCATCGTGCGCGCCGTACCCAAAGTGCTCGTCCTCGCCGGCGCGGTGGGGATCGGCCTCTTCATCGCCTTCATCGGCCTGGAGCAGGGGGGCTTGATCAAGGCCGACCCCAACACCTTCGTGGCCCTGGGCGACCTGACCGCCAAACCCGCCCTCCTGACCCTCTTCGGCCTCGGCCTCTCGCTCGTCCTCGCCGCCCGCGGGGTGCGGACGGCAATCTTCTGGGGGCTCGCCGGCACCTTCGCCGCCGCCCTCGTCACCGGCGCCGTCTCTCTTCCGGACCAGCTCTTCCGGGTGCCGAGCCTCGCTCTGCCGGGCCTCTCGATCGACATCCTGGGGGCGCTCCAGCTGCGCTACCTGCCGCTCGTCCTCGTCACCCTCTTCTTCGCCCTCTTCGACACCCTGGGCACCCTGATGGGGATCGCCCACGAGGCCGGGCTCCTGCGCCCGGGAGAGGAGGGCCAGGAGGGGCAGGAGCTCCCGCGCCTGCAGCGGGCGCTCACCGCCGACGCCCTGGGAATGGTGGGGGGCTCGCTCTTCGGCACCTCGACCGTGACCTCCTACATCGAGAGCGGAGCGGGGGTGGGGGTGGGCGCGCGGACCGGCCTCGCGAGCGTGGTCACCGCCTTGCTCCTCCTCCTCTCGCTCTTCGCCGCGCCGCTCGTCGAGATGGTGGGGAAGTCCGCGGGGGCGGGAGCCAACCCGGTGACCGCCCCGGCCCTCATCCTGGTGGGAACGCTGATGGTCCGGGCGGTGCGCGAGATCGACTGGGAGGACGCGACCGAGGCCCTGCCGGCCTTCTTCACCGCCCTCCTGATGCCGCTCACCTTCAACATCAGCCACGGCCTGGCCGCCGGGATCATGGTCTACGCCCTGGTCAAGACCGCCGCCGGCCGGGCGCGCGAGGTGCACAGGCTGATCTACCTGCTCGCGGGGCTTTTCGTGTTGCGCTACGCGCTGCTGCCGATCTAGGCGGGGCCAGATGACGGGTGGGGTAAGGGGAAACCTCTTCCGGAGCTTCCAAAATCCCT
>DASQPA010000447.1:0-2127 GCA_035644215.1 Thermoanaerobaculia bacterium
CCGCGCAAGCGTTCCCTGGTGAGGACGGTGCGGACGGCGGCGTCCTCGACCATGAGGGCCAGCCGCTCCTCAGGATAGGCGGGGTCTAAGGGAAGATAGGCGCCGCCGGCGAAGACGGTGGCAAGAAAGGCGGTGACCATCTCGGGGCCGCGCTCCAGGCAGACGCCGACCGGCGTTTCCAAAGCGACGGCACCGAGGCGGCGGGCGAGGCGTCGCGCCGCCTGGTCGAGCTCGCGGTAGGTCACGGGGCCCGACGGGGCGAGGAGGGCCGGCGCGTCGGGGGTGCGCGCCACCTGGGCGGCGAAGAGCTCGGGGAGGGTCGCCTGCCGCGGGTAGCCGGTTGCCGTGTCGTTCCACTCCGCGGCGAGCTGGTGCCGCTCCGCCGGTTCGAGCAGGGGAATGTCGCCGATCCGCCGCCCGGGATCCGCGGCCACCGCGGCGAGCAGGCTCTCCCAGTGATGGGCGAGGCGGAGGATCGTCGTGCGGTCGAAGAGGGCGGTCGGGTACTCCCAGAAGCCGGCCAGGCCCGTCTTCTCCTCGATCAGCTGCAGGCTCAGGTCGAACTTGGTGGTGCCGGAGTGGAGCTGGACGAGATGCTTGCGGAGCCCGGCCGTCTCGCCCGCCGGGAGCGAGACGGGCTGGAGGGCGAGCACCACCTGGAACAGGGGGGCGCGATCGGCACGCCGTTCGGGGCGCAGGTCCTCGACCAGCTTCTCGAGCGGCAGGTCCTCGTGGGCCAGGGCCTCCAGGAGGACGGTGCGGACGCGGGTGAGCAGGGTGGAGAAGCTCGGATCGCCGGCGAGGTCGCCACGCAGCACCAGGGTGTTGACGAAGAGCCCTACCACCCCCTCGATCTCCGAGCGGTTGCGGTTGGCGACCGGCGCCCCGACCAGGAGATCCTCCTGTCCGGTGTGGCGGTAGAGGAGGGCGAAGAAGGCGGCGAGGAGGGTCATGAACGGGGTCGCCCCGGCGGCGCGGCCGACCTCGGCCAGAGAGGCGCCGAGCGTCCCCGGCAGCGAGAATTCGAGGGCGACTCCGGCCGCGTTCCCCGCTTTCGGACGCGGGCGATCGGTGGGCAGGGCGAGATCCGTGGGCGCGCCGGCGAGCCGCCGGCGCCAGGGGCGGAGCTTCTGCTCCAGCACCTCGCCGGCGAGCCACTGGCGCTGCCAGGCCGCGAAGTCGGCATACTGGAGCGGCAGCTCGGGGAGATCGGGCCGCTGTCCGGCAGCGTGAGCCGCATAGGCGGCGAAGAGCTCGCGCAGGAAGATGCCGAGCGACCAGGCGTCGGTGACGATGTGGTGGAAGCTCAAGAGCAGCAGGTGCTCTTCTGCGGCGAGGCGGAAGAGGACCGTCCGGAAAAGCGGAGCGCGGGCGAGGTCGAAGGGGCGGGCCGCTTCCCGGCGCGCCTCGCGCAACGCTTCCGCCTCGGCCCGCGGTGTTGGGAGGGTGGCGAGCGCCGAGAGATCGACCCGGGGGAGCGCCAGGGTGAGCTCGGGATGGATGATCTGGACCGGCTCTCCCTCCTCCTCGCCGAAGGCGGTGCGCAGACTCTCATGGCGGGCCACGAGGTCCCTCAAGGCGCGGGCCAGGAGATCTGCCCGGAGCCGGCCGGCGAGGCGCACGCCGAGCGGCACGTTGTAGGTGGCCAGGCCCGGCGACAGGCGGTCGAGGAGCCAGAGCCGCTGCTGGGAGAAGGAGGCGGGGGAGACGTAGAGCTCCGCGGCCTCCAGGGTTTCGGTGTTCTCCAGGGTCTCGGTCTCGTACAGCATCGTCGTACTCCGTTTCAGACCGCCCGCCGGGTGCGGCGCGGCAGGGCGATCAGGGCGGGCGCCTCGGGGCTCTCGTCCGGCTCGGCGGCACGCTCCTCCAAAGCCTGGGTCATCGTGGCGATCGTGGGGGCCTGGAAGACGAGCTGGGCGGAGAGGGGAAGCCGCAGCCGGTCGCGCAGGCGGGAGACCAGTCGGGTGGCGAGGAGCGAGTGCCCGCCGAGCCCGAAGAAGTCGTCTTCGATGCCGATCCGTTCTATTCCCAGAACCTCTCGCCAGACCCCGGCCACGGTTTCCTCGAGCGCGGTGCGGGGCGCGACGAATCCCTGGTCGGCGTCCGGCCGGACCCGGTCCGGGTCGG
>DASQPA010000448.1:0-3124 GCA_035644215.1 Thermoanaerobaculia bacterium
AGCCTGGAGAACCTCCTGGGCGTGGGGGAGTTCGCGGCGATCGAGCTGGCGGACGAGGAGTACCTCCTGGCCTTCAACATCGCCGGCGGCCACCACCGGGACGACGTGCTGTTCTCCCTGGGCATCCTGCGCCACAGCATCAACCAGAAGATCCGCCGCGAGCGCATGGAAGGGATCTTCGAGGAGGCGCGGAAGATCCAGGCCTCGATCCTGCCCCGCCGCGTCCCCCACTACGGCGACTTCGACCTCTACGGCAAGTCGGAGCCCATGGACAGCGTCGGCGGCGACTACTACGACTACATCCCGGTGACCGAGAAGATCCTCGGCCTGGCCATCGCCGACGTCTCCGGCCACGGCCTGCCGGCGGCGCTCCAGGTGCGCGACGTCTACATGGGTCTGCGCATGGGGCTCGCCCGCGACTTCAAGATCGTGCGCACGGTCGAGCGGATGAACCGCATCATCCACAAGAGCACGCTCACCAGCCGCTTCGTCTCGATGTTCTACGGCGAGCTCGAATTGAACGGCGTCTTCATCTACGTCAACGCCGGCCATCCGCCGCCGTTCCACCTGATGGCGGACGGCACCGCCCGCTTCCTCGAAGAGGGGGGGCCGGTCCTCGGGCCGCTCTCCGAGGCGACCTACGAGCGCGGCTTCGTGGTCATGAAGCCTGGCGACACCCTGGTGTTCTACACCGACGGCATCGCCGAGACCCTGGGGCGAGAGGGCCGGAGCGGGCCGCTCGACGAGTACGGGACCGACCGGCTGCTCGCCGTGGCGCGCGCCCACCAGGGCAAATCGGCGCGGGCGCTGGTCGAGGCCATTTTCGCCAGCATCGAAGCCTGGAGCGGCGGCGCCCCGCCTTCGGACGACCGCACGGTGATGGTCGTGACCTACCCCATCGGCGAGAGGGTGACCATGGCCTTCCCCCGGCCGGTACTCCCGCTGCCGCCCGAGTAGGGGGCGGGTGGAAGGACCGCCCCGAAGGGGCGTAGGCCGGTAGCCTGGGGCGCAAGCCCCAGGTAGGAGTAACCCCAAGAAAACAAAAGCCCCGAAGGGGCGACGGTCGTTCTGGCCCTCCGCCCGGTCCTACGGCAAATCGGGTACGAGCTCCAAGGAGACCGAGATCTCGACCGCTCCGAAGTGGCGCCGATCGGTCGTCGCCACGCGTCCCAACCCCAGGTGCTCCGCGAGCGCCAGGACGGCCGCATCGACGAACCCGAGTCGCAGGCTCTTGTATTTGCGGTTCAATTCAAGAACCCTGGAATAGTGTTCTGGGCGGAGGTCGGCGATGAAGAAAGAGCCGTCGATCAGGCCCTGGTAGAAGGTGGTTTGCGCCTCACCGCCGAGGCGCGCGCCGAGGAGATAGTCGACCTCGGGAAGAACGGGTGCAGGGACGATCAGTCCACCCGCTTCCTGTTCGATCAGGGCACGGAAGGCGGTGTGCCAGGAATCCCGCCGATCGTAGTAGGCGTAGAGGATTCCAGTGTCCAGCAGGACGGCTATGGCTTCACCGCCCGTTCTCTGTCGCGAAGCCGAGCTCGCCGAGTAGCTCTTCTGCCCGTTCCCCGGTCTCCGTATGGCCGCTGTCGAAGGCACCAGCCCCGGGGGGGACTTGGCGCGGGAGGCCTGAGAGATAGGACCTCAGGGCTTCGCGCAGAACGTCCGTCATGGAACGCTTGCTGCGCAGGGCCTCCAGCTTGAGCAGCACCTCCTGATCCGGGTCCAGGTAGATGGTCGTTCGCTTCATGGGGTGATGCTAGCATATATGTTAGGGCAGCCCCGAAGGGGCGTAGGTTGGTAGCCTGAGGCGAGAGCCCCAGGTAGGAGTAACCCCAAGAAAACAAAAGCCCCGAAGGGGCGACGGTCGTTCTGGCGCGGGGCGCCGCCCGGAGATAAATCTCCGCGCTATGAGTTGCGCTGGATGAATCCAGCTTTGCGTGGGCGGGAGGCTCCTCTCGGTAGCTGGCCACTGGTCGCCGGTCGTCGGCGTCATGGCGCGAGCCACCGGCGGTATGGTCGTCGGTCTTTGGCGTCACGGCGCAGGCCACCGGCGGTATGGTCGTCGGTCGGCGGCGTCACGGCGCGAGCCACCGGCGGCATGATCGCCGGTCGTCGGCGTCATGGCGCGGGCCATCGGCGGCATGGTCGCGGGTCGTCGGCGTCATGGCGCGAGCCACCGGCGGCATGGTCGCGGGTCGTCGGCGTCATGGCGCGGGTCACCGGCGGCATGGTCGTCGGTCGTCGGCAGCATGGCGCGAGTCACCGGCGGGATGGCGCGAGTCATCGAATTCAGGGCACCGGTTCTCGCTTGCCTCACCTTCCCCGCGAGCTGATCCCTTCCTGAAGCTGGTACGATGGCGCTGCTACCATGCGCCACGTCACGACCGTGTTCCTGAGCTCGACGGCGAAGGATCTCCAGCCCTACCGGGACGCCGTATTCCAAGCCATCCTCAAGCTGGACTGCTATAAGTGCGTGCGGATGGAGGACTTCGGCCCGCGGGAGGGGGCGCCGGCCGTGGTGTGCGAGAAGGAGGTCGCCGAGGCGGACGTCTTCGTTGGGCTGATCGGCCACCTTCATGGCAGCTGTCCGGAAGGGAGTGATCGCTCGTTCACCGAGGGGGAGTACGAGGCGGCCGTGAAAGCGGGGAAACCCGTCCGGATCTTCCTGGCGGGAGAGGACTTCTCCTATCCGGGCAAACTGCGCGAGCCGCAGGAGGCCTGGGAGCGGCAACAGCGTTTCCGGGAACGGGTGGGGCGCGAGCAGGTGGTCGAGATCTTCGATGACCCTCGGGGTCTGGCGACGAGCGTCGTCACGGCTCTCCACCGCCTCCACACGGAAAGCGCCGGCCAGCGCTCGGCACCGGGCATGCCGGCTTCCCCGCTCGGCCCCGCCGAGGCGGCGCTCCGTACCGCCTATCTCAACCGCCTCCTCGAACAGACTGGGTTCCTCTCGCTTTCCGGGATCGATCCGGCGGTGGCCAACGAGAAGGATACGCGGCTGCAGCTTGGCGCTGTCTATACCGCTTTGCTGACGCGTGGCATGCTTAAGACTCTGGACGGATCGCGCCCCTTCTCGGCTCTGGAGGTACTCGATAGTTACGAGCGGCTCGTTCTCCTCGGCGAC
>DASQPA010000449.1:0-5050 GCA_035644215.1 Thermoanaerobaculia bacterium
CCCGTCAAAGTCCGCCGGCGAGAGATTGGAGAGGACAGAGCGTTGTCGTCCTCGGCAAGATGTGCCACCCCCCTCCTGTCCTCCCCCCATCCCCGCCCTCCCGCCCGCCCAGGGGGGAGGGACCCGAGATCGGGACGTTGAGCCCACCTTTGCGGAAACCTTGCCAGCGGAGCAGCCGCCAGACCGGCACAGCGCCTCCTACTGCATCCCTCCCCCCGGGGCGGGGGAGGGTTGGGCCTGGGGGGAGGACAGGAGGGGGGCGTTCCTGTGGGGTTACCCTTATCCCAGCCAGTGATGCCGTTACCGACATCACTGCCGGACTTTGACGGGACCCTGTGCTCGCACTGGTTCAAGGTACGGCCGGCCCGGCTGGAAGCCAGCGGTCGAGGAACTGGTAGCGCCCACCCGGTAGGCCGAGACTGGTACCGAGGTCGCCGATTGGCAGCTTTTTCCCTGGGAGCGCTGGCGTCCCGCCGGCCGGAAGCAAGAAAAAAGCCGGCGGGACGCCAGCGCTCCCAGGGAGGGTTCCGGACGCGTCGGGCGAGGTTCCGGAGACTCCGGGGAGGGTTTCTGCGCCGGTGGTACGTGCGGGAGGTGGAAGGCATGGAAACTCGACGGATCGGTTCGCTTTCAGTCTCACTCGTCGGTCTCGGCTGCAACAACTTCGGCTGGCGCCTGGACGTGGACGCCACGGCGCGGGTGGTGGACGCGGCGCTCGAAGTCGGGGTCAATTTCCTCGACACCGCCGACATCTACGGCGGGACGAAGAGCGAGGAGTTCCTGGGCCAGGTCCTCGCCGGCCGCCGCGACCAGGTGGTGCTCGCCACCAAGTTCGGCATGAAGGTCGACGACGCGCGGCAGGGGGCGAAGCCCGCCTATGTGCGCCAGGCGGCCGAGGACAGCCTGCGCCGCCTGCAGACCGACCACATCGACCTCTACCAGCTCCACCAGCCCGATCCGTCGACCCCCATCGCCGACACCCTGGCGGCGATGGACGAGTTGGTCCAGAGCGGCAAGGTGCGGGAAATCGGCTGCTCGAACTTCTCGGCGGCGCAGATCGGCGAGGCGAAAGCCGCAGTCAAAGACGGCGCCGCCCGCTTCGTCAGCGTCCAGAACCAGTACAGCCTCCTCCATCGCGAGCCCGAGGCCGAGGTCCTCGCCGAGTGCGAGCGGGAGGGGCTGGCCTTCCTCCCCTTCTTCCCCCTGGAGAGCGGCCTGCTCACCGGCAAGTACCGGCGGGGCCAGCCTGTGCCCGAGGGCACCCGCCTCTCCGAGGGCGAACGGATGACCGGCCGCTTCCGGACCGCGCCTCACCAGGAGGTGGCAGACCGGCTGGCCGACTTCGCCGAACGACGCGGCCACACCCTCCTGGAGCTCGCCTTCTCCTGGCTGGCGAGCCACGGGGTGATCGCCTCGGTCATCGCTGGGGCCACCTCGCCCGAGCAGGTGCGGGCGAACGCCAACTCGGTAGGCTGGAAGCTCACCGCCGACGACCTCGCCGAAGTCGATCGGATCGCGCCGCGGGAGAGCTAACCGCCCGGATTCGGCGTGGGGCCGCCGCCCTTGCCGCCCCCGTTCTCGTGGTTCTTGCGCAGCACGACACTGATCGCGCCGTTGTTCTCGAGAATCGCCGAGCGGACCTCCTCGACGCAGGTGCAGCCCGACTGGCGGAGAGCCGCCTGGAGCTCATGGCGGGTGAGCTGCGCTTTCGCCATGACGTCCTCGAACAGCTTGCCGTTGTGGATCAGCACCTGCGGCCGGCCCTCGATGATCGCCTCCAGCTTCTTGCTGCGGAAGGTCGCGACACCCACCAACAGGTTGAGAACCACCAGGGTGGTGGCCGAGATCAATCCCCCCTGGATCGAGTTGTCCCCTCCGTTCATCGAGTTCTGCACCGCGTTCGAAAGCACGAGCAGAAGGACGAGGTCGAAGGGGGCGAGCTGGCCGACCTGCCGCTTGCCGGTGAGACGCAGGAGGCCGATCAGGAAGAGGTAGACGATGACACTCCGGACGATGAGGTGCCACCAGCTGACGTCCATTTTCCACAACGGGCTTAGATCCATAGGAACGATGCTCCGATCTGGGCCGCGCAACCCAAGGAGCTGATGCTGTCAGGCTTCGCCCCCGCCGTCAAAGGTGTCCGGCCGCGTAGTACACTGCCCTGCCGACGGCACCGACCACGACCCGGGCTCCCCACATGACCCCCTCCCCCACCACCTTCGCCCGGCGGCTCACCCTCTTCGACGCCACGATGATCGTCCTTTCCGGGATCATCGGCTCCGGCATTTTCATCAATCCCTATGTCACGGCGCAGAAGGTCCACACCCCCTTCCTCATCGTCGCCGTCTGGGCGGCCGGGGGGGTCCTGGCGCTCTTTGGGGCGTTCGTCTTCGCCGAGCTGGCGACCGTGCTCCCCCAGGTGGGAGGGCAGTACGCCTACTTCCGCGAGGCGTTCCACCCGCTCGTCGCCTTCCTCTATGGCTGGGCGCTCCTCTTCATCATCCAGTCCGGGGCCACGGCGGCGGTAGCGGTGGCGTTCGCGCAATATGTGGGGCGGCTCATGTCTCTGCCGGAGCCCTGGATCGTGCCGCTCGCGGTCGCCATCCTCCTCGGGGTGGCCGGCTTCCACGCCCTGGGGATCAAGCCCGGGGCCATCCTCCTGAATACCATCACTTTCACCAAGACCGTGGCCCTGGCGGCGCTCATCGTCGGCGCCTTCGTGCTCGCCAAGGGCTCGGGGCTCGCTCTCCATCCCATCCTTCCGCCCGGCCTGTCCGGCGGCCTCCCGGTGCTCTCGGCCTTCCTCGCCGGCCTGGTCCCCGCCATGTTCGCCTATGGCGGCTGGCAGAACCTGAACTACGTCTCCGAGGAGGTGAAGGACCCGCAGAGGAATCTCCCGCGGGCGATCCTCTACGGCGTCGTCTGCGTCATCGCCGTCTACGTCTCGGCGAACGTCGCTTATGTCCACGTCCTCTCCGCCCCGGGCCTCGCCGCCACCCAGACTCCGGCGGCGGACGTGGCGGCCCGGCTGGTCGGGGAGACCGGGGCCAAGGCCATCAGCTTCCTCATCGTGGTCTCGACCTTCGGCTTCCTCAACCTCTCGCTCTTGGCCGCCCCGCGGGTCTACTACGCCATGGCGAAGGACGGCCTCTTCTTCCGTTCCCTGGCGACCCTGAGCCCCCGCTTCCGCGCCCCCACTGCGGCGATCCTCCTCCAGGGCGTCCTGGCCGCGGTTTTCGCCCTCACCCGCACCTACGACCGGCTGCTCTCCTACGTCGTCCTCGCCGACTGGACCTTCTTCGCCCTCGCCGGGATCTCGCTTCTCGTCCTCCGCCGCAAGATGCCTTCGGCGCCGCGCCCCTTCCCCACTCCCGGCTATCCGGTCGTCCCCCTGGTCTTCAGCCTGTTCGGAGCGGGGATCGTGATCAACCTCTTCTTCACTGACTGGAAGACCGCCCTCGCCGGTTCGGGGGTCCTGGCCCTCGGGGTCCCGGTCTATCTCTTCTGGAGCCAGCTCAATCGGCGGAGGCAGCCATGAGCGTCAAAGCGAGCGTCTCAGAGCGCCCCCCCGTCCCGGTTGCGCTTCTCTTCGCGGCGCCCTAAACTTACGCCATGGTCCGCACGCAGATCTCACTCGAGGAAGAGTTGTACAAGGAAGCACAGGAGGAAGCACGGAGGCGCGGGATCTCGTTCTCCGAGCTCTGTCAGCACACCCTGGTCCTGGCCCTTCATCCGCCCAAGCCGGAGCGGCCGTGGATGCGCTTTTCCGGCCTTATCGAGGGCGATCCGGACGCGAGCAGCAGCGTCGACGAGGTAGTTTACGACCGAGAGCGGCCGTGACCGGAGAGATCTTCCTCGATTCTGGTATCTTCATCGCCTTCCTGATCCGTCGGGATCACCAGCACGCAGCCGCCGAGTTGTTGTTCGCAGACCCGCCGCGGCATTGGTGCACTTCCGTCCTCGTCATTGCCGAGACCTATAGCTGGTTCCTCTACCGCTATGGTGAAGAGTCGGCTCGCGGCTTTCGGTCGGTCTTGGAGGAGTTTTCGACCTTGGAGCTTCTCGGTGCCGGGTCGGCCCACCATGAGGCTGTGGCAAAAAAGCTGGATATTCTTCGCGGCGTCAAGCTCACCTATGTCGACGCTTCGAGCCTGGTTTGGATTGCTGAGCGCAAAATCCGGACCGTTTGGGGTACCGACAATCACTTGGCGGTCGAAGGCTCGCAGGTCATCCCTGGCCCTCCTGATGTCTGAAGCCAATCTCGATTGTAACGTTGGGTGTATGGAGGGCTGCCGACCATGAGCGTCAAAGCGAGCGTCTACATGCGCTGGGCCAAGGAGCACGCGGCGGCCCGGTACAACCTGGCGAACAGCGGCATGCTGGGCTGCACGACGGAAGATCTCATCCTGGAGCCTGGCGACCTTCTGATCAACTCCCCCGGCAAAGATGGCTCCCTCCCGCTCCTGGCGGCCATCGCCGCTCAATACGGGGTGACGCCCGCTCAGGTGGTCCTGGCCGAAGGGACCTCGGGGGCGAACTTCCTCGCCTTCTCGGCTCTCGTCGAGCCGGGGGACGAGGTGCTGGTCGAGCAGCCCACCTACGAGCCGCTCCTCGCCGCCTTAGGGTTCCTCGGCGCCCGCATCCGCCGGTTCGCCCGGCGCTTCGAGGATGGCTACCGAGTGGATCTCGACGATTTCCGGAAGAACCTTTCGGAGAGGACGCGCCTCGTGGTCCTCACCAATCCACACAACCCGAGCTGCGTCCTGCTCTCCCGCGAGGACGTCGCCGAGATCGGCCGCCTTGCCGCCGCGGCCGGCACGACCGGCGCCAGTGTCCTGGTGGACGAGGTCTACCGCGACATCTGGTTTTCTGCGGCGCCGCCGTCGCACGTCCACCTGGGACCGAACGTCCTCGCCACCAGTAGCCTGACCAAGGCGTACGGCCTCTCCGGTCTGCGCTGCGGCTGGATTCTCGCCCCCGAAGACCTCGCCGATCGGATGCGTCGCACCAACGACCTGATGGGCGCCGTGGGCTCGGCCGCCGGCCAGTC
>DASQPA010000450.1:0-17749 GCA_035644215.1 Thermoanaerobaculia bacterium
CCGGCAGTCCCGCGGGAAGGCGGGCCGCCGGGCCGGGTGCGATGCGAGACTACTTGAGCTTGGCGTGCTCCTGGCTGTCGGTCGTCGCGGTGAGCGGCATGAACCCGTCCTTGACCACCACCTGCTGGCCCTCCTGTGAGAGCACGAACTTGATGAACTCGCGGATCATCGGGTCGAGCGGCTTGCCGGGAGCCTGGTTGACGTAGACATAGAGGAAGCGGGAGATGGGATACTTGCCGGAGTACACGTTCTCCGCGTCGGTGCTGTAGTACGGGCCGCCGGGGGTCTTGCTCAGCTTCAGGGTCTTGACCCCGGAGGTCTTGTAGCCGATGCCGCTGTAGCCCATGCCGTAGAGGTCCTCGGTGACACCCTGCACCACGGAGGCCGAACCCGGCTGCTCCTTGACCGTGTCCTTGTAGTCGCCCTTGCAGAGGGCGTGCTCCTTGAAGAAGCCGTAGGTGCCGGAGGCCGAGTTGCGGCCGTAGAGGCTGATCGGCTTCGCCCCATAGGCACCCTGGTTGAGGCCGGCCTGGCCCCAGGTGGCGATCGCCTTGCCGCCGCAGGTGTGGCCCTTCGAGAAGATGCCGTCGACCTGCTGCAGGGTGAGCTGCTCCAGCGAGTTGTCCTTGTTGACGTAGACCGCCAGGGCGTCGAGCGCCACCCGGATCTGGGTCGGCTTGTAGCCGTACTTTTTCTCGAACTCGTTGACCTCCGCCGTCGTCATCTCACGGCTCATCGGGCCGACCTGCGAGGCCCCGGCGATGAGCGCCGGCGGGGCGGTCGAGGAACCCTTCGCCTCGATCTGGATCTTGACGTTCGGGTACTCCTTGCGGAAGCCCTCGGCCCACAGGGTCATCAGGTTGGCCAGGGTGTCGGAGCCCACCGAGGACAGGTTGCCCGAGACACCGCTGGTCTTCTGATAACCCGGGATCGCCGGATCGACCTTGCCGGTCTGGGCGGACAGGGCGCTGCCGCACAGGGCCAGGGCAAGGGCGAAGGGAGCTACCTTGGGGATACGTATCATCTCTCATCTCCTTTGGATGTTGAATGGAGGAACTTGCATGCTTAAGGACGGTACGGCCGGAGCCGATCGTGCCGCGACTCTGGCAGAGGTGTTTGGCAGCGAACCAACCGCCGTGTGACAGCGAGGTGACAAAGCCCGCGCTCGGGCGAGCCTCCGCGGCTGTTGCACGGCTGTCACAGCGCCGTCGCACCTCCGCTCGGTCCGCCTCCTATCCTCTCGCCAACTTGTCGGGCAAACCTTGATCCCAAAGATCCCCAGCTGCTTTCAAAAGGAGAGTCGAATGCGCAGAACCCCTCTATTCGTGGCCGGCCTGGTGGCGCTCGTCGCGCTCCTCGCCGCCTCCGTCGCCATGGCGCAGGTGACGGGCCTGTATTACAAGGAGGTCGAGAAGGATGGCCGTATCTACGTTTTCAACACGCCGGAGCGTTTCCAGCTGTGGTCGCAGTCCGGCGACATGGGCCAGGGGGTGACCCTGCCCGGCCGTGGGGCGAACGGCGAGACGATCGTGGGCGAGAACGAAACCGCGATCGATCTCTACCTCTTCAAGCACGGCTTGGACGCCTACGATCGGCCGACCCCCAAGCCCAAGGCGACCTCGCCGTTTCCCGGCATCAAGTTCAACGTCCGCGTTTTCGCCGACATGAGTGACAAGGAGAACAAGGACAAGGGCGCCGGCGTGAAGAGCGCCGACAGCGGCGTGGGTGTCGACGTCAAGCGCTTCTACTTCACCGCCACTCACGACTTCGACGCCGTCTGGTCGGCCCAGTTCCAGTCCGACATCGGCGACCAGGGCACGCGGCGCTACGACGTCTTCGTCAAGAAGGCGTTCATTCAGGCCAAGCTCGCTCCGGAGGCCACCTTCCGCCTCGGCTCGGCCGACACCGCCTGGGTCCCCTACGTCGAGGGGATCTATGGCTTCCGCTATGTCGAGCAGGAGCTCGTCGACCACCTGAGCTTCGGCACCTCGGCCGACTGGGGCCTTCACTTCCTGGGCAAGTCCGGCATCGTCAGCTACCAGCTCTCGGCCGAGAACGGCCGCGGCTATTCGAACCCGGCGCGCAGCAAGAACGTCGACTTCGAGGGCCGGGTCTCGATCGAACCGGTCCAGGGCCTGCAGCTGGCGGTGGGCGGCTACACCGGTAAGCGTGGCCTGGAGACCGACGCCGCGCCGGCCCAGCACACGGCGACCCGCAAGGACGCCATGGTCGCCTACGTGAGCGACCGTTTCCGCGTCGGCGGCGAGTGGTTCGAGGCCGACAACTGGAACCGGGTCACCACCAAGGGTGCCGACGACAAGTCCGACGGCACCTCCGTCTGGGCCTCGTTCGGCTGCACCGACACGCTCACCCTGTTCGGTCGCTACGACCAGGCGAAGCCCTCGAAGGACCTGAACCCCAACCTGAAGTTCACCTACTACAACGCCGGGCTTCAGCTGCGGGTCAACAAGGCCTTCGCCGCCTCTCTGGTGTACAAGTACGCCCAGGTCGAAAATGGTACCCTGAGCACGGGCAACGGCACGATCGGCTCGACCAAGCTCACCTTGAACGACAAGGGCGAGTACAACGAGATCGGCGTCTTCGCGATCTACGACTTCTAGCGCCTCCGTATCGTTCCTCTGGAACGGGGGGAGGTCGCCCGCCGGCGCGATCTCCCCTCCCTTTTTTTCGGACCGGCCTTGCGAACGGGAAGACCATGGAAAGACACCTGGACCAAGACCTCGACCGCATCCGTCAAGAGCTCCTGCGCATGGCCGGCCTGGTGGAGGCCATGATCGGCGACTCCATGGCGGCGCTCGTCGACCGCGACTGGGACAAGGCGCGCGGCGTCATCATCGCCGACCAGGGGATCGACCTCCTGGAAAAGGAGATCGACGAGGCCTGCCACTCGGTCCTCGTGCGCCACCAGCCGACCGCCATCGACCTGCGCTTCCTGGTGGCGGTGATGAAGATCAACAACGACCTGGAGCGCATGGGCGACTCGGCGGTCAACATCGCCGAGGCGGTGGAGGTGCTGAACCAGGAGCCGCCCTTGAAACCCTACATCGACCTGCCGCGGATGTCCGAGCGGGCGCGCGAGATGGTGCGCCGGAGCCTCGACGCCTTCGTCGACCGCGACACCAAGGCGGCGATCGCCGTCTGCGCCTCGGACGACGAGATCGACGCCCTCTACCACCAGCTCTTCCGCGAGCTCCTGACCTACATGATCGAGGACCCGAAGAACGTCAGCCGGGCCCTCCACCTGCTCCTCATCTCGCGCAACCTGGAGCGCATCGCCGACCACGCGACGAACATCGCCGAGGACGTCATCTACTACGTCGAGGGCCGCGACATCCGCCACTCGGCGGGGATGGCGGCCGGCAGGGTGAAGGCGGAAGTGTAGGGGGGCGCAGGGCGAGGTTCCGTGGTAGGCTTTCGGCACCATGGACCCGGAGCTGATCGCCTACTTCGACCGCCATTTCAGTGAGACCTCCCAGCAGATCTTCGCGCTGCGTGAGGAGACCTCCCAACAGATCTCCGCGCTGCGCGAGGAGACCTCCCAACAGATCTCCGCGCTGCGCGAGGACATGGTTCACCGCTTCGAGCAGGCGGACGACACCAACCGGCAGACCCGCATCCTGGTCGAAGACCTGCGCAGGCACACGGGCTTGATCGCCGAGGGGTACATCGGGGTCAACGAGAAGCTGGACCGTTTCCAGAGCGAGGCTACCCTGGTCTTCGACGAGGTCAAGGGTTGGATCGAGCCCTACTACCGGAACCTGGACGGCCGGGTTCGCGTCCTGGAAGGCCGGGTGGAGCGCCAGCAGGGGGACGTCTACGACGCCATCTCAAAGCTGGCGCGCCGGCCTCCCGTGGACCTCACCTCCGAGTAGATCCTTCCTGTCCTGCCGGCGCGGGGCTCCGGGGGTGGCGTCCGGCCGGCTTCCGATCCAGAATAGGCCGGTTCCAAGGAGACCGACCTTGCGCCCCAGCGCCGACCCGCCCCGGAGATCCTCCCCGCTCGCCACCGCCCTGGCCACGGTGACGGGCAACCTCTTCCTGCTCTTCGGGAGCGTTTTCTTCTCGACCCTGTCCGTCCTCGCCGGCTGGGTCCCGCCCCGCACGGTCCTCTCCTTCGCCATCGGCAAGCTCTGGGCGCGCGGCGTGCTGCTCTCCTGCGGGGTGCGGATCGACGCCCGCTTCGATCCCGCCTTCGATCCCCAAGCGCGCTACGTCTTCCTCTGCAACCACCAGAGCCTGATGGACATCCCGGTCCTCCTCGTGAGCTGCCCGAGCCAGGTGCGGCTGGTCGCCAAGCGGAGCCTCTTCCAGATCCCCATCTTCGGCTGGGCGATGACGGCGGCCGGCTTCGTCTCGGTCGACCGCCAGGACAAGAGCTCGGCCCGCGAGACCTTCGCCGCCGCCACGGACAAGCTGAAGCATGGCATCTCGATCCTCCTCTTCCCCGAGGGGACGCGCGGCAAGGGACAGGTCCTCCTCCCCTTCCAGCGCGGCGGCTTCCTCCTCGCCTTACGGAGTGGCCTCCCCATCGTGCCGGTGGGTATCCGCGGCAGCCGCGCCGTGCGCGACAAGGAGAACTTCCTCTTCCATCCCGGAACGGTTGAGGTGCGCTACGGCGCCCCCTTGGACCCCGCCTCCTACGGCCTGCGCCGCAAGCGCGAGCTGACCGCCGAGGTCCGTCAGCGCATCGCGGAGCTCGCCGGGGTCGAGGTCGGGGACGAGGCGGAGGTCCGGGAGGCCGGCGGGTCCTAGAATCAGTACCGCTGTGGTACGCTTTTACCTCTGCAGGTGCGGCCGGGCGCCGCGCCCGACTCCTCCAGAAGAGAGGCACGGATGTCTGAAGACCTCGAAAAAAGCGTGTGGGCGGCCCTGAAGACGGTCAAATTTCCGGGCATGAGCCGGGACATCGTCTCTTTCGGCTTCGTGCACGAAGTGAAAGTCACCGGCGGCATCGCGGCGATCGCCCTCCAGATCGCCACCCAGAAGGCCGAGGCCGTCGAGCAGGTGAAGCGGGAGATCGAGCAGTTGGTGGGGGCTCTGCCCGGGATCTCGGGAGTGCAGGTGGGACTCCAGGTCACCCGGCCGCCCTCTCCCCAGGAGGCGGCGCAGCGCGCCATCGCGCAGGACGCGACCTTGATCCCCGAGGTGCGCCACGTGGTGGCGGTCGCCTCCGGCAAGGGCGGGGTGGGCAAGTCGACGGTGGCGGCGAACCTGGCGGTCGCGCTGGGCCAGCTCGGCTACCGGGTGGGCCTCCTCGACTCGGACATCTACGGCCCGTCGGTGCCGATGATGTTCGGCATCAAGGAGCGGCCGATCATCGACGGCAACAAGATCATCCCCTTCGAGAAGTACGGCATCAAGCTCATGTCGCTCGGTTTCATCCTGGAGACCGACACCCCGGTCATCTGGCGCGGCCCGATGGTCATGCGGGCGATCGAGCAGATGCTGGGCGACGTGGTCTGGGGCGCCCTCGACTATCTCATTCTCGACCTTCCCCCCGGCACCGGCGACGCCCAGCTCACCGTGACCCAGAAGGTGCCGCTCGCCGGCGCGGTGATCGTCACCACCCCGCAGTCGGTGGCCCTGATCGACGCCCGGAAGGGCCTCGCCATGTTCAAGAAGGTGAACGTGCCGGTCCTGGGGATCATCGAGAACATGTCCTCCTTCGTCTGCCCCCACTGTGGCGAGGTGACCGACATCTTCAAGAAGGGCGGCGGCGAACGGACCGCCGAGCTGCTGGAGACGCCGTTCCTGGGGGCGATTCCGCTCGACCCCGAGATCGTGCGCGGCGGCGACGCCGGGGTGCCGATCGTCGTCGCCCAGCCGGACGGGCCGCACTCGGCGGCGTTCAAACGGGTGGCGGAAGCGGTGGACGCCGAGGTGCTGCGGACGAGCGCGGCGAAGCCGAAGCTGTCGATCGTGTAGGGAGGCGACATGAGCACGGAAACCCAATTTGCGCTGGACCTGGACGACTTTCGCGAGGTGCGCGCGCGCATCGCGCCGCACATCAAACACACGCCACTGCTGACGTCACGGCAACTGAGCGAACGCACCGGTTTCGAGGTGCGCACAAAAGCCGAGATGTTTCAGCGCGTGGGCTCGTATAAGATTCGCGGCCCGCTGAACAAGTTCGCGCTCATGCCGGAGGAACAAAAGCGGCGCGGTGTCGTGTGTTCGTCAGCGGGCAACCATGCGCAGGGTGTGGCCCTGGCCGCAAAGATTCACGGCATCCGCGCCGTGGTGTGCATGGCGGCCAATGCGACACCGGCCAAAATCGCAGCCACCAAAGGCTACGGCGCCGAGGTCGTACTGCACGGCAGCATCTGGGATGAAGCCAACGAAAAAGCCAAAGAGCTGGTGCGCGATGAGGGGCTGACCTACGTGCACCCGTTCGATGACCAGCAGCTCATCGCAGGGCAGGGCACACTCGGCCTGGAGATCATCCAGGACTGGCCCGACGTCGATGTGGTTGTAGTACCGATCGGTGGCGGCGGTCTCATCTCGGGCGTGTCGATGGCCGTCAAATCGCACAATCCGAATATCCGCGTGATCGGCGTCGAGTCCTCGGACGGACCGGCGATGAAAAAGAGCGTGGAAACCGGCCAGCTGGAGACCATCGATTGCCGCACCATCATCGACGGCCTGCGCGTCCGGCGCGTGGGCGAGATCACGTTCTCGGTGGTGCAGCGCTTCGTCGATGCGATCGTCGCCCTGCCCGACCGTGACATCTTCGAAGCCATGATCTGGGTCATGGAGCGCTGCAAGCTGGTCGTCGAGGGTGCGGCTGCCGCGCCCGTTGCAGCGCTATTGCATGAGCTCATCAAGGTGCCCCAAGGCTCGCGTGTGGCGGTCGTGTTATCCGGCGGCAACGTCAACCTCGATCAGCTGCGTGGATTGTCCTGGAACTGAGGGAGAGGATCGTACGGCGCCGGCTCTTGTGGAACAATAATCCTTCGAGGTAACGGATGCGTGTCGACGAGGCCCTTCAGAAGATCCGACCGAACCTTGAGGCTGCCTTCCCCGAGCGGTTTCGTGGGGTCCTGCTGTACGGTTCGGAGGCGCGCGGTGGGGCGAGTGAGGACAGTGACCTCGACCTGATGGTCCTGCTCGAGGGGCCGCTCCGTCTCGGCAGGGATCTGGAGACGATTGTCCAGGCGCTCTACCCGGTGCAGTTGGAGATCGACCGGGTGATCCACGCTCTGCCGGTCACGATCGCTGCCTTCGAGGCTGCCGAGTACGGCCTCTACCGCGAGGCCAAGCGGGAGGGGGTTCTGCTTTGAGTCCCCTGAGTCCGGAAGTCCAGGATGAGTGGAGTCGTGCTGAGCGTGCGCTGAGGACTGCGCAAGCCCTGGTCGCTGAAGATCCTGACGCCGCGGCCTCCCGTGCCTATTATGCGGCCTTCCATGCGGTTTCCGCTCTGCTCGCGTTTGAAGGCCAGTCGTATCGAAAGCACTCGGCTGTCGAGCGGGCCGTCCATCGCGACCTCGTGAAGACAGGACGATGGACGCCGGAAGTAGGGGCCGCGTTTTCCTGGTTGGCCAACCTCCGCTACACCGGAGACTACGGCGGCGAAGCCCATGTCCAGATTTCTGAGGCGCGGGAGGCGGTCGAGAAGGCCGCGATGGTGCTGCAATCGGTCCGTGGGTCGATACCCGTGCCAGAAACCCTGCCTCAGGAGGAAGACCTCCATTCGGAGGATGATCCCGACGAGGAGGGTTAGATCTCCTCAGCGATCCAGCCGATAACCATGCCGACACCCGACCAGATCCTGGCGACCCTCCGCGAGCAGCGCGCTCTCCTGAGCCGGCGCTATCCGATCCACCGCCTAGCCCTGTTCGGTTCCTGGGCCCGCGGCGACGCGCGCGAGGACAGCGACGTGGACGTGCTGGTGGAGGTCGACCCCTCGATCGGTCTGCGCTTCGTGGAGCTGGGCGACGACTCGAAAAAGCTCTGGGGCGCCGGGTGGACTGGTCTCGCGGCGCGCGATCAAACCTTCGCTCTGGAAGCGGATCGAGCCCGAGCTGATCGATGCCTAAGCCGGATCCTGGGCTAGACGCCCCTCACTAACTCTTCGAACCGAATGCTTCTCCGCGGGCGCAACCGTTGCGGCGCCCGGAGCCGGTCCCGTCGCGCCTGCCCGAGATTCGCCGCCATGAGCGCCGTAATCCTCCGGCAGATGCCGCGGCCAGGAACCAAGAGGCGTACGCCACCGGCAGATGCTCCGTCTGAACGTTGCATCGATTATTTTTTCTTTGGCAGCTTCCCGTGTTGCTAATGGGTAGCTGTGAACATTTATTCTTTTCTCCATTTCGACTCTTTTGCCCAGATACAAAGCAAAGCTCGCCGCTTGATATACTGGTCCAAGTTTTGCCGAAACTGTTCTCGCATCTTCACTTGTACAGAATCTATGAATTTCTCGATGCCCCTGGAGTCCCCGACGGTAATGTTCGATTGCAAGCTATAGCCATAAACTTGACAGATCTCACGCATCGCGAGATTCTTGCCGTAAAGAACTCGCTCTATGCCCCATAAACTAGGATTATCGAGCTTCGATGCCATCTTATCGAAGGGCAGCATGGAGAATCGATCCTGAGTCACCAGTCCGTTCTCAACGAAAGAGTCCGTCGCCTCGCCAGTGATCAGTATAATGGCCGCTAAAAGGGGACTGAAACCCTGGAGGTCTGTCTCCTTCAGTCTGTCAAGCCGATCTCGAACGGTTTCATAACTTAACATGTAGGCATACTTCCTGCTTTTCGGTGGCGTCACAGAGAGAGAACAATTACCCGGAACATCTTGGCCCATTTGGGCACGATACTCGTTCCTCATGATTTCATCTAGCCCGAGAACAAGATCATCCGCCATTTTTCTGTAACCATCCAGAAAGGCCATCTCCAAATTCACGTAACCTCTTCTCAGTGATGTGACCGCACATTGCAGGAGCTTTTCCGCCTTGGCCTTCAATTCCGCCGGCACCGAAACCGTGACTTTTCGGACAAATCCCGCCTCTTTAAGGGGTCGTGATTTACTAATGATGTTTGATCCTCGTCTCACCTCGCCAGGTTGTTTGAAAATATTAATGCGCAAGGAACAATCAAGAAATTCTCCTCCCCTGGAATGACGGAAGGATCGATCCCCCAAGACAATCGAATAACCGTCAATCATGGAGGGTTCTAATGCATTTAGTGCTTCACGGTAAGCGTTAACTTGAATCGAGAGGTCAATCTGGTCATACTCTTTCACGATCTCCTCAAGGCTGTACATCTGCGAAAAAGACTGGGGGGCCAGGTAGACCGACCTCCGGACCTCGGGCCGCGACAGCGCGTTCGGGCGAGCGAGGAGCGATTCATCCCCGCTCTGCCAAGCTGCAGGTAATGGTGCTCCGGTAAGCCCGGACTCCTCCGACTTGACCGACTGTGCACCTCCGGTGATCGCCGCATGAATCTGTGCGCAGAGCCCCTCAACCGACTCGCCCGACCGCCAGAGGGAGTATTGGATAGGATTCAGGTAGGAAGCCAAGTCATAGGGTAGCGCTTTCTCGAAGTCGACACGGACAGGTAGGATGACCATCCTACCCTGCAGTCGCAGCTGGTGGGCGGTCTCGGTCTCCTGACGCACCATGTCACTGCGGACCGACTCCTCCGAGAGGAAGACGACGAAGAAGCTGGACGCGCGGAGCTGACTGTCGATCTCACGAGCCCATAGGAGACCTGTCGGGATACGCTTGTCGAGGAAGACCTGGAGCCCGCGCTCTTCCAGATAGACGCAGAGCCGCTCGGCGAGGCCCTCATCCGGCTCCACGTGCCGGTAGCTGACGAAGACTTGGCTCAAAGGCTCCACTCCCTCAGGAACGGATGCTCGCTCCAGACTTTCAAGCTGTGTAGTAAGAGTCTGTCGCCTGGAGGGGGGAGAGGTCAAGAGCGCCGGTTCCCCGGCCGCTCCGTCGCGCCTGCGGGGCTGGCGATGCTGGGGGGGATCGACCGGACCTGGGCTTGCGCCACCAGGCTACATGCCGTCGCGCCTGCGGGGCTGGGGATGGTTGAGTTTCAGGATCGGCGCTGAAGGCCAGTCGAACCCATTTCGAGCTGGCGGAGCCGCCGGGTACTCGGGAGGTCCGTCCTTGAGGAGATCGATCAGGACCGAGGTGTCGAGGAAGATCACTCGCCCTTCCGCAAGGTCTTGTAGTCGTACCCAGGGGCGAGCTTGATCTCGCCCGCGAGATCGAGGAGGCTCTTGCGCCTCCGGCTGGCGATGAACACGCGCAGCGCCTCGTTTACGAGCTCCTTCTCGGTCTTGATCCCACTCAGCCGGGAAGCCTCGGCGACCAACTCGTCATTCAGCACGATGCTCGTGCGCATACCCCGTCTCCTATACCCTCTTCATAGCGACGGCATTCTGCGACCGCCGCACTGCTCGCGATGACTGCCGTCCGGCATTCGGTCACTGCCGCGCTGCTCGCGATGACCGCCAACCGGCATTCTGTCATCGCCGTGCTGCTCGCGATGACCGCCGTCCGCCATTCTGTGACTGCCGCGCTGCTCGCAGTGACCGCCGGACAGCATTCTGTGACCGCCGCGCTGCTCGCGATGACCGCCGGACAGCATTCTGTGACCGCCGCGCTGCTCGCAGTGACCGCCGGACGGCATTCTGTGACCGCCGCGCTGCTCGCAATGACTGCCGGACGGCATTCCGTGACTGCCAAACGGCTCGCAGTAACCGCCGGACGGAGGGGTAAGTGCCAGAAAGGAAAGAGCCCCGACCTGCGGGGCTCTCGAAACACAGCGCTCCCAGCCGCCGGAGCAGGAGGCGTTCGCTTAACTCCTGCGGCCGCCCAGGAGACCCGCCCGCATGAGGTAGTAGAGCAGGGTCATGAGGGTCGAGATGACCGCGGCGACGTAGGTCAGGGCCGCGGCGTTCAGCACCCGGTCCATGCCCTGGCGCTCCTGCTCCATCACGATCCCCTGCTGCACCGCCAGGCGCTTGGCCCGCGCCGTGGCGTCGAACTCGACCGGCAGGGTGACGATCTGGAAGACCAGCACGCAGGAGAAGAGCATCGCCCCGAAGAGCACCACCTGCTGCGAATGGAGGAGGAAGAGGCCGAGCATCATCGTGATGTAGCCCAGCGACGAGCCGATGTTGGCGGTCGGCACCAGGGCCGAGCGCAGCCCGAGCGCTTTGTAGCCGGTGGCGTGCTGGAGGGCGTGCCCCGCCTCGTGGCAGGCGACGCCCACCGCGGCGACCGAGTTCGAGGCGTAGACGCCCTCGGAGAGGTTGAGCGTCTTGTTGGCCGGGTTGTAGTGGTCGGTCAGCATGCCGCGCGTCGCCTGCACCTGGACGTCGAAGATCCCCGCCCCGCGGAGCATCTCCTCGGCCGCCTGCGCCCCGGTCAGGCCGCGCATGGTGCGGACCTTGGAGTACTTGTTGAAAGCCGCCTTGGTGCGGAAGCTCGCCCAGAGCGAGAGCAGCACGGCGGGCAGGATGAACAGAAGGTAGTCGGGATGAAACCAGAGCATGGTGTGCACATCCTCCTTGCTGAGGGATAAAACAGCGCCCGATGAAGGGGCATTCCGCATATCCTACCGCAGGATCGAGGAACTCCGGGAGGAACGGACCATGCCAGAGGAGAGGAAAGAGACGAAGACGCGGGTGGCGATCGTCACCGGGGGGAGCCGCGGCATCGGCCGGGCCGTGGTCGAGGCGCTGCTCGGCGAGGGGTGGCGGGTCCATTTCTGCAGCCGGAGCGCCGAATCGGTCGAGACGACCCTCGCCGAGCTCGCCGGGCGCTTCGGCGGCGCGGTCCAGGGCAAGCCGGTCGACGTGCGCCACGAGGGGGAGGTCGATTTCTTCGTCCGCGGAGTGGCCGAGGCCGAGGGAGGACGGATCGAGTGCCTGGTCAACAACGCCGGCCTCGGGATCTTCGGCCCGGTCGACGAGCTCTCGGGCGACGCCTTCCGCGAGGTGATCGAGACCAATCTCCTGGGTCCCTTCTACTTCCTGCGCGCGGTGGCGCGGGTGATGAAGCCGCGCGGCGAGGGGTGGATCTTCAACATCGCCTCGCTCGCCGGCAAGAACCCCATGGCCGGCGGCGCCGCCTACAACGCCAGCAAGTTCGGTCTCGTCGGCTTCTCCGAGGCCTCGATGCTCGACCTGCGCCAGAGCGGCATCCGGGTGGCCTCGATCCTCCCGGGGAGCGTCGACACCGATTTCGGGCACCCTGGGCATCCGGGCGGGGGCGGCGGTACCGGCGAGAGCTGGCGCCTGAAGCCGCAGGACATCGCCGCGATGATCCTCCACCTCCTCACCTACCCGCCCAATGCCCTCCCCAGCCTGGTCGAGATGCGCCCGGCGCGACCGCCGAAGAAGTAGAGACGCCCAGCCGCTACCACCGACTTCCCGGAAACCTCCACCGCCAGGGCGTCTCCGCAGGCCGGAGATGTCTGGGTCCTGGCAGCGTTGGAGACGCCCTGGCGTTCGGGGTCGAGGAAAGTTCTGTGGTAGCGGATGGGCGTCTCTACGGATTCGCCGCGTACGACAATTTCTTCAATCCCTCAGTACAGCGCCACCGTCGTCCCCTCCCGCCACCGCCCGCAAGGCTGGGCCGTCCGCACCGTCCGGCGGCCGAGCCGCAGCTCCTCGGCCCGCAGGAGGCGTGCCCTGCGAAACGCACCTCTCCAGACCCTCCGGCCGACGGCCTCTCCTCCGTCGGCCGGCCCTCCCGGCGATACCGGCGATATCGGCCACCTCCCCAGGATCTCCCCCCAGGCCGTCGCCGCCACCTTCCTTCTTATATGGATGGGATCGAAGCCGTACCAGGAGAGGTCCATCTCGACCACCGGAATGCCGGCCTCGTCGCCCAGCCGGCGCAGCTCGTGGTTCAGCTCCCGCGCCTGGGCGAGGAGAGCGGCCTGTTCGATCCGCCGGCCGGGGAAGAGGACGGTGCGGGCGAGGTGGAAGCGCCAGGGGGGGACCCGTTCGAGGCTCGCCAGGGGGAGGAGGGTAAGGATCGTCGCCGCCTGCGCCGCGGCGAGGCGGTCGAGGCAGGTGGCGGCCCAGGCCACGATCCGCTCGACCGGCTCGCCGTAGCCCAGGTCGTTGCCCACGTCGGTCACCAGCGCCACGGTGGGGAGCGGCGCCTCGGCCGCCCGGGAGGCCAGATCGCGCCAGAGACCGCAGGGGACGATCCCGGGCAGGCCGCGCAGGCCGAATACCCGGCTCCATTCTCCGTAGGAGCGCCCGTGCCCGAGGGCGCCCAGGACTTCGACCGGACCGCCGGCCCGTTGCCGCAGGAGGGAGAGGACGCGAGGGAGGGAGCGGGTGAGGTTGCTCGCCCCCAGGAAGACCGCGCGGAGGACCGGGCGAGGCCCCTCGATACTGGTGGGGGGACCGGCGGGCACCCTACTCCCCCTCCGCCAGGACCGGCTCCAGCCCCGAGAGCTCACCCAGGAAGCCGTCGGCCCGGCCCTGGAGCCACCCCTCTTCCAGCCGTTCGAAGACCTCGTCGCGCCGCGCCCGGTTCGCCTGGGCGAAGGCGAGGAGGCCGGGCTCGTGCCGGCGGCGGCGGGCGGCGCAGAGGGGAGCCGGGTCGGTCGAGCCCTCCAGGGTGAGGTCGAGAAGCTGCGTCGCCCGTTCCGCGGCGGCGGCGGCGACCTGGTCGGCGAGCTCGTGCTCCAGGACGTGGGCGTCGTGCAGCTCGCCCAGGAGGTCCTGGAGGGCTTTCAACCTTTGCACGATGGCCGCCACGGCCGGGACCTCTCCCTTGAACGGCTCGAGCAGGTAGCGCAGGCGCTTGGCGGCGATCCGCGCCCGGTGCGCCTGCTTTTCGTCCCCCGGGTCGTCGATCCGGGCGAAGTGGTCGGTCAGCTCCTCGATCTGGGCGTGGAGGATCGCGGCCGTGGCCGCGCCCAGGGTGGGGCGCGGGGTGTCGCGATCGAGGTGGACCTCGGCCTGGTAGACCGAGAGCTTGCGCCGCAGATCGCTCTCGACGAGCGAAAACTCGTCCGCGACCTCCTCGACCAGCTCGGCGTAGGCCTGCCGCTTGCGCTCCTCCAGCCGGAGGAGGAGCCAGGCGAGACCGGGGCGGTGACTGGGCGGGAGCCGCCCCCGGGAGCGCAGCCAGGCGATCTGGACCTCGGCGTCGCGGCCGGAGCCGGTCGCCGCCGCCAGCCGGCGCAGCCGCTTGCCGAGCTTTTTGGGGACGCTGTCGTCCAGCCAGTCGCGGTAGGCCCGGAGACCGCTGCGCAGCCGCCGCAACGCGACCCGGAAGTCGTGCAGCGCCTCGTCATCCTCCGGATCGGCCAGCCGGGGGCGGGCGGCGGCCGCCTGGTCGAGGAAGGCGAGGGCGAGGAGCCGCGCCCCTTCCTCCGGCGGGCGGGAGAGGAGGGACGGCCCGGCCGGTTCGGCGGCCGGCTCGGGATCGGCGGCATCGGTGGAATCGGCCATCAGTCTGCCAGCTCGCGCAGCTGCGCGGGGGTCAGCGCCCAGAGCAGGGTCGCGGTGCCGGCGCCGACCTCGCCGGCGAACTCGATCAGGCAGGCCCCCCCCTTGCGGAAGGAGAAGATGCGGCGCTCGCTGCCGGTCAGGAGCCAGGAGAGGATCAGGCTGATGCTGGGCTCGTGGCCGACCACCGCCACCTGCTCCGCTTTTTGTTTGCGCAACCAGCGCAGGAAATCGACCGGGGCGGCCTCGGGGGAGAGCTCGTCGATCTCGACCTCCGAGAGGCCGCCGTAGATCGAGTCGAGGATCGCCCCGGTCTGGGCGGCCCGGGTGAGCGGGCTGGTCGCCAGGAGGTCGATCTCGGGCACCAGCTCCTTCAAGCCCCGGGCGCCCTGCTTCATCTTCTTGCGGCCCTCGTCGGTGAGCGGCCGCAGGCGGTCGTCCCGGCCGGTGCGGGCGAAATCCTCCCGCTCCTGGGCGATGGCGTGTCGAATGACCAGCAGTTGCATACCTCACCTCCCTCGCAAGAGATATCGTACCTGGGTCCGGTGACAAAACGGGAGGACCGGGTTTCCCGCCCGGGACGTGATAGCGTTTCCGCCCGGGAGAACCAGGAGACAGATGGACATGGGTGAAGACCGGGCAGGACTGAAGCGGACCCCCCTCTACGAGTGCCACCGCGAGGCGGGCGGCAAGATGGTGCCTTTCGCCGGCTGGGAGATGCCGGTCCAGTACACGGGGGTAATGGAGGAGCACCGGGCGGTACGCACGGCGGCCGGCCTGTTCGACGTCTCCCACATGGGCGAGGTCCGGGTACGGGGCGAGGGGGCTCTCGACCTCCTGCAGCGGCTGACCCCCAACGACGTCGCCAAGCTCGCCCCCGGCCGCGCCCACTACAGCGGCCTCTTAACCGAGCAGGCAACCTATATTGACGACCTCCTGATCTACCGCCTGGGCGAGGCCGACTTCCTGGTGGTGGTCAACGCCGGCAACGCCGACCGCGACTTCGCCTGGATGACCGACCGGAATGATCGGCGGGAGCCGCCCGGGCGGGCGGAGGTGACGAACGTCTCCGACGACTACGCCCTCTTGGCCCTCCAGGGTCCCCGGGCGCTCGCCATCCTCGCCCCGCTCGCCAACCTCGACATCTCCGCCCTGCGCTACTACGGCTTCGCCCAGGGGGAGGTGGCGGGGGTGCCGACCCTCATCTCGCGCACCGGCTACACCGGCGAGGACGGCTTCGAGCTCTATCTCTCACCCGAGAACGCCCCGGCGATCTGGCGCCGCCTGCTGGCGGACGGCGCCGCCCACGGCCTGGTCCCGGCCGGCCTCGGCGCCAGGGACACCTTGCGCCTGGAGGCCGGCATGGCGCTCTACGGACACGAGATCGACGAGACGACGACCCCTTTGGAGGCCGGCCTCGGCTGGGTGGTCAAGCTCAAGAAGGGCGACTTCCTGGGCCGCGAGGTGCTCGCCGCCCAGCAGGCGGAGGGGGTGAAGCGCCGGCTCGTCGGCTTCGAGGTGTCGGGCCGGGGCATCGCCCGCCAGGGGCACGCCGTGCTCGACCCGGCGAACGCAGCGGCCGGACCGGTGGGGACCGTCACCAGCGGCACCTATAGCCCCACTCTTGAAAAGGCACTGGGAATGGCCTATGTACCCGCCGGGTTGGATTCCCCGGGCACCCCGTTGGCGCTCGACGTGCGCGGCAAGACGGTCGCCGGTCAGGTGGTGGCCCTGCCGTTCTACACCCGGCCCAAGTGAGAGCACTTGATGGTATAAAAAGCGACAGCCGACCCGGAGCCACGGGACGGCTTTCCCCGCAACAGGAACCAGCTGCAAGCTTCGATGGGCCGGACGGCTTGGGAGCCAAGGCCAGGAGGGTGAAAACGATGTATCCAGCCGATTATCTCTATTCGCGGGAGCACGAGTGGGTGAAGGTCGACGGTGACGTCTGTGTCGTCGGCATCACCGAGTTCGCGCAGCAGGAGCTGGGCGAGGTGGTCTTCGTCGAGCTGCCGGAGACCGGGCAGGTCTTCAACTCCGGCGACGAGCTCGGGACCATCGAGTCGGTCAAGGCGGTGGCCGAGGTCTACACCCCGGTCGCCGGCGAGGTGTTGGAGATCAACGACGCCGTGATCGAGGACCCGGAGCTGCTCAACGAGGATCCCCATGGCGAGGGGTGGCTCGTCCGTATCCGCTTCTCCTCCGCCTCCGATCTGAAAGAGCTGATGAATGCCGAAAAATATGAGGAGTACGTGAAGAGTGGCGAGTAAACCCGCGATTGCAAAGCCGGCGCCGGCGGCCTCGGCCGTGACCGCCGCGCCTGCCCCCGGCCCCAAGGCCGCGGCCGCCCCGGCCGCTCCGGCTGCCAATATCGCCGATATCGCCGATATCGCCGATCCTCTGGCGCCGACCGACACCTTCGTTCGCCGGCACCTGGGGCCGAGCGAGGCCGACGTCGCCCAGATGCTCGGCGTCCTGGGCCTCTCCTCGCTCGCCCAGCTGGTCGACGAGACGGTCCCGGCGGCGATCCGCATCGCCCGGCCGCTCGACCTGCCGGACCTCCCCGACCGCCCGTTGGGCGAGCGCGAGCTGCTCACCTGGATGCGCGACGTCGCGAAGAAGAACCGGGTGGTCCGCTCGTTCCTCGGCATGGGCTACTCGGACTGCATCGTCCCCGGGGTGATCCAGCGGAACATCCTGGAGAACCCGGGCTGGTACACCCAGTACACCCCCTACCAGTCGGAGATCTCCCAGGGACGGCTGGAGGCGCTGCTCAACTTCCAGACCCTGATCGGCGACCTGACCGGCCTGCCGGTCGCCAACGCCTCGCTCCTCGACGAGGGGACGGCGGCGGCCGAGGCGGTCCACCTCTGCGCGGCGGTGAACGGCAAGTCCGGCAAGACCGCCTTCTTCGTCGCCGACGACTGCCACCCGCAGACGATCGCCGTCGTCTGCACCCGCGCGGAACCGCTCGGGATCGACGTCGTGGTCACCGACCTGCATACCGCCCCGCCCGATGACTGTTTCGGCGTCCTCGTGCAGAACCCCGGGTCGTCCGGCGTCATCCGCGACGTCACCGCATTGACCGAAGCGGCTCACGACAAGGGCGCGGTCGTCACCGTCGCGACCGACCTGCTCGCACTCACCCTGATGCGCTCACCCGGTGAGATGGGCGCGGACATCGCGGTCGGTTCCGCGCAGCGGTTCGGCGTACCGCTCGGGTTCGGTGGGCCGCACGCAGGCTTCATGTCAGTGCGGTCAGGGCTCGAACGCCAGCTGCCCGGTCGCCTTGTCG
>DASQPA010000451.1:0-4940 GCA_035644215.1 Thermoanaerobaculia bacterium
CCTGGCGCGGGAGGAGGCGCTGCGGCCCTTCGATCTCGGCCGCGGCCCGCTGCTGCGGGCGACGCTGCTGCGGCTCGCCGAGCCGCGGCACCTGCTCCTCCTGACCCTCCACCACATCGTGGCGGACGGCTGGTCGATGGGGATCCTGGTGCGGGAGCTGGGGGAGCTCTATGGCGCCGCGGCTTCCGGGCGTCCGGCGGTCCTACCGGAGCTGCCGGTGGCGTACGCGGACTTCGCGGTCTGGCAGCGGGAGTGGCTCGCGGGCGGGGCGCTGGACGAGCCGCTCGCCTGGTGGCGGGAGCGCCTCGCCGGCGCCCCGGCCGTTCTCGACCTCCCCCTCGATCGGCCGCGGCCGGCCGCCCCGGCCTTCCGCGGCGCGCACCTGCCATTCCGGCTGCCGGCGGAGCTCTCCCGCGCGCTTTCGAGCTTCGGCCGGGCGCGGGGGGCGACGCCGTTCATAGTCCTGCTCTCTATCTTCTCGGCTCTCCTGTCGCGGTTGTCCGGAGAGGAGGACCTGGTGGTGGGCTCGCCGGTCGCCAACCGCGAGCGCCCCGAAGTCTCGGGTTTGATCGGGTTCTTCGTCAACACCCTCGCACTGCGCGCCGATCTGTCGGGCGATCCGACCTTCGGCGCGTTTCTGGAGCGGGTGCGGGTGGGGACGATGGAGGCCCTGGCCCACCAGGACGTCCCGTTCGAGCGGTTGGTCGAGGAGCTGGCGCCGGAGCGCGACCTGCGCCACACGCCGCTCTTCCAGGTGATGCTGGCGCTGCAGAGCGCGCCGGTCGAGCCGCTGACGCTGCCGGGGCTCGCCCTGGAGCCGCTGCTCTTCGCGAGCGACAGCGCGAAGTTCGACCTGACGCTCGCCCTGACGGAAACGGCGGAGGGCCTGTCCGGCGGCTTCGAGTACGCCACCGACCTGTTCGACCGGGTCACGGTGGAGCGCCTGGCGGCGGCCTACGGGCGGCTGCTCGGCGCCGCCGTGGAACGCCCGGAATCGCGGCTGTCGGAGCTGCCTCTCCTTTCGGGGGCGGAGCGCCACCAGGCTCTGGTCGAGTGGAACGACACGGCGTCGGGCTACCCCCGGCAGTCTCTGCACCGGTTGTTCGAGGAGCAGGCGGCGGCGCGGCCGGAGGCTGTGGCGGTGGTGGGGGAGGAGGGGCAGCTGACCTACGGGGAGCTCGATCGACAGGCTGCCCGCATCGCGCGGCGCCTGCGCCGGCTGGGAGTGCGGGGAGAGGCCCGGGTGGGGTTGTGCCTGGAGCGCTCGGCCGAGATGGTGGCCGCCGTTCTGGGGATTCTCAAGGCGGGAGGCGCCTACCTGCCGCTCGACCCGTTCCAGCCCCGGGAGCGGCAGGCGCTCCTGCTTTCAGACGCGGCACCGGCGGCGATCGTCGGCGCCCGGCCCCTGCTCGCGATGCTCCCGGGAACGGCGCTGCGCCTGGCGGTCGAGGACCTGGTTGAAGGAGACGGCGCGGAAGCCGCCTTCGATCCGGCGGCGGACCGTGAAGAGACGGGACCGGAGGGGCTCGCCTACGTGCTCTACACCTCGGGCTCGACGGGGGTGCCGAAGGGAGTGGAGGTCCACCACGCGGCGGTGGCGCGACTGGTGTGCGACACGGGGTATGCGGCCTTCGGCCCCGACGAGGTCTTCCTGCAACTCGCGCCGATGTCGTTCGACGCCGCGACCCTGGAGCTCTGGGGGCCGCTCCTCCACGGCGGACGCCTGGTCCTCTTCCCGCCAGGGCCGGTGTCGCCCGCGGCGGTCGGCGCAGCGGTGGCACGCCACGGCGTGACGACGCTCTGGCTTACCGCGGGGCTGTTCCACCTGGCGGTGGAGGAGGGCCTAGCGGGCTTGGGCGGCCTGCGCCAGCTGCTGGCCGGCGGCGACGTGCTGTCGCCCAGCCACGTCGAACGGGCGCTCGCGGCCCTGCCGGGGGTCGCGGTGATCAACGGTTACGGTCCGACCGAGAACACGACCTTCAGCTGCACCCACCGGTTGCCGGGCGGCTGGAGCGGCGGGACGGTGCCGATCGGTCGCCCCATTGCGAACAGCCCGGCCTACCTGCTGGACCGGGCAATGGAGCCCGTGCCAGCGGGCGCCACGGGGGAGATCTACGTCGGGGGAGCAGGGTTGGCGCGGGGCTACCTGCGACTCCCCGACCGGACCGGGGAGCGGTTCGTCCCCGATCCCTTCGCGACCGGGGAGGGAGGGGGCGCGCGGCTCTACCGGACGGGCGACCTGGCCCGCCGGCTTCCCGACGGGACGCTCCGCTTCCTCGGGCGCTGGGACTTCCAGGTCAAGGTCCGCGGCTTCCGCGTCGAGCTGGGAGAGGTGGAGGCCGTGGTGGCCGCCTGCCCGGGAGTCGAGGCGGTGGTGGTGACGGCGCACCCGGACCCGGGGGGAGACCGCCGGCTGGTCGCCTACGTGGTGGCGCGCGACGCGGCGGTGACGCCGGGAGAGCTGCGGCAGGCCCTGCAGGTGCGCCTACCCGAGGCCATGATCCCGGCGCGGTTCGTCTTTCTCGGCGCCCTGCCGCTCGGCGCCAACGGCAAGGTCGACCGCAGGGCTCTCCCCGCCCCGGAGGAGAACGGCGAGGGGGAGAAGGGGGAGGCTCCCCGGACGGCGCTCGAAGCGCGCCTGGCGGCGATCTGGCGCCAGCTGCTGGGGCGGGCGCAGCTCAGCCGCCACGACGACTTCTTCGCCCTCGGGGGGCACTCGCTCCTCGCCACCCGGCTCCTCTCCCGCCTCCGGACGGACTTCGCGGTCGAGCTGCCTCTCCGCCAGCTCTTCGAGCAGCCGACGCTCGCGGCGCAGGCGGCGCTGGTGGCGGCCGCACGGGCGGCCGCCACGGCGGCCATCCCGCCGATCCCGGCGATCCCGGGCGGCGACCGCGCCGGCTTCCTGCCGCTCTCCTTCGCCCAGGAACGGCTGTGGTTCCTCGATCGCCTGGAGCCGGGCGCCGCGACCTACAACGTGGCCATCGCGGTCCGGCTCCACGGCCCCCTCGATCGCCGGGCGCTGGCGGCCAGCCTGGGCGAGATCGTGCGCCGCCACGAGGTGCTGCGGACGACCTTCGCCCTGGCGGCGGGGCGGCCGGCGCAGCGGATCGGGCCGGCCGTGGGGTTCGCGCTGCTGCTGGCCGACCTCTCGGGCCTCGCGGAGGAGAGGCGGGAGGGCGAGACGGGACGGCTCGCCGCGGCGGAGTCGGCGCGGCCCTTCGATCTCGAACGCGGACCGCTGCTGCGCGGCCTCCTCGTGGGGCTCGCGCCGCGCCGGCACGAGGCGCTCTTCACCTTCCACCACATCGTCTTCGACGGCTGGTCGGTCGAGGTGCTGGTGCGCGAGCTGGGGGCGCTCTACCCGGCGAATATCGGCGGCGGCGGCCGGCCGTCGCCGCTCCCCGAGCTGCCGATCCAGTACGCGGACTTCGCGGTCTGGCAGCGGGCGCAGCTGCAAGGAGAGCGGCTGGCCGGCGAGCTCGATTACTGGCGGGAGGCGCTCGCCGGGCTCCCGGCGCTCGTCCTGCCGACCGATCGGTCGCGGCCGCCGGTGCGGACCTCGCGGAGCGCCATCCACCCGATGCGCTGCCCGGCGGCCCTCGCGCGCGCCGCCGCTGAGATGGCCCAGGCGAACGGGGCGACCCTCTTCATGGTCCTCCTGGCGAGCTTCGTGGCGCTCCTCCACCGCTACAGCGCGCAGGAGGACTTCGCGGTCGGATCGCCGATCGCCAACCGGACCCAGCGGGAAGTCGAGGACCTGATCGGGTTCTTCGTCAACACGCTGGTGCTGCGCAGCAATATTGCAGGTGATGCGGCCGGTGAAGCGGCCGGCGATCCGGCGTTCTGCGATCTCCTGGCGCGGATGCGGCAGACGGCGCTCTCCGCCTACGCCCACCAGGACCTGCCGTTCGAGCGCCTGGTCGAGGAGCTGGCGCCGGAACGGAGCCTCGGCCAGGCGCCGCTCTTCCAGGTGATGTTCGCCCTCACCAACCGGGGGACGGAGCCGCTCACCCTGCCGGGCCTCACCCTGGAGGCGGTGCCGGTCGAGACCGGCCGGGCGAAGTTCGACCTCATGGTTACCCTGGCCGACACAGCGGAGGGGGTGACCGGGAGCTGGGAATATGATGTCGACCTCTTCGACCGTGCCTCGGTCGAGCGGATGGCGACGGCGTACGAGCGGCTGCTCGCCGCGGCGGTCGAGCGGCCGGCGGCGCGGCTGTCGGAGCTGCCGCTGCTGTCGGACGAGGAACGGCGCCAGCTCATCAATCTCTGGAGCGTCCCGGCCGCGCCCGGGAAGCTTTACCCGCTCGACCGGACGATCCACGCCCTCTTCCTGGAGCAGGCGGCGCGGACGCCGCGGGCAGAGGCGCTGGTCCTCGGCGAGGCGTCCCGGACCTACGGCGACCTCGCCCTCCGGGCCGGGCGGATCGCCCGCTTCCTGGCCGGGGAGGGGATCGGGGCGGGCGATCGGGTGGCGATTTTCCTCGAACATTCGTTCGCGATGGTCGAGGCGGTGCTCGGCGTCCTGATCTCTGGCGCGGCCTACGTGCCGCTCGACCCGGAGCATCCGAAGGGGCGTCTGGAATTCATCCTCGCCGACTCGGGCGTCCGTCTGGCGCTCACCACCGCGGCCCTCTCGGACCGGTTGCCGGAGGGGACGCGGATCGTCCGCCTCGACGCCCAGGAGGAGGAGATCGAACGGGCGACCGCCGAGCTTCCCGCCGTGGACCTGCAAGGCGCGGAGGCCGTGGCCTACGTCCTCTACACCTCGGGGTCGACCGGTCAACCCAAGGGGGTGAAGGTCCGCCACCGCTCGCTGGTCAACTACGTCTGCTGGGCGCGCGAGGTCTATCTCCAGGGCGAGCCGCTCTCCTTCGCCCTCTACACCTCGCTCGCCTTCGACCTGACGGTGACCTCGCTGTTCACGCCTCTGGTCAGCG
>DASQPA010000452.1:0-20786 GCA_035644215.1 Thermoanaerobaculia bacterium
CCTGCACGCAGCGACCGTGTACCTGCACGCGACGATCGCGCGCCCGTACGCGGTGTCCGGGTGCAGGCACGCCATCACCGCGCGCCTGTACGCGGTGACCCCGCGCAGGAACGCAAGGACCGTGCACCTGCACGCGATGCCTGTGCGCCTGCACGCGATGACTGTGTACAGGAACACAGGGACTGCGCGCCTGTACACGATCACCGTGTGCCTGCACGTGATGACCGTGCGCCTGTACGCAGAGGCCGTGTGCAGGGTCAGTCGCAGGGTAAGAGGGCGTGGGGCGAAGCGGTTGACGGTTCCCGGGGGCGAAGACGTACACTCTTCAGGACCTGTACGTCATGCCTACCAAGCTAACCCTCCAGATCGACGAAGAGCTGATCGAGCGTGCCAAGGCGTACTCGAAGGTCTCCGGGAAATCGGGTCCCAGATTGTGGCGGACCCGGCGGCGAGCTTGCCAGCTCGGTACTTCCAGCTTGGATGGCCGTACCCCTGATCTGGATCTCCGTACTTCGGGTTTGGATCTCCGTACTTCTGCCGTAGAAGTCCCGTACTTTTGGTTTAGAGCTGGGTATCTCTGGTTCTGAAGCTCGGTAGTTCCGGCTTGGATTGCCCGTACTTCTAATCTGGAACGCCGTGCTTCAGGTTTGAAGCTCCGTACTTCTGCCGCAGAAGTCCCGTGCTTTTGGTTTGGAGCTGGGTATCTCTGCCGTGGATCTGGGTACTTCTACTCGGGAACTGGGTGCCTTTACGCGGCGAGACTCTTCCGCACGGCGGGGACGAGCCCGCCGCTGGCGATGATCTCCCGCATGGCCGCGGCCAGCGGCTCGCCCTGGTAGGTCCTGCCGCCGAGCGTCACGGTCCCGGTGTCGGGGTCGACCTGGAGCTCGTCGCCGTCGCGCAGGGCGGCATGGAACTCCTCGTCGTCGACGATGAGGAACGGCAGCGCCTCGTTGACCAGGTTGCGCTTGTGGATGTAGGCGAAGCTCTTGGCGATCACCGCCTGGACCCCTGCTCCCTTGAGCGCCCAGACCGCCTGTTCCCGCGAGGAGCCGGTCCCCCAGCCCTCGCCCGCCACCAGGATGTCCTGGCCGCCCGCGATCCGCGCGGAGAACTCGGGCCGGAAGTAGAGGAAGGCCTTGGGCCCCAGCACTTGGGGATCGCTCAGATGGCAGAACTCAGCGGCGATCATGGCGTCGGTGTCGACGTGGTTGCCGAACAGCTGGGCGCGGCCGCGGATCGCGCCTCGGTGTCCCTCCTCGCCGGCGGCCGCGGACCGCGAGGCGGAGCTCGGGCGGGCCTCCGCCTCGCTGTAGACGATGGGAGAGAGCGCCTCGCGGGTGGCCAGCAGCTGAGCGACCCGCTCCCGGTCCAGCGCCTCGACCAGCGGACGCGGGTCGGCGATCCGCAGGTCCAGGGCCGAAGCGGCGACCGTCAGGGCCGAAGCCAGCCAGGCGATGCTCCCCTGGCCCATGCGGTTCGGGAAGTTCCGGTTCTGCGAGGAGAGCCACACCTCTCCCGGCTGGGCGCGGTCGCTGGCGATGCCGATGCACATGCTGCAGCCGGGGTCGCCGACGCGGAATCCCGCACGCCGGTAGACCTCGAGGAGGCCGGCGCGCTCCAGGTTGCCGACGATCTCGAGGCTGCCGGGCACCATCAGGCGGTTGCTCGAGGCGACCGGCGTGCGCCCCGTGGCCAGGGCGCGCTCGAGGACGAGAGCGGCCAGCACCAGCTCTTCCTCGGTCGTCGTGCAGGCGCCGATGAAACAGCCGTCGAGCGGCTGGCCGACGACCTCGTCGACGTCGCAGACGTTGTCGGGAGAGTAGGGTTTCGCCACCTGGGGGGCGAGGTCGGAGAGGGCGATGGCAAAGGTCTCCGCGTACGAGGCGTCGGGGTCGGCGGCGAACCACCAACCTCCCTCCCGGAAGGCGGGGTCGCGGCGCCCGGCCAGGGTCTGGGCGACGCGACGATCGGCCGGGAAGATGCCGTTGAGCCCGCCCAACTCGGCGGTCATGTTGGCGATGGTGAAGCGGAAATCGGTCGACAGGTCCTCCAGGTGGTCGCCCGTGTACTCGACGCTGCGCTCCAGGGCGGCGGTGTTGCGGCCGAGCTGCCCCAGGGTCTTGAGGACGGCGTCCTTGCCCGTGATGCCGAAGGGGAGCCGTCCCTGGTAGTGGACCCGGATCGCCTCGGGCACCTGAATCCAGGAGAACCCCTGGACCATGGCGGCGACGATGTCGGCCCCGCCCAGGCCGATCGCGAAGGCCGCCATGCCGCCGTGCGAGCTCGTATGGGAGTCGGCCCCGAGGACGACCTCGCCGGGGCGGACGAGGTGCCGGAAGAACTCGGTGTGCATGATCGTGACGTTGGCGTCGTAGAAGTACCGGAGCCCGGCTTCGCGCGCGAAGCTGCGGGAAAGCTGCACGAGGTTCTGCGTGCGGGCGTCGTTGGCGAGGGTCCCCCGATCGACGGTATGGTCGAGCGCCAGGTAGAAGCGATCGCGGTCGTGAAGCGGCGGACGGCCCAGGGCGTCATACGTCTTGTTCATCCCGCTCCAGGCGATCTCGCTCGCCAGAGTCCAGTCGATCGCGATGCGCACGATGTCGCCCGGGGCGAGGGAGCGCTCGCCCCAGCCGATCGCGTGCTGGAGGAGGATCTTCTCGGTCAGGGTCATCGGCCGCCTGTCGGTCATCTCCGGGCTCCTCGTTCGAAACGGTACGCGTTTGCGTCAAGTTACCAGATTTTACGCGCCGCCGGAGCGGGGTGACGCGGCCGGCGTCTTGTTGCTGGCTTTCCTTTGATTAATGTCGGAATAGGGATGTCTCGAAATCCCGCCGCTCCGCACTCTGCTTGCAGGGGGCTTGAGTGTCGTTGAGCGCGAACCAGGACATCAGGACGCTTTCACGCCAGGAAAAACTGGCTCTGCTCGAACGGCGCGCCCGCCAGAAGGCGCGCGCCGGCCGTACCTTTCCGCTGTCGTTTCCCCAGCAACGGCTCTGGTTCCTCGACCGGATCGATCCCGGCAGCCCGGCCAACGACATCTTCCGCGCCTTGCGGCTCCGCGGCCTGCTCGACGTCGCCGCCCTCTCTCGCGCCCTGTCCGAAATCGTCCGCCGCCATGAGGCACTGCGCACCACCTTCCCGAGCGTCGACGACGAGCCGCGCCAGCGGGTGGCTCCGGCCGGAGCGCTGCCGCTGCCGCTCGTCGATCTCGCGCCCCTGCCTGCCGCCGAGCGTCGCTCGCATCTCCTGGCGCTCGCCGCGCGGGAGGCGCAGCACTCTTTCGATCTGACGGCCGATCCCCTGTTCCGGGCCACCCTGGTGCGCCTGGGCGAGACGGAGCACGCGCTCTTCCTCACCCTCCACCACATCGTGGCGGACGGCTGGTCGATGTCGCTCCTTTTTTCCGAGCTCTCCGCTCTCTATCGCGCCTTTGCGGCCGGTCTCCCCTCGCCGCTCCCCGAGCCCCGCCTCCAGTATCCCGACTTCGCGGTCTGGCAGCGCGAGCGGATGACCGACGAACGGGTGGCCGCGGAGCTCGGCTGGTGGCGCGAGCAGATGACGGACCTTGCGACGCTCCTCGAGCTGCCGACCGATCGGCCCCGCCCGGCCGTCGAGTCATTCCGCGGCGACGTCACCCCGCTCGCTCTCCCGGCCGCGGTCGAAGCGGGCCTCCGCGCCCTCGCCCGCGGCGAGCGGGCGACGCTCTTCATGGTCCTCCTCGCCGCCTTCGAGGTGCTGCTCTATCGCACCACCGGGCAGGAGGGCTTCCTCGTCGGCACCAACGTCGCCGGTCGCGATCGGGAGGAGACCGAGGGCGCGATCGGTTTCTTCGCCAACACCCTGCTGCTCCCGGCGCGTCCCGGCGCCGGCTCTCCCGGCTTTCGCGGTCTGCTGGAGCAGGTGGTGGCCTCGACCCTCGGCGCCTACGAGCACCAGGAGCTTCCCTTCGAGCGCCTGGTCGAGGCGCTCCAGCCGGAGCGGCAGCTCTCCTACAACCCGCTCTTCCAGGTCGTCTTCGTCCTCCAGAACCTGCCGGAAGAGGTCGTCCAGCTGCCGGGGGTGACGAGCGAGGAGATCGAGGTCCCGCGCGACCTGGCGAAGCTCGACCTCACCCTGGAGCTGTTCGAGCGGCGGGAGGGGGTGGCCGGCCGACTGGAATACAGCACCGCCCTCTTCGACGCCGGCACCGCCCGGCGCCTGGCGGAGCACTTCCTGACTCTCCTCGGGGCGATCGTCGCCGATCCCGACCGCGGGGTGCGCGACCTACCCCTGCTCTCCGTTGCCGAGCGCGAGGATCTGCTCTTCGGCTGGAATCCGAAGGGCTACGAGTTGCCGCCGCCGGTCACGGCGCGGATCCTCGCCCAGGCCCGGCGCACGCCCGAGGCCTTTGCCGTGGTGATGGGCGACGAGCGGCTCTCCTATGCCGATCTCGTCGCCCGCGCCGACCGCCTGGCCCGCCTCCTGCGCCGGCGCGGGGTGGGACCCGACACCCGGGTCGGCCTCTGCCTCGAACGCTCGGTCCCGCTCTACGTCGCGCTCCTCGGCATCCTCGCGGCCGGGGCGGCCTACGTGCCGCTTGATCCGGCCTACCCGCGCGAGCGGCTGGCCCTGATGATCGCCGACACGCGAATGAGGCTCCTGGTCACCGAGAGCCGGCTGGTGGCGAGTTTGCCGCTGGAGGGCGCGGGGCTGGAGCTTCTCCTTCTTGACCAGGAACAGGAAAAAGGGACGAACACGGACCCAGAGGACGGGGACACGGACTGGGAGATCGTGGGGGAGGGGCTGGCCTACATCATCTACACTTCGGGTTCGACCGGCCGGCCGAAGGGGGTGGGGGTGCCGCACCGGGCGCTGGCGAATCATGCTGGCGAGTGCGCCCGGATCTATGAGCTCGGTCCTGCGGACCGGGTGCTGCAGTTCACTTCGCTCAGCTTTGACATCACCGCCGAGGAGGTCTTCCCGACCTGGATTGTGGGCGGCGCCGTGGTCCCTCGACCGCCGGGGCTCTTCCCTGCCTTTGCCGAGTTGGAGGCGCTGCTTGCACGGCACGGTGTGACCGTGGTCAATCTCCCCACGGCCTACTGGCATGAGTGGGCGAGCGAGCTCTATCACCTGGGGCGCCGGCCGCCGGCTTCGCTGCGGCTGGCGATCGTGGGCACCGAGCAGGCCCTGCCGGAGCGGCTGGCGGAGTGGCTGGAAGCGACCGGGGTGCGTTTCGCCAACTCCTATGCCTCGACCGAATGCACGATCACCGCCCTCGTCCACCTTTCCGGGCCGGAATCGCTTTCGCGAGCGCGGGAGGGTTACCGGGTTCCGGTGGGCCGGCCGATCGAGAACTGCCGGGTCTATGTCCTCGACGCTCTCCTGGAGCCGGTCCCGATCGGGGTGCCGGGGGACGTCTACATCGGCGGCGCCAACGTTTCCCGCGGCTATCTGGACCAGCCCGAACGGACGGCGGCGAGCTTCCTGCCCGATCCGTTCGGGACCTGTGGGCCGGGCGGACGGCTCTACCGGCAGGGGGACCTCGGCCGCTTCCTGCCGACGGGGGAGCTCGAATGCCTGGGGCGCTCGGACGACCAGGTCAAGATCCGGGGATTCCGCATCGAGCCGGGGGAGATCGAGGCGGTCCTGGTGCGCCACCCGGCGGTCAAGGACGGCGCCGTGCTGGTGCGCGACGACGGCCCGGGCGGCACGGCGGATCGCCGGCTGGTGGGCTATGTGGCGGTCGAAAACGGCCAGCGCCTGAGCCCCGGAGAGCTGCGCGCCTATCTTCGCGAGGCGCTCCCCGAGTATATGGTGCCGGCGGGCCTGGTGGTCCTCCCCGACCTGCCGATCACCGCCGGCGGCAAGATCGATCGCCGGGCCCTCCGCGAAATCCAGCCGGAGAGCGAGGAGGCGGAGTCCGCGGCGGGAACCGAGACGAAGAGCGCCGTCGAGGAGGCCCTGGCGGGGATCTGGGCCGAGCTTCTGGGGCGCGAGCGGCTGGGGGTGCACGAGGACTTCTTCGCCCTCGGCGGACACTCGCTCCTCGCCACTCGGGTGCTGGCGCGGGTGCGCGGCCTGTTCGGGGTGGAGGTCGGCATCCGCGCCTTCTTCGCCGCCCCCACCCTGGCCGGCCTGGCGCGGGCGGTCGAAGCGGCGCGCGACGCGACGGACGGCGCGTCCCTCCATATTCCGCGGGCACCACGGGCGCCGCGGGCGTCGCGTGCATCGGGCCCTGCGGGGGTTTCTCTCCCCCTCTCCTTTGCCCAGCAGCGGCTCTGGTTCTTCGATCGCCTGCAGCCGGGCTCGACGGTCTACAACCTGCCGATGGGCTACCGCCTGCGCGGCCCGTGGAGCCCGGCGCGCCTCGCCGCCGCCCTTTCCGAGATCGTGCGCCGCCACGAGGCCCTGCGCATCACCTTCGCCGACACTCCGACCGGACCGGCGCAGGAGATCGCGCCACCGGCCCTATCGAAGGTGTCGCTTCCGGTCGTCGACCTCTCCGGGCTGCCGGTCGAGCGCCGCGAGCCGGTCGCCCTCCGCCGGGCCGGCGAGGAGGCTCTCCGCCCCTTCGACCTGGCGCGCGGACCGCTCCTCCGCACCCGGCTCTTCCGGCTCACCGGCGACGACCAGCTCCTCGTCCTCGCCACCCATCACATCATTTCGGACGGTTGGTCGCTCGGGGTGCTGCTCCAGGAGTTGTGCACCCTCTACGCCGCCCCGCGGCCGCTCCCCGAGCTGCCGATCCAGTATGCCGACTTCGCCCTCTGGCAGCGCGAGCGCCTGGCCGGCCCGGTGCTCGAAGGCCAGCTCGCCTACTGGCGCCAGCGGCTCTCCGGCCAGCACGACCTCGAGCTGCCGACCGACCGGCCGCGCCCGCCGGTGCAGCGCTTCCGCGGCTCCATGGTCCCCTTCGCCCTCGGCGCCGCGGCGAGCGACGGGGTGCGCGCGCTGTCGCGGCACTTCGGCGCGCCGCTCTTCATGACTCTCCTCGCGGCCTGGAAGGCTCTGCTCCACCGCTATACCGGACAGACCGACTTGCTGGTGGGGACGCCAACGGCCGGCCGCGACCGGGAGGAGGTTTTCGGGCTGATCGGCTTCTTCGTCAACCTCCTCGTGCTGCGCACCGATCTTGCGGCCGACCCGTCGTTCGCCGAGCTGCTGGGGCGGGTGCGGGAGACCTCCCTCGGCGCCTACGCGCACGGCGAGCTGCCCTTCGAGCGGCTGGTCGAGGAGTTGGCCCCCGAGCGCAGCCTCGCCCGCTCGCCGCTCTTCCAGGTGGTCTTCTCCTTCCAGGCCGCCCCTGCCCCGCTGCCCCATCCGCCGGGCCTGGCGCTCGCCGAGGTGCCGCTCGCCATCGAGGCCGCGAAGCTCGACCTGACGCTCGGGGTGAGCGAGGCGAATCCGGCCGGCCCGACGCCCCCAGCCGGGGAGGGGTTCGCCGCCTGGCTGGAGTACGACCGCGACCTCTTCGACCGCACGACAGTCCTGCGTCTGGCCGGCCACTTCAAAACCCTGCTCGCCGGCGCCGGCGCCGCCCCCCGTGCCCGCCTCTCCGACCTTCCCCTCCTCACCGCTCCGGAGCGCGCGGCGCTCCTCGCCGAGTGGAGCGATACGGCGCGGGCGGGGGAGCCGGGCGCGTTGGTCCACGAGCTCTTCGCCGCCCACGCGAGGCGGCAGCCGGAGGCTCTTGCGGTGCGATCCGGGGACCGCCGTCTCACCTATGGTGAGCTGGCGGCGGCCAGCCGGCGGCTCGCTCATCACCTGCGCACCCTGGGGCTCGGCCCCGAGCGGCTGGCCGCGGTCTGCGCCGGCCGCACCCTTGAGCGGGTGGTGGCGATCCTCGCGGTGCTCCAGGCCGGCGGGGCCTTCGTCTCGCTCGACCCCGACTATCCGCCCGAGCGGCTGGCGACCATCCTTGGCGAGATCGAGGCGCCCGTCCTCTTGACCGAAGAGGCGATCTCGCGCCGCCTGCCGGCCACCCGTTCTGCGATCGTCCTTCTCGACCGCGAGATCCCCGGGCTCCCGGCCCCGGAGGCGCCCCTGCCGGCGAGCGGCGTGACCGCCGGCAACCTCGCCTACGTCATCTACACCTCGGGCTCTACCGGCACGCCCAAGGGGGTGGCGATCCCGCACGCCGGCCTCTCCAACCTGGTGCGCTGGCACCATGCGGTGCACCGGGTCGGCCCCGGGGATGCCGGGGTCCTCGTCGCCAGCCCCGGTTTCGACGCCTCGGTCTGGGAGCTCCTGCCGATGCTCGCCGCCGGCGCCGCCCTGCACATCCCGGACGAGGAGGCCCGCTTCTCCTCCGCCGGCCTGCTGCGGTTCTGGGCGGAGCGGGGGATCACCCTCGCCTTCCTGCCCGGGCCGCTCGCCGAGGGCATCCTGGAGGCACCGCTGCCCCCCGGCCTCGACCTCCGGTTGCGCGACATCGCGGTCGGCGGCGACCGCCTCTACCGGCGCCCCCACCCGGATTTGGGCTTCCGGCTGCTCAACATGTACGGCCCGGCCGAGGCGAGCATGATCTCGACCGGAGTGCTGGTGAACCCGGACGGCGGCGTGCCGACGATCGGCCGGCCGATCGACAACGTCCGCGTCTACGTCCTCGACCGCGCCGGCCGGCCGGCGCCGGCCGGGGTCCCCGGCGAGCTCTACGTCGCCGGGGGCGGCCTCGCGCGCGGCTACCTGGGACGGCCGGACCTCACCGCCGAGCGCTTCGTGCCCGACCCCTGGGGCGTCCGGCACGGCGAGCCGGGCGCCCGCGCCTACCGGACCGGCGACCGGGTCCGCTTCCGGCCCGACGGCGAGGTCGAATTCCTCGGCCGGCTCGACCACCAGGTGAAGCTGCGCGGCGCGCGGGTGGAGCTGGGCGAGATCGAGGCCGCGCTCGGCCGCCACCCCGGGGTGCGCGAGGCCGTGGTCCTGGCCCGCCAGGACGGCCCCGAGCCCGGGGATACCGGGGACCGCGGGGATCGCCGGCTGGCCGCCTACATTTTGCCCGGCGAGCCGGAGCCGTCCGCCGCCGAGCTGCGCGCCTTCCTGGAGGGCCTGCTCCCCGGCTACATGGTGCCCCAGGACTGGGTCTTCCTGCCGGTCTTCCCCTTGAACCCCCACGGCAAGGTCGACCGCCGCGCCCTGCCCGCCCCCGAGCGCCAGGCCGCGGCGGCGGTTCTGCCGCGCACCCCGATCGAGGAAGTGCTCGCCGGCATCTTCTGCTCGGTGCTCGCCCTGCCGCGGGTGGGGGTGCACGACAACTTCTTCGCCCTCGGCGGCCACTCGCTCCTCGCCACCCAGGTGGTGACCCGGGTGCGCGAGGCGTTCGGCGCCGAGGTCCCGGTGCGCGCGGTGTTCGAGGAGCCGACGGTCGAGGGGCTGGCGCGGCGGGTTCTGGCGGCGCGTTCCACCGGCCTGCCGCCGCTCACCCGGGCGCCGCGCGGCGGCGGGGTGGGGCTCCCGCTCTCCTTCGCCCAGCAGCGGCTGTGGTTCCTCACCCAGTACGAGCCGGAGAGCCCAGAGTACAACATCCCCCAGGGCTTCCGCATCGAGGGGCCGCTGGCGCCCGAGCGGTTGAAGCGGGCGGTCGACGCCATCCTCGCCCGCCACGAGGCCCTGCGCACCACCTTCCCGGCGGTCGACGGCCAGCCCATGCAGCTGGTGGCCGACCGGCTGCTCCTCGACCTGCCGGTTACTGACCTTACTGATCAGCCGGCCCCGGAACGCCACGACCTCGCCCGCCGGGCCGCGGTGGCCGACGCCGTCCGCCCCTTCGACCTCACCCTGGGGCCGCTCCTCCGTGCCCTCCTCTTCTGCACCGGCCCCGAGGAGCACCTGCTCTTCCTGAACGTCCACCACGTCGTCTACGACGGCTGGTCGGGCGGCGTCTTCGCGACCGAGCTGGCAGCGCTCTACGCGGCCCTCTCCGCCGACCGCCCCGCGCCGCTCCCCGAGCTACCGGTCCAGTACCTCGACTTCTCGATCTGGCAGCGCGGCTGGCTCTCCGGCGAGGTGCTGGCGGGCCAGCTCGACTACTGGAAAGGACGCCTCCTCGGGGCGCCCCCGCTCGACCTGGCGACCGACCGGCCGCGCCCCGCCGTGCGCACCCACCACGGCGGCACCGCCGACCTCGTCCTGCCGCGCGCCCTGGCCGAGGGGCTCACCCGCCTCGGCCAGTCCACGGGCGGAACGCTCTACGTCGCCCTCTCGGCGGCGATGAAGGCCCTCCTTCACCACTATACCGGCCAGGAAGACCTGACCCTGGGCACCCTGATCGCCAATCGTACCCTCCCTGAGACCGAGCGGATGATCGGCTTCTTCGCCAACACCCTGGCCCTGCGCACCGATCTCTCGGGCGATCCCGCCTTCCGCACTCTTCTCGAACGCGAGCGCGAGGTGGCCCTGGGCGCCTACACCCACCAGGACCTGCCGTTCGAGAAGCTGGTCGACGAGATCAACCCGCAGCGCGACCTGGCGCGCACGCCGATCTTCCAGGCCATGCTCATCCTGCAGAACCAGCCCGGCGGCCCGCTGGTGATCCCCGGCCTCCGCATCTCCGAGGTGCAGATCGACAACGCCACCTCGAAGTTCGAGCTCACCCTCTACGCCATCGAGCGGGAGGACGGGCTCGCCGCCTACCTGGAGTACAACACCGACCTCTTCGACCCCGCGACCGTCCGCCGCTTCCTCGGCCACCTGGCCGCCCTCGCCCAGGGCGCGCTGGCCGACCCCGCGCTGCCGCTCTCCGAGCTTTCCTGGTTCTCGCCCGAGGAGGCGCGCCAGCTGCTCCACGACTGGAACGCTACCACCGTCGAATTTCCCCGCGACCGCTGCCTGCACGATCTCATCACCCTCCAGGTCGCCCGCACCCCGGGGGCGGTGGCGGTCGAGCTGGAAGGCGAGCGAGTAACCTACCAGGACCTCGACGGCCAGGCCAACCGCCTGGCCCGCCATCTGCGCCGGCTGGGGGTGGGGCCGGAGGTCCTGGTGGGCCTCGCGGTCGAGCGCTCGTTCGACATGATGGTCGGCCTCCTCGGCATCCTCAAGGCCGGCGGCGCCTACGTGCCGCTCGACCCCGAGTACCCCCGCGAGCGGCTGGCCTACATGCTCGAACAGTCGGGGCTTCGGGTCCTCCTCACCCAGGAGCGCCTCCTCGGCAAGTTCCCGGCCCTGCCGGAGACCGGAGCACGGGTGCTCGTGCTCGATCGCGACGAGGACCGCGCCGCGATCGACGCCGAGGACGCCACCCCCTTCGACAGCGGAGTCCGCCCCGAGAACCTCGCCTACATCCTCTACACCTCGGGCTCGACGGGCAAGCCGAAGGGCGTGCAGATCCCGCACGGCGCGGTGGTCAACTTCCTTCTCTCCATGGCCCGGCGCCCGGGGATGACGAGCGCGGACACCCTGCTCGCCGTCACCACCCTCTCTTTCGACATCGCCGGCCTGGAGCTTTACCTGCCGCTGGTCCAGGGCGCCCGGGTGGTGCTGGTGCCGCGCGACGTGGCGCAGGCCGGCGAGCAGCTGCTCGATCGCCTCACCCGCTCGGGCACCACGGTGATGCAGGCGACCCCCGCCACCTGGCGCCTCCTCTTAGGGGCCGGCTGGAAGGGGGACGGCCGGCTGAAGGTGCTCTGCGGCGGCGAGGCGCTGCCGCGCGACCTGGCCGACTCGATCCTCGCCGAGGCCGCCTCGCTGTGGAACGTCTACGGTCCCACCGAGGCGACCATCTGGTCCATGCTCCAGGAGGTCCGCAAAGGCGAGCGGATCTCGATCGGCAAGCCGCTCGACAACACCCAGGTCTATCTCCTCTCCCCCCGCGGCCGGTCGGTGCCGGTGGGGGTGCCGGGGGAGCTTTCGATCGGCGGCGCGGGCCTGGCGCGCGGCTATCGCGACCGGCCGGACCTCACCGCCGAGCGCTTCGTCCCCGATCCCTTCTCCCAGACTCCGGGGGCGCGACTCTATCGGACCGGCGACCTCGCCCGCCACCTGCCCGACGGCACGGTCGAGTTCCTGGGCCGCATCGACCACCAGGTGAAGGTGCGCGGTTTCCGCATCGAGCTCGGCGAAATCGAGACCGTGCTCGCGGAGCACCCCGGAATCGCCCAGACCGTGGTGCTGGCGCGCGAGGATACACCAGGAACCAGGCGCCTCGTCGCCTACTTCGTAGCGCGGACCTCGGAACCACCGAAGAGCCAGGAGCTGCGCGATTTCCTGAAGTCCCGGCTCCCCGAGTACATGGTGCCGGCGCTCTTCGTCCCCCTGGAGACCCTGCCGCTCACCCCGAACGGCAAGGTCGACCGCCGCGCCCTCCCGGCGCCGGACCAGGACCGTTCCGAGCGTCCCTACGTGGCGCCGTCCACCCCGGTCGAGCTGGAGCTCGCCGCCCTCTGGGCCGAGATCCTGGGGGTCAAGCGCGTCGGGCTGGACGACGACTTCTTCGAGCTCGGGGGCGACTCGCTCCTCGTCATCCGGGTCGTCTCCAAGGCCAACAAGAAAGGGCTGGGGATCACCACCAAGCAGCTCTTCCAGCATCGTACCTTAGGTGAGCTGGCCCGGGTCGCAGGGACCTCCCACGTCCTCGCCGAACAGGGGGAGGTCGAGGGGGTCATCCCCTTCACCCCGGCCCAGCTCCACTTCCTGGACCAGCGCCACACCCGGCCGCACTACCACAGCCTCGGCATGATCCTCGAAGGCAAAACGCCGCTCGACCCCTGGGCGGCGCGCGAGGCCTTCCGCGCCGTCCTCGTCCACCACGACAATCTGCGGGTGCGCCTGGTGGAAGATGAAGTGGGAGCGCGCCTGCTGACCGACCCCATCGCCCGCTGGGAGGCGAACCTGCCGTTCCTGCGGGTCAGACTGCCACCGCTCGACGGCGACGCCTGGGAGCGGGCCTTCGCGGCGATCAAGACCGACCTGATCGTCGGCTTCGACCTGCACCGGGGGCCGCTCCTCCGCGGGGTGCTGATCGAGCGCCCGGGAGAAGTCCCGGAGCGGACGGAGCGTACCCTCGTCCTCATCGGCCACTTCCTCATCGCCGACATCGGCTCCTGGCAGACGGTGCTCGACGACTTCGATCTCGCCTACCGCCAGGCCCTGGCTGGCGAGGCGATCCAGCTTCCCGCGAAGACCACTTCGGCCCGCCAGTGGGCCGACCGCCTGGCCGAGCGGGCGCACTCGATGGACATGGGGCCCGAGAAAGAATACTGGTTCTCGGACGCCCGCCGCAGCGCCCCCGCGGTGCCGCTGGATTTCCCCCAGGGCGTGAACACCATGGCCTCCTCGCTCTCGGTCCGCATCGCGCTCACCGAAGAGGAGACCCGCGCCCTCCTGACCGACATCTCCCGCACCCACAAGGTGCAGATCGACGCCATCCTCCTCACCTCGGTCCTCTACGCCTTCGCCCCCTGGACCGGCGCGAGAAAGCTCCAGATCAGCCTCCTCGGCCACGGCCGCGAGCCCCTCTACGACGACGTCGATCTGACCCGCACGGTGGGCTGGCTCAATACCTTCTACCCGGCCTTCCTCACCCTCCCCGAGGGCGACGATCTGGTCGCCGCGGTCCAGCACGTCAACCAGCAGCTCCGCCAGATCCCCAACGGCGGGATCGGCTACGGCGTCCTGCGCTACCTCTCGAAAGACAAGGATTTCCTGGAGAGGGTGCGCACGATGCCCGAGCCGGGCCTCTTCTTCAACTATTTCGGCGACGACAATTCCAAGGAGCTGGTGGGCCTCACCAAGCTCGACGGCTTCGGCGGCTACGGCTACGACGGCAGCACCCGCCGCGGCTACCCGCTGGCCTTCGGAGTTTACATCCAGCAGGACCGGATGATCCTGCGCTGGGAGAGGAGCGGCAACGTCCACCGCGAGGAGACGATCCAGGCGGTGGCGGAGCGGTCGGCGGAGGTGCTGCGGCGGTTGATCAGGGGTTTCGTAGGGGGCCACGTAGTGGAGCGGAAATTCGGTACCTTCGCGGCCCCTCCCGCAGAGTCATCCTGAGGGAGCCTTGGCGAGCGAAGGACCTGGGCGGGGGAGCGTCCACCTTCGCGGCTCTTTCCCCCTCCCAGGTCCTTCTGGCTCGCAAAACTCGCCCTCAGGATGACGATAGGAGGAGGCGCCGCGGACACCCGGCATAAGGACCGATCTGTGAGATCCACTGCACTCGCTCGTCACCCTCTCAGAACTTCGCGCTGAGGTCCTCCCACTCTGGGTTCAAAGACTCGATCAGCGCGATCTTTCGATGCCGTGTCCAGCCCTTCACCTGCTTTTCCCTCTCGATCGCCGGCCGAATTTCCGCGAATGCTTCGCAGTAGACCAGTCGATGGATTTTGTACTTCTGTGTAAATCCGGCAATGGTCCCGTCCTTGTGCTCCTGAATGCGCCGCGCAAGATGGTTGGTCACTCCTGTATACAGAGTCTTGGAACGGCTCGCCAGGATGTAGACATGGAATACCGGCATTCAGGTCTCCGGGGACGATGGCTCGGGCGATCGTGTAGAGGCGATCGGCTCTCGCTCGATTGGCAACCTATCCTATCGTCATCCTGAGCGCAGCGAAGGACCTGGGTGGGGGCAATGCTCCCTACCCCCAGGTCCTTCGCTGCGCTCAGAATGACCCGCCGGGAGGGTTGAGATACCTGAGCCTCTGAGGTCCGCCCTATCCAAAGATCCCGAATTTCTGGCGCACTACACTAGAGGAGTGCGGCGGGAATTCGGTGCCCTTTCGCGGGCCTACTTGAGAGTCGTCCTGAGGGCGAGTTCTACGAGCCGGAAGGACCTGGGCGGGGGAAATTTCCCAACCCCCAGGTCCTTCCGGCTCGCGGGGCTCGCCCTCAGGATGACGATAGGAGGCGCTGCGGACAACACTACACTAATGTAGTGCGTCGGAAGTTCGGTTCCTTTTCGCGGTCCCTCCCGGAGAGTCATCCTGAGGGAGCCTTGGCGACCGAAGGACCTGGGCGGGGGAAGCTTCCGCCTTCGCGCCCTCTTTTCCCCCTCCCAGATCCTTCTACTCAGGATGACGATCGAGCGATCCTTAGTTCCAACTGATGATGCCAGCGTGGCCGGGCGGTGGTGGATCCTCGCCATCCCCACCCTTGACTACCTTCAGCATCTCTGGGTCGAGCGTACGTTGCACGTCCTTCTTCTTCTCGCGGCCGAGCTTCTTCATAGAGATCCTCCTGGTAAACGAATTGTTCGCGAATCTTACGATACCTAGGATCTCCTGTGAAGTACCCCGAAGAGCGCAACCTCACTCCGGCCGCCAGCCTTTCAACTTCTCTTCAACCTCCTCCGGCTTCACCCCCCGGCTCTCCCACAAGGCCCGGAAGTTCGCCTCCTCCCAGATCTCGCGCTGGCGCTGGGCGTCCTCGATCGAGCGATGCTTGTAGACGCCGGGAGGGAACCGGCGGGGGAAGACGCGGGCGGAGAACGCCCAGAGCGACCGGATGGCACGGAAGAGCTCGGGAGAGCCCGGCTCGTACCAGACGTTGCCCTCCATCTCCTCGACGCTGCGGAACTTCCGGATCGGCATCAGTCACCCTCCAGGCGGAAGCGTTGACGAAGGGCCGTGGCATCCCCCCAGTCCTTGGGTCGGACCGTTCCCTTCTTCATCCGGTAGAGCGTGCGCGGGGAAGCGACCCAGATCGGCTGTCCGTCCAGCTCGACCCGAACCGGCTCCAAGTCCTGGAACTGGAAGGCTTCGCCCAGCCGGGTGAGGATGTCGAGATGAAACGGAACCTCTGGGGGATTGTACTGCACGGCGGGGTAGTCCCCCAGGAGCTCGTCGACCGAGATCTCTTCGATGTCGGGATCGGCGAAGACCGACCGCAGCGCCGCCTTCATCCGTTCGAGGTTGTCGCGGTCCGGTGCGACGAAGAGGTCCAGGTCCTCGGTGGTCCGGACCAGGCCGAGTAGGTTGAGCGCGATGCCACCGATGACGATGTACCGGACCCCCTCCCGCTCGAGGGCCGCCGCCACCTTCTTCGTCACGTCCAGATCCATCGACCGTCCTCTCGAGTGAGGTCTCCCACCTCAAGCCGACGAGTGTGTCTCCCTGGGAGCGCTGGCGTCCTCGCCGGCTTCTTCGTCCCCCGCCCGGCCGGCGGGGACGCCAGCGCTCCCAGGGAAAAATCTGCCTCGCTTGTACAGATCTGCCCCAGGTCAGACATCTACTGGAGAAGCTCCGGGTGGTGCTCAGGGAGCCAGCCCACCAGGAAGTCGAAGCCGCGCCGGCGACTCTCCGAGCGCAAGCGGTGCCGCCAGCGAGGCCAGCCTTCGACGATCGCTGGGAAGCCCAGGAGGCGAACGATCTCAGGATAGGGGGCGTACTCCAGCAGGCGGACGGCGGCCCAGTCCCGATCGAGACGGCCCCGGGTCTTCTGTCCATGGAGGAGGGCCTGAAAGTCCTTCTCGTCGAGGTCGTAGTCCCAGAGATAGGCCGATCGTGCCATGGCGAGAGCTTAGCGCAAGAGAGCGGCGGACGGCGGAACGCCAGGCATGCTTTGCCCTCAGAGGAGTTTAAGAAATCGGTCCAGATCGAGGCGAGCTTGCTTCAGGATGTGGGAAAGTGTCGAGCGCTTGATGGGGCGGTGGGCTGGGACGATGATCTTCAGAGTCTCCTCGCCGGTCCTCTTCTGGAGACGGATATGGCTGCCCCGTTGACGTACGACCAACCAGCCGTCCCGGCGCAGAGCGCGGATCACCTGCTCGAAGCTCAGAGTGGGGACTTTGCTCAAACGGCGACTTCCAGGACTTCGGCGTCAGGAGCGAAGTCCCAGTCGTCCTCGACGGGCTCAAGATAGAGCGCGATGGCTTCCTGGACATTGGCCAGGACCTCGTCGCGAGTGTCGCCCTCGCTCAAACACCCGGGTAGGGCCGGGACGACTGCGGTGTAACCGCCGTCTTCGCTAGGCTCTAGGACGATCCGTAGCTTCATGGTGCTCTCCGAGTATTGGTTTGCCCAACTCCCGGCTGTGAGTATACCCTTACTCTCCACCACAGCCGGAACGAGGTGACGGAGAAGTTCTTCGCCGCCGCTTTGGGTAATCCTCCCCAGCCTCTGGAGGAGGCCCCTTCCCGGCCCGAAATGGCCCCCCAACCCCTCCAAATTCAAAAAAAGCCCCGCGAAATACATTTCGGCCCAAGCAAGATCTAAAACACGCGGCCCGGAATTCAAAAAAAGTCAGGCGAAATGTATTTCGGGTGGCTCGAAATACAAAAGAAGCCGGGCGAAATTCATTTCGCGGGGTCCGAAATGAATTTCGAGCGACCGGAAATGAATTTCGACGGGCGCGAAATGCATTTGGAGGCGTTTTGCGGGTCGCCACGGTCGCTCCGCAAGCCGATCGAGAGCCAAACTCTGGGCTAAAGGCAGGCAGGACTGAGCTTAGGCCAATCCTTGCTTTCCTGCAAGCTCTAATCTTGAACAGAATTGTGCAGAACCGCTTGACTTCTGTTCCGGTCCGAATATCATGTGCCCCACTGAAGCGAACCTTTCGGGTCTGTGGAGACCTGGAACCTTCCGGGCAGGGAGCCCGGGAGAGCTACCGCTTCCAAAGGAGGGCGGAGGCAAGAACCTGTAGGCGCGGCAGGGACCGCGCGCGGTTGCGAGAGATGTCAGAGATGGGGGAATGTGGAGGAGAGCTCCCGGATCAGGAGAGCCCTCCTCCGAAACTTCCCGGAACGGTAGTACCCGTAACCGACTACGGAGAGCGCCCGGTGTTCTCATGCGGAGGATCCGGACGCGTCCAAGAGGGACAGCTCCGTAGCTTACCCCAAAAGCGAAGGAGATTCAAATGAGCACGCAGACGAATCCGCCGGCCAACCCGGCGAAGGGCAACCTCCAGGGCCAGACGACCCTGGCCGCGAAGATCGACCGCTGGCAGAACATGAACGACCACGTGCAGGCGCAACTGGCGGCCTTTCCCCAGCTGAAGGACTTTCAGGTCGAGTTTCAGCAGATCATCGACGAGGCAAAGGCACTCCGCCTCCAGATGAAGGACATTGAGGCGGAGTCCCTGAGCGCAACGTCCCGGCGCAACGATCTGATCGTCACCGGCGACGACCTCTTCTCCCGCCTGAACCATGGCCTCCGGTCCGCGCTCGGGCCGAAGAGCGAGCTTCTGGTCAGGTACGGCCTGAAGCGTGGGAAGGTCGGCCGCAAGGCCAAGGCGGCGCAACCCGCTCCCACCCCCGGTCCTCCCGCCCCGCCGCCCGTCGAAGTCCAGGGGCACCCGGCGGTGGACCCGGGCCCTCCTGCCAAGGAGTAGCCGGTCGTAGTACCCACAGGTAGCACGTCCTCCCCCGGGGCGACCCGGGGGAGGACGGTTTCCTACGGCGTCCGCCGCCAGTCGCGGTCGAAGGTGCCCCGGCTGGTCCGGGAGCGGGGCGAGGGCAGATTGCCCATGGCGCTGGGAAGCTCGTCCAGGTGCTCGGTGAGCGAGGGGTAGTGGGTGCGGATCCTGCCGTGGCGCAGGATCGCCTGGCAGAAGCAGTTGTCCCAATCCTTGTCCCAGTCCTGCCCGGAGCCCTGGCAGATCTTTAGCGCCTCGTCCACGTAGCGGCGCAGGCGGTCCGGGGCGACCAGGACGGCGCAGGTGCCGTACCAGTTCGGGCCGTCGTCGTACCAGCGGTCCTCCTGGGCGTAGCCGCCGGGGTTGTAGAGCCAGCCGGCGGCGAAATCGGGGTCGTTCGGCCACCCCCAGGTCTCGACGTTGTGGCGCAGGTGGCGGTTGACGATCACGTCATCCTCCAGGAGCAGGACGAGGTCGGCCGGAGAGGCGGCCGCCCTCCGATGGGACTCCTCCCAGTGCTCCCAGGCGGTCTGTCCCGGCGGGTGGAGCAGCCAGGTGACCGGCCCCACGTCGCTCGCCGCGAGGCTCTCGCGGAGCAGGGTGTGATGGGGCTCCCGATGGGGGAGGCCCCAGACGAAGACTTCGAGGGTGGGAGCGGTCGTTCTTTGCAAGTCTCAGCCCTCCTGCCGGGGAATCCATACCCGCTCGGCCGGTTGGCCGCCGCCGACCTCCTGGGCGTAGCGGCGGACCGCGGCTTCCGGGCTCGGCGCCTCGTGGAAATCACGGAAGAGGCCGGGGAGCTGCGAGCGATAGGCACAGATGGCCGCGATCTTCGCCGCCAGCTGCTCCGCGGTCAGCGGGAAGAGGCGGGGCTCCCAGCGGAGCCCCTCCTGGGCCTGCAGAGCGCGGTCGAGCGCGCCCGGCCGTTCGGCATAGGGGTAGTCCTCGTAGAACCAGACCGCGATCCCCCGGTCGGCGAGGTGGCGGGCGGCGGCGTGCGCCAGCTGGTGGTCGACGTGGCAGCCCACCCCGAGGGGCGCCTGGACGGTGACTTCGCCGTCCGCCGGGAGATGCGCGGCAACCCCGACGGCCAGCGCCGCCGGCCAGGCTTGCTCGGCCGGATGGACGGCGCCGAAGAGCGCCTCCCGGGTGGGGTAGAGCCAGGCGCCCTCCGGGTCCTGCCGGTAGAGCGCCTCCCGTTCCTGGAGCCGGCACGGCGCGGCGCCGAGGAGCTGGAGCGCCGCGTCGTCCTCCTCCTGGCGGCGGCCGACCAGGTCGGGCGGATCGCCCCAGCGCTGGTGGAGCTCTTGCGCCAGGGGCGAGAGCGCGGGACCCGGCCGCCCGCCGAAGAGGGTGAGGACGCGGACGGTCTCCCCGGCCTCGACCCGCTGCCGGATCTGGCCGCCGCAGGAGAGGACGGCGTCGTCGAAGTGAGGGGAGAGGATCAGCTGCACGGCGTTTCGAGGGTGGCGATCGAGCGTTCGGCGGCGGCGAGGAAGGAGGCGCGGACGTGCTCGGGGGAGAACTCGGGGCGGCGGGCGTTCGCCAGGGCGCGCTCCCGGTAGTGGGGGAGCGCGGCGAGCACCGCGCGGACCTCTTGCTCCCAGGCGTCCGGGTCGGCCCAGGCGGCGACCGCGCGCCCGCCGGGGCCGAGCATCTCTTCGAGCCCGCCCCGCGCGCTCACCACCGCCGGGATGCCGCTCACCTGGGCCTCGACCACCACCCGGCCGGCCGCTTCGAGGAGCTGGGAGGGAGCGAGGAGCAGCCGGGTCCGGCGGTAGACGTCCTTCATCTCGCTGGTGCGGCGCATCAGCGAGACGTTGGGGAAGGGAGCGAGTTGGCGCTCGACCTCGGCCAGGCCCTCGGCGCCCAGGGGCCAGCCCTCGACCGCCAGGAAGCGCTCCTCGGGGAAGCGGGGGAGGAGGGAGAGGAAGATGTCGAGACCCTTTTCGGGGATCGGGCTGATCAGGGTGATCGAGCCCAAGGGATCAGGCTCGACCCGGTAGTCCGCCGCCGGAACGACCGGGTAGAGCACAGAGGCTTCGCAGCCGCTGTCCGCCCGGATCTCGCGGCGGAGGAAGTCCGAGCAGCAGAGCAGCTCGGTGCCGGCGGCCACCGCGGCGCGCAGGCGGTCGGGATCGAAGCGGACGTCGTGGAGGTAACAGACCGCCGGCAGGCCGCGGTCGAGGACCAGGTCGGCGACGGAGCACGGCGGACGCGGGTTCTGAAGGAAGACGACGTCGGGCTGGAATTCCTCGCAGGCGCGGGGGAACTCGGCGAGGACGTCGTCGACGGCGCAGACCGGGTAGCCGCAGTCGAACCACCAGCGGTCGCCGTCGAGCCGGAAGGAGCGCAGGCCCAAGGCGGCGAAGTCCGCAAGGTTGGGGTAGTACTCGGGGCCGGGGGTCCCCTGGGCGAGCTTGGGGATGAGCGCCTGGCAGAGGACGCCGGGCTGGGCGGCGAGGGCGCGGAGCACGCAGTGGTTGACCCGGTGCCCGCCGGCGAGGGCCAGGGGGTAG
>DASQPA010000453.1:0-35880 GCA_035644215.1 Thermoanaerobaculia bacterium
CCCCGGCCTGGCGGTCGAGGGGGTGCTCCAGAAGCGGGATGGTTCGATCTCGGTCAAGGCGGAACGGTTCTGGGCGTTGCAGGATCTGGCCCGGGTGCCGAGCCATGATTTCCGGTAGGCCCTCCCTTCCGCGCTACAATCTCCCCCGGACGGCCACGGCGAACGAACGATCATGACGACAGCGCTACCGATCGATCCCCAACAGGTCGCCGACTTCTGCCGGCGCTGGAAGGTCACGGAATTCGCCCTCTTCGGTTCCGTCCTCCGGGCCGACTTTCGGCCGGACAGCGATGTCGACGTACTGGTGACCTTCGAGCCCGGCGCCCCGTGGACCCTCTGGGATCTCTCGCGGATGCGGATTGAATTGAAGGCCCTCTTCGGGCGCGAGGTCGACCTGGTGGAAAAGCAGGCCCTCCGGAACCCCTTCCGCCGGCGGGCGATCCTGGCGGAGCAGCAGGTCATCTATGCCGCCTGACCGCGATCCGGTCTGCGTGGCACAAGTCACATAAGACCTCTACGCTTCAGATCCCCGCCCTCAGGTTCTCCAACTCATGCCGCGACCGCTCCGGGAGGCAGCCCCAACCGCGAAAGCTGGATTCATCAGTTCCGTCTCAGAGTCCGGAGATTCATCTCCGGGCGAAGGTCCGGCCATCGGCACCGGTCTAAAGGAACGCTGGCGATCCCCCGATCAGTGCGCCGTCATCCTCCCCAGCTGAGCGAGCAAGGCTTCGGCCTCCGGGGTTCTGTGCATCGCACCGATGACCGTACCCGTCTCGCTTACAATCTTCTCGAGTTTCTCCGTCCATCCCAAATCCACATAGATCTGCGCCAGATCGCGCGAGATGGCCACGACTTCATGAACCAACCGCCGATCCAGGAATCCCTGGCGGGCTCGGCGCAGGGCTTTCTCGCTGGCATCGAAGTGACCGAGCATGCACAGCAACTTCCCCTCCACCCAGGACATTCGTAGGCCGATCATCGGCTTCTCCCATCCTCGGACAGCGAGCTTGGTCTGCAAGAAGAGCTGATGTGCCTCGTGCGGCCGTTTGAGCTCGATGTAGCAATCAGCTAGGCCATGTCGCGCGGCGATCACCAGGTAGGGATCTACCGCGGGGTCGGTCAGAGGAAGGACGCGCCGAATGAGAGGAATGGCTCTCTCGCTCTCTCCCCCCCAAAAAACGGCGAGCGCTCGCTGGAAGAGAGCATAGGCAATCCCTGGTTGGTCCCCGATTTCTCGGCAGTGCTCTTCAGCCTCCACCGCTGTAGCATTGGCGCTCTCAAAGGCGCGCCGGTATAGATGCAGCGCGGTTGTCTGCTGCAACAGAGTCACCCGGACCTCTGGATCGCCAGTTCCCGACTGAAGGTGCCTGGCGGCCACCATCAGTGCCTCCTCCGCCTTGTCGAGCTGACCACAGACGCGCAGGGAGTTACCGAATTGTCCCCAGGCTTGAGCCCGGAGATCGGCGAGCCGATAAGGGCTGCCCGCAACTTGCCGATTGCACGCCTCTGCTGCGAGGCGCGCCAGTAGACCCCAGTGCAGCATCTTTTCCGGATCCTCGAAACGCACGGAGTGGCTTCGACCGATGAGCCATCGGATCAGTTGAGGGATGGCTGAACGCTTCGCGAAAGGGCCAGGGCGCGCTGGTTCGTCAGCGTCGCCATCGAGTAGCACCAACTCGGCCAGGAGCTCGCCGGGCGGCCCCTCGACGGGGTTACCATCCGAGAGGAAGAGCGACAGCGTCCGCTCGGCGTTGGCGAAGGCCTGATCGTAGCTGTTGCCGCTCGCTGAACGCGGAGTTGAAGCCTCGAAGCTGCGGCGAACGCCCAGCTGTCCACGCCGCGCCCCGTCTGGATCGAGGACTTCGAGCCGATGCCGACAGATGGAGCATCCGCTGAGGAGATGACGCACCACGCGGGTGTTGTCGACGACGGCTTTCTGTAGAGATGAACCTTCCAGGAAAACCTTGATCTCGTGAAAGGTCGGATGGTCGGTCTGTGCGGGCACGGCTCAGATCCCCGCCCGCAGATTCTCCAACTCGTGCCGGAGAAGACCCTCGAGGCGCTTGATGCTCTTCCCGTAGACGAGGCAGCGCTGGCCGCGCACGTCGAACTGGAGATCTGACTCGTCGCAAACGACGAGGACCGTAGGCTTGCCACACCCCCACGCGTAGCCAACTTCCAGATAGACGTTGGGATTGGCGCTCGACAGCTCGGCGATGACCAGCGAAGCGGCATCGATCTTCGTCTTGACTCGCTCCATGACGTCGCCGGTAAAGGAAGTCATGTCCACGCGCTCGCAAAGGAAGCCGGCGTCATTGACGGCTCCCTGGATCCCGTAGTGGAACCGGTCGTCGAACTCTTCGGCGAACGGCATCGCCACGAAGATGAGGGGCTTCTTTGCCGACCCGGCGGTTCGCAGGGACTCGGCCGCCGAGGAAGAAAGAGTCGGAGCCGCACCGCGAGATCGGCTCTCTCCCTGCGGCAGCAGCCGATCGAGGCTTGCCTGGAGCCTCTGGGCACGGCCTTCGTTTCGTTCGACGAACGTGATCCGATCGAGCGCCGGAGCATCGTGCAGCTTAAAGGCATCCAGGAGGCCGGCGACTTCCGACTCGAACGCCTCGATCTCGTCGAGCCCATAGCCGGGGCCATGAATGGTAAGAAGAACCTCGCGGACTTGCGGCGCCTCTCGACCCAGCGTTGCCAAAGCCCGATAGCCGAATTCGCGGATCTGCTCGTAGCTGAAATGTTCGAGGGAAGGGGTGCCGACGAAGAGCACACTATTCGCCCCGACGGCACCCTGCGATTTCGTGAGGAGGCAGAAAGAGGGACCCGGCAACGCACTGGTGAGATCGACGCCAATCCGCTGGAAGCTATCAAAAGCTGCTCGATCCGCCCCATAGAGATCCTGCGCGTGCTTGAGAATCAGCACGTCGCCGGGCATCGTGAGCACGTCTCCAACCTCGATGGCGAATCGGACCTGTGGCGTCAAACCCCACCTCCACTTCGAGAGTTGGGTAAAACTCTACTACGGAATGGTTCGACGGGCAGCCCGCCGCCGCAGATCCAGCAGCTCGCGCCCATCCAACGCCACGCCGCCCGCGGCGCGCGGGAGAGGCATCAGGTTCAGGAGGGCGATGGCGATCCCCGCTCCGATGAAGACGCGCAGGAAAATCGAGAAGAGGGTGGCGGCGGTCGGCCAGCCCCAGGTCTCGAGGGCCGCCGCGACGAGCAGGAGGTTGGCGAGCGGGCCGGCGGCGATCACCAGGAAGTCCTTGGCGCGGGTCTGGCCGATCGGCTGGTAGGCGGCGTAGCCGCCGAAGAACATCCACCAGGAGCGGCTGCGGGTGACGCGCGTCTTCCCGTTCTCGACCTGGACGACGAACGGTCCCGCCGCCAGCCACCGCGGCCGGTAGCCCACCAGGCCGGCGGCGATCAGATGCCCGAGCTCGTGGCAGAGCACGTGAAGGAAGAGCGCCACGAGGAGCAGCAGCCCCTCAAACCGGCCGGGGCCTTTCTCGAAGAGCCCCCCGATGGCCAGCATGACGAGCACCGCTACGGCAAGCACCGGTATCCAGACGTGAGCGCGACGGACGAACCGGGCCTCCAGGGCATTCCAGAACCGCCGGCTCCAGAGCCGCCCCGTGATCCCGCGCACGACGAGATCGAACCCGTAGGCGGCCATCCCGAGGGGGACGGGAAGGAAGGCGACGGCGGCGAGCGCGGCGCCCAGGCCGGTTTCCCGGGACTGGGCGATCGCGTAGACCAGGAGGGCGGTCAGGCCGAGGCCGATCGCGACGAGGATCAGCCCCAGGAGGGCGACGAGAATCCGCACCGGCCCGACGAGCCGCGCCGCCTCGGTGCTGGTATCGAGGGTACGACGGCGGGCGTCGAAACGGAGAACCTTCGCGGGCACGGCCTCACAAGCCTACTACGGCTTCCTCCCGCCCGCGGTCATCTGGGCAAAACCGTCCTTGAACTGGCGCATCCAGTTCTTCGGCACCGAAAAGCCGTGGCCCACCTTGTGGAGCCAGACCAGCTCGCCGTGGGGCACCTTCTTGACGTAGGCGCGGGTGTCCTCCGGGGTGCAGATCTGGTCGATGTCCCCCTGGAAGGCGATCCAGGGGTCTTCCAGGCTCTCGGTAGGAAGGAAGTCGACCCCCTTGTGGTGCGGGTCGCGCTCCCAGGTGAGGCCGTTGCCCTTGCAGATGGCGTGGTTGACGATGAGGTCGGGGCAGAAGCCGAGCGAGAGGGCGCCGGTGTAGGTATGGGGTGGCGCCTGGACGAGGGCCGCGTAGACCAGGGTCGCCCCCGAGGAGTAGCCGACGAGGACGGGCGGCACGTGGCGCCCGTAGCCCAGGCGCTTCTCGACGAGACGGCCGAGCTCGGCGAAATCGGTCCCGGGATCGAAGCACTTGTCGGGCGAAGCCGTCGCCGCTTTCAGGTAATGCCGGATGTCGACGCCGATGACCAGCGCGTCCATCCCCTGGAGCTCGCGGGCCATGTCGACCACCCCGAGGTTCCAGCCGCCGTCCCCCGAGATGAAAATGGCGACGTGCGGCGGGGTGGGGGTCGAGTGGTAGAGAGTGACGGTGCCGAACGGCTCCGCCAGGTTGAGCTTCTGCTCGGTGGCGGAGGTCGAGACGGCAAAGGTGAGGGCGAGAGCGCAGGCCCAGACGCAGACGGGAACCAGCGGTACGGCGGGGGTCTTCATGAGCTGAGATGTCTCCTGGGATGAAAAACCGGATCGGTGCGCGGGAAGGCCTCGCGACCCTCCCATTCTGCAACAAAGGCCCGCCGCCATGGAACTCTACCCCGACACCTTCCCCAGCCCGGTCATGCGGAGGATCTCCTCGACGATCGGGCCATACTGCTTGCCGACGATGTGGGAGCCCGGCCGGGAGCGGATGCGCGCCTGGGCAGGGTCGAGCTCTTTGCACAGACTGTGCGCCTCCTGGATGCCGTACATGCAGAGGAGGGGCAGGCCGCGGATGGCCTCGATCTCGGGGCGGACGGGGAGAGTGTCCTTCGAGTCCTTGCCCAGCCATTCGGCGAGGTGGAAGCGGAATCCCGCCTTCTCGTCCGGCCCCAGAAGCGCGACGAGCGCGATGCCGGAGCGCAGGTCCGGGGGCAGGCGGTGGACGAGGAAGGGCAGGACGTCGGCGCCGAACGAGTAGCCGATGAGGACGACCTTCTGCCGGTGCCAGAGGGGCAGATAGGCGCGCAGGATGCGCTCCAGGTCGCGGGCGGTGCCGTCGGGGTTTCGCGGATGGAGGAAATAGCGCAGCGAGTTCCAGCCCACGACCGGCATGCCGCGCGCCGCGAGCGCGGCGGAGAGCCCCCTGTCGGTCGCCGCCCAGCCGCCGTCGCCAGTCAGCAGCACCGCCAGCAGCTCCGTCCGCGGCGCCACCGCCGGGTGTACCTCGTGGAGCGGCAGGTCCGGCAGCGGGCTCGCCCGCCGGAACCGCCGCGCCTCTGCCGCGGCGGGGAGGAGGCCGAGCAGGGCCAGCAGGACGAGAACGGCGGTCCGCCTCATCCGTGCCCCAGGACCGGGTGCAGCCGGAAGCCGGTCCGGCCGGGATTCACGTCGTCCATCGCTCCTCCTCCCTCCCATTCTCCCCCATGCCATAATCCTCCGCCGATGTCCCCCCTCCAACTCCTCCTGCTCGTCGCCGCCGCGGCCGGCGGGGGGATCATGAACGCCATGGCGGGGGGCGGCACCATCCTCGTCTTCCCCGCCCTGCTGTTTCTGGGCCAGCCCGCCATCTCGGCCAACGCCACGGCCACCGTCGGGCTCCTCCCCGGGGCGGCGGCGAGCCTCTTCGGCTACCGCCAGGAGGTCCTCACCCACCGCGCGTGGCTCAAAACCCTCTTCCTCCCCAGCCTGCTCGGCGGGACGATCGGCTCGGTCCTCCTGCTCTCCACCCCAGAGCGGATCTTCGCCCACCTCGCCCCGGTGCTCATCCTCTTCGCCACGGTCCTCTTCATGCTGCAGGGCGTGCTCGCCCGCCGTCGCGAGGCCCGGCCCGACGCCGCGACCCTCGACGACCCCGGGCACCTGCCCTGGAAGCGCTGGGCCGTCGCCTCCGCCTGCCAGTTCGCCATCTCGATCTACGGCGGCTACTTCGGGGCGGCGATCGGCATCCTCATGCTCGCCGTGCTCGGCTTCCTGGGTCTCCAGGACATCCACGCCATGAACGGCCTCAAGAACTTCTTCAACCTGGCGATCAACAGCGTGGCGGCGACCTATTTCATCGTCCGCGGCGTGGTCTCCTGGCCGGCCGCCCTGGTGATCGTCGTCGGCGCCACCCTGGGCGGCTATGGCGGCGCCCGCTTCGCCCGCCGCATCGGCCGCGAGAAAGCGCGGGCGGCGGTCGTCGTGATCGGCCTGGTGGTGACGGCGATCCTCTTCTGGCAGCAGTGGCGATAGGGCGATAGGGCGCCAAAAGCCAAGGGGACCCGGAGGTCCCCCTGGCACAAACGGCTACTACCGCGTTCCTACCTTACTTCTTCGGACTTGAGGCCTTGACCTCGACCGGGCTCTCCGGCTGCGGAGCGGGGGTCGGGGTGGGAGGCGGAGGGGACTTCTTCTTTCGGCCCCCCGGCTTGCGGGTGCTCGAAGGCGAGCGCCGAGGCGAGGCGGCTGCGGATACCATCCCCGGTCCGGATCATCGCCTTCCGATCGCTGCTCCCTTGGATGGCGGCGGGCGGAATTCGCGCCGCACGTCTGTCTACAGCAATGGAACGAAAGGAGGAGATAGATGGCTAAGCGCACAGTAGCGTTCACCGTGACCCCCAAAGACGGCGTCAAGGCGTTCAAGCTCGAACTCCGAGTCATCCGATGCTGATAACAGCGGGGTTCGAATACCGTGACAAGTACAAAGACGCGGACTCCGTAACGCTATGTCCTACGCAGGGGGGGACTGCGGTCGTTCGCTGCAAAACCGGTCCGGTGGCGCTCCGAGTCCGGATCAGCAGCAACTTCTGTTTGCCGAAGTACGAGCTCTCTTCGGTGGCCACGCCGTTTCGCTCAAGGCAGCCTATGACTTCAAGAAAGGTACGCTGAGTGGGGATCTTCCGATCTATCTCGTCAAGTCTCCCTCTGGAGCCATGAGCGGGGGCATCAGAGTGAGTTGGGAGGAAAAGAAGGACGTGCAGTACGGTGTCTTCGTGAGCAGTTCTTTCTCGCTGTTCCCATTCTGAGGCGCCGCGCCGGAGACAGCAGTCAGGGCTCCAGCACACGCCCCTCCCGAGTCACGGTCTTACGCCGACCGACGATGGCGATTGTCTTACGCCGGCCGACGACGGCGATTCTAGACCCATCGCGTCCTATCGGCAATGGGGCGTACCAGAGGTATCCGGCGCTATCCCATCCAAACCCGCAGCTCCGCCCCCTCCCCCACCCGCCCCTCCAAACGGAAGCCGAAACGGTGCTGGGCGAGGATCTCCTGCACCAGGGTGAGCCCGAGGCCGCGGCCGTCCGGCTTGGTGGTGAAGAAAGGGGTGAAGAGGAGCGGCTGGATCTCCCCGGGGATGCCGGCCCCGGTGTCGCGGATCGCCAATACCGTCTTCGCCCCCTCCCGCGTCTCTTCCCGCAGTAGGCGGAGCGTGATCCGTCCGTCCTCGCCGATCGACTCCATGGCGTTCTTCAGCACGTTGACCAGCATCTGCTCGATCTGGTTTCGGTCCAGGGCGACCGGCGGGACCGGCTCGGGTACCGGAGGCTCCCAGCCGCACTGGATGCGACGGCGGTCGAGCTCGGGGCGCAGGAGGAGGACGACCTCGTTGACCAGGCGCTTCAGGTCGTGGAGACGGAGGTCCGGCGGGGGCAGGCGGACGACCTCGGCGAAGCCGTTCATGAAGGCGCGCAGGTTTTCGAGCCGGGTCGCCGCCACCGCCAGCGCCTCCAGGAAGTCGTCGCGGTCGTCCTCCTCCAGCTGCTCGCCATAGGCGCGGAAGGAGTCGAGGAGCGAGCCCACCGCTCCCACCGAGTTGTTGACCTCGTGGGACATCATGCGGATGAGCTTCTCGTAGGCCGCCTTCTCCGAGCTGCGCAGCTCCTCGGTCAACTCCTCGACGACGTAGAAGCTGCGCGGAAAGCCGCGGTCGAAAAGCTCCGCCCGGGAGACCTTGAGCCGCCGCCCCCCGGCCGCCGGCAGCAGCCGCGACTCGCCCACCGGGATCGACGAAAACGCCGGTCCCAGCGCCCCCGCCACCTCGGCGAGCGGGCGGCCCACCGCATCGACCGGAAGCTCCAGGAGCCGGCTGGCGCTGGGATTCGCCAGGCTCATCCGGCCGTCAAAGTCGAGGGTCACCACCCCGGCCGGCGAGGCGGTTAAGATGCGGTCGAGGAAGTGGTGCTGCTCTTCCCGCGTCAGCCGCTCCTCGCGCAGGCGATCGATCATCCGGTTGTAGACCCCGATCAGGGCGTCCATCTCCGGGCTGCCCACCGGCAGGAACTGCGAGGTGAAGTCGCGCTCGCCGATCAGCTCGGCGCCGGTGCGGATGAGGTCCAGGGGGACGAAGAAGGCGCGCACCAGGAGGGTGCCGACGGCGATCGAGACGACGAAGAGGGCCTCGGCGGCGAGGAGAAGAAACGGTTCCTGGCGCAGAGCCAGGAAGGCAATGACCCCCAGGACCAGATGGAGGAGGACGAGATAGAGGACGATTCTTCCCCGAAGGCTCAGGGCTGCGGAACGCAGGCTCAAGGCTCGGCGTCCTGCCCGGCCAGCCCGTACTTCTCGAAGCGACGGTAGAGAGCGGCGCGGGAGAGGCCCAGGGCTTCGGCCACCCGGGTCACGTTCCCCTCGTAGTGGCGCAGGCAGTTGACGATCATCGCCCGCTCCATCTCTTCGAGCGTCATGCTCCCCGGGCGAGGGAGGCTCCCGCGGCGCGCCTCCCGGCCCTCCGTCCCGTCGAGCTGCGAAAGGGCGACCAGGTCCTCGACCTCCAGAGGCTCTCCCTCCCCTCGCTCGAAGACCAGAACGGCCCGCTCGATCGTCTGCTTGAGCTGCCGCACGTTGCCCGGGAAGGGCTGGGCGGCGAGCCAGTCCTGGGCGCGGGGGGAGAGCGCGAGCGGCCCCCGGCCGTAGGCCGCGGCGCACGAGGCGAGAAAGGCGCGGGCCAAAAGCGGGATGTCCCCCCGCCGTTCGCGGAGCGGCGGCAGGCGCAGGGCGATCAGGTTCAGACGATAGAGGAGGTCCTCGCGAAACTGTCCCGTCTCGACCATCCCGCGCAAATCGCGGTTGGTGGCCGAGATCACCCGCACGTCGACGGTCCGGGGGAGGCTCGACCCCAGCACCTCGTAGGTGCGATCCTGGAGGACGCGCAGGAGCTTGACCTGGGCCGCGGGGTCGACCTCGCCGATCTCGTCCAGGAAGATGGTGCCGCGGTCGGCCATCTCGAAGCGACCCTTGCGGTCGGCCCGGGCGTCGGTGAAGGCGCCGCGGACGTGGCCGAACATCTCGCTCTCGAAGAGGGTCGAGGAGATCCCCCCCAGGTTGACCTTGACGAACGGGCCGGTTTTGCGCCGGCTGTTCTGGTGCAGGGCCTCGGCGACCAATTCTTTTCCGGTGCCGCTCTCGCCGGTGATGAGGACCGAGGCGTCGGTCGCCGCCACCCGGCCGACGAGCGCCAGGAGCTTCACCCAGGCGGGATCGACGCCGACCAGGGCGGCGAGGTCGTAGCGGCGGTCCAGCTCTTCGCGGCCGACCGGCCCTCCCCCGGCCCTCTCGGACTCGGTCTCCCCTGCCCTCCCGGCGGCGAGGGCGAGCGCGGTCTCGACCGCCTGGAGGAGCTGGGCGTTCCCCCATGGCTTGGTGACGAAATCCGCCGCTCCCGCCTTCATCCCCTCGACCGCCAGGCCGATCGAGCCCCAGGCGGTGATCAGGATGACCGGCAGCTCCGGCCGCAGACGCCGGATCTGGCGCAGGAGGGCGAGCCCCTCCTCGCCCGAGGTGGCGCGCGAGAAGTTCATGTCCTGGAGGACCAGCTCGAACCCCTCGGGGTCCTCGGCGAGGGCGGCCAAGGCCTCCGCGGCCGACCGCGCCGACCGCGTCGGGTGGCCCTGGCGCTTCAAGAGCAGCGCCAAAGACGCGGTGACCGAGGGGTCGTCGTCGACCAGGAGGATCATGGGATCATTCGTCGCGCAGCGCCAGGGCGGGTTCGACCCGGCCGGCCAGGAGGCTCGGATAGAGGGCGGAGAGGGTCGCCAGGAGGTAGATGGCGGCAAGCGCCACGACAACGCCGCCGGCGAAGACCCCGGGGCCGAGCCAGCCGGTCACCCCGAAGAGAGGGAGCTGGAGGACGAGCACCAGACCGCAGAGGACCCCCAGGGTGGTCAAGAGGAGCTGCTCCATGACGAGTTGCCGGTGGATGCTGGCCCGGGTGGCCCCTGCCGCCCGGCGCAGCCCGATCTCCTTGGTACGCCTTAGGAGATTCTGCCACAGCACCCCGAGGAGCCCCAGGCCGACCATGGCGAGGAGGAAAAAGGCGACGAGCACCGCGGCGGCGAGCGGCGCCAGCACCCGGCGGAAAGCCCCGGCGCGCTCCCGGGAGAGCGGCGTGACGGTGAAATTCCAGCCCGGCGCTACGGCGCGCAGGCGCTCCGCCACGACGCGTTCGAGCTCGGCCGAAGCGCCGGGCCGCAGGCGGACGAAGAGGCAGCTCAGGAAGCGGGCCGGCGGCTGCCCCGGCCGGTGGAGACGGAACAGATAGTTGCCGGGACCCGACAGCTCGCCGCGGATCCGGAAGTCGGAGATCACCCCCACCACCCGCCCTTCCGGCTGGTGGTCCTCGGGGTCGGGCGTCAGGAGCACCTGGCCCAGGGGGCTCCCGGCGCCGAAGGCCTCCCGGGCGAGCGCCTGGTTGATCACCAGCGGGCTGTAGGGGAGGTCCCGGTCGGCCGCCGTGAACCAGCGGCCAGCGACGAGGTCGAGCCGCAGGGCGTCCCGAATCCCCGGGGTCACGTCGTTGACGTCGCTCTCGATCTTCCGGCCGTGCAGGCCGAAATTGTTCTGGCTGCCGCCGATCTGGTAGGGCGCGACCTCCGCCGCTCCCACCGCCACGACGCCGGGGAGGGCGGCGATCTCGCGGTAGAGGCGCTCCGCGGTCTCCTCCTCCGCCGCTGTCGTCTCCTCCCCCAGCTGCCTGGGCTGCCCGGGATGAACGGCGAGGACGGAGAGCACGCCGTCCCAGCGGAAGCCCAGCGGCCGGTTCCGGTTGGTGGCGACGTAGAGGGCGAGGGTCGCGACGGCGACCAGGACGAGGAACGAGGCGAAGATCTCGACGACGACGAGCGCGCTCGCGCGCTTGCGGTTCCAGATGAGCTTGACGAGATGGCGGATCATACGTTCCTCCCGGAGAGCGCCTGGACGGGATGGAGGCGCGACATCCGCCAGGCCGGATAGACGCCGGAGAGCACGCCGAAGAGGAGGGCGATGCCGAGGCCGGCCACGAAGACGCGCAGGTTGATTTCGAGCTGGGCATAGGGGAGGAGGCCGCTGGCGTTCAGGGCCGGGAGCACCGCCGCGGTCAGGGCGAGCCCCAGGCCCGCCCCGAGGAGGGTCAGCACCAGGTTCTCGACCAGGAACTGCCCGACGAGGGTCACTTTCGAGGCGCCGAACGAGCGCCGGACGCCGATCTCCGGGGCGCGCTCCAGGATGCGGCTCAGCTGGACGTTGATCAGGTTGACCGTGGGGAGGAGCAGGAAGAGGAGGAGGGCGGTGGCGAGGACCGCCGCCAGGAGCCCGGGATGGCTCGCCTCCATGCGGTCGGTGAAGAGCAGGCGGGAGGCAGTGCCGAACAGGGTGTCGAGGCCACCCGAGAGGCGGTCGAAATGTTGGGGATCAGGGATCGGCACCCGCCGCATCCGCGCGGCGAACTCCGCTTCGATGGCAGGGAAGTCGGCGCGGCTCCGGGCGAGGACGAGGGCCATCATGCCGCCGAAGGTCTCGTGCCGGTAGTCCGAGGAATTGGTCGCGCTGATCGGCACCCAGACGTCGGCGTAGGGGATGATCCGGAGGTTCGGCACGTTGGGCACCACGCCGACGACGCGGAAGCGCTCGCCTTCGAGCTCGACGGCGCGGCCGACGGCGGGCGCGCCGCCGAACAGGCGCTGCCTCGTGGCCGTGTTGATCACCGCCACCCGCCGCCCGGCCGCCTCGTCGGCGGCGGTGATCGGCCCGCCCTCCAGGAAGTGGAAATCGAGGATGCGCCAGAACTCGCCGTCGGTGCGCTTCAACTGCAGCTCGCTGCGCCGGCCGCCCAGGTAGGAGACCACCGTCCGGTCGTTGGTCACCAGCGCCACCCGCTCGACCCCGGGCTGGGTCGCGAGCGGCCGCACCGTCTGCTCCAGGAAGGCGTAGCCGGGCGGACCGGTCCGCACCCAGTTCTTGCCGGTCGCGGCGATCTGGTAGAGCCAGAGGGTGCGGTCGGCATGGATCTCGGGGGCGACCGGGGCGAAGAGCTGGTCGAGGATCGCCGTCGCCACCAGGGCGACGAGCAGGGTGAGGCTCACCCCGAAAAGGCTGATGAAAGTGAAGAACTTCCGGCGCAGGAGGACCTTGGCGGCGATTTTCAGGTAGCTGGCGAGCATGGCGTCTCCCTACTGCACCTGGCGGCCGTCGAACAGGCGGACGATTCTGTGGGTGCGGTCGGCCAGGCGCGGGTCGTGGGTGACCATGACCACGGTCGTCTGGTCCTTGCCGTTCAGCTCTTCGAGAATGCCCATGACCTCGTCGCCCATCTGGCTGTCGAGGTTGCCGGTGGGCTCGTCGGCCAAGAGGATCTTCGGGCCGCCGACGATGGCGCGGGCGATCGCCACCCGCTGCTGCTGGCCGCCCGAGAGCTGGGAGGGGAAGTGATGGGTGCGCGAGGAAAGCCCCACCCGGTCGAGGGCGGCGAGCGCCCGCTGCCTGCGCTCCTTCGCCGAAAGACGGCGGTACAGCAGAGGGATCTCGACGTTGTCGACGACGGAGAGATCGCCGATCAGGTGGAACTGCTGGAAAATGAAACCCACCCGTTCATTGCGGATGCGGGCGAGCTCCCGGTCGCCGTGCCGGTGGCCGCGGCCGATCCGCTCGCCGTCGAGCTCGATCTCGCCCTCGCTCGCCTCGTCGAGCAGACCGATCAGGTGGAGGAGCGTGCTCTTGCCGCATCCCGAGGGACCCATGATCGAGATCAGCTCGCCTTTTTCGATCATGAGGTTGACGTTGTGGAGCGCCACGGTCTCGATGCGCTCCGTACGGTACAGCTTGCTGACCTGCTCCAGGCGGATCATGCGGCCTCCCTTTATTCTTACCGTAACTTGATCTGTGTCAGGTCCAGATACTCTTTCAAATCCGCGACGATCACCTCGTCCCCCACCGCGAGGCCGGAGAGCACCTCCCAGGCGTCCTCGCCCTCCACCCCGAGGCGCACGGCGCGGCGGACCGCCCGGTCGCCCTGGATCACAAAAACCGCTTCGGCGGCGCCGTCCTTGGCCCAGGGGCCTTTCTTGAGGCGCAACACCCCCTGCTTCTCGGCGGTGAGGACGAAGACGTCGACCCGCAGGTGGTCGCGCAGCCGGGCGTTGCCGGCGTCGGTTAAATCGACGGTGAATTTGGCGGTGCCGTTCTCGATCGCCGGCTGGACGCTCGCCACCCTTCCGGTGAGATCGTGCTCGTCGACCTTCACCCGGACCGGCAGCCCGGCGGCGAGGCGCGCGGCGTGGAGGTCCGCCACCGTGGCCTCGACCCGGAAGGAGCCGAGATCGGCGACCCGCGCCAGGACGTCGCCCCGGCGCACCGTCGCCCCCTCCTCCGGCACCACCCAGGTCAAGACGCCGGCCTGGTCCGAGCGGGTGGTGGCGAGGTCCAGCTGGTGGCGGGCCTCGTCGCGCTCCTTGCCCAGGGTCTGCCGTTCGAGGGCGAGCCCGGCGAGTTGGGCGGTGGTCGAGCGCTCGGTGTCGGCGACCGAGGCAGAGAGCTGGGAGAGCTCGATGGCGGCCTTCTTCGCCTCGACCTCGGCCGCCCGGAGCGCCGCCTCGGAGGCCAGACCCTCGGCGTGGAGCTTGCGGTTCTGCTCGGCCCGGTAGTCGAGGATCTGCGCGTCCAGCCGCCGGCTCTCGATCCGGCTCTTCAAATCGGTCAGGCTCTTCGCCAGGTTGAGCCGCGCCTGCTCCTCCTCGTTGGCCTTCTGGGCCAGCCGGTCCTCCAGCCGCTCCAGGTCCAGCCGGGTGGCCGAGGTGTCGAGCTCGAGGATCGCATCCCCCTGCCGCACCACCGCGCCTGGCCGCTTGAGGATGCGCAGCACCCGGGCCTCGATCGGGCTCGACAGGGCACGGGCGAAGGCCGGAACGACCGTCCCCGACGCCTCGACCACTCCCTCGACCGCACCCCGCTCCACCCGCGCCGTCCGGATCTCCGAACGCCGCAGCGCGGGCCGGAGCCAGCCGGGGAGGACGACGAGGAGGAGAGCGAGCCCGGCGGCCACCCCCAGGCCCGCGCCGATCCGGCGCAGCCGCCTCCTCCTCCTGAAGCTCGCATCCAGCTCGCGGTCCATGCTCGATTCCCTCCCGTCGCAGGGCCTGTAGAGCAAGCGGTGGGCCAGAGGGCAAGTCGTTGAAAAGAAAGAATCCGTGAGGGGAAAGAGAAAGGTTTTGGCGTTCGGGGACGGACGGGGTGTCCGGAAACGGACGGTGAGGGGCTTTCCCCGGGCCGATGGAGGGTTTTCCCCAGGGCGCGCCTGTCCCACCGGCCCTCCCGTGCGCACCAATTTTCATACAGGGGGGCCTTTTCTTTCCCGCTCTTTGCGCCTGTCGCCCGTCCCCGAGGAGGGGGACCATCCATGCCGAGACCGAGATTCCACGCCGTCTTTTCCACCTTCGCCCTGCTCGCCTTTACCCTCGCCGCCTTCCCCCTCACCGCCCAGGTTGCCAAGCAGGGCTACGACACGCTCTCCAGCCTGGCGTTCCAGAGCGACCGCCTGGAGCTCTCGCAGCCGCTGGAGACGCTCGACAACGTCCAGGGCCTCCTCGCCTCGCCCACCCAGAGCGCCTGGCAGACTTTCCGCCTCAACGCTCCGGTCGAGTGGCGGGCGGCGGTCGACCCGCGGACCGGCCTCGTCGCCTTCGCCGAGGGCGGCAACGTCGCCTGGATTCCCGGCCGCGGCAACTCGCTCGCGGCGAGCGCCATCGCCGCGCTCCTGAAGCCCGGCGCCAAGCAGGTCGACCTCGCCGGCATGGAGACGATCGCCCGCAGCTACCTGCCCAAGGTCGCGGGCCTGCTGGGGGTCGATCCCGCCTCTCTGGTGCTCAACCTCGGCCGCTCCGGCCAACCGGCCGGCCACGTCTGGTTCGTCGACTTCGACGTCGTGCGCGGCGCCCGGGTGGTCGAGGGGGCGCGGGTCGTCTTCCGGGTCAACAACGGCAACCTCGTCCAGTTCGGCACCGAGAACCTGCCGCCCCAGAAAGCGGTCGTCCCGACGGCCCAGCTGACCGCCGCCCAGGCGCTCGCGGCGGCCGCCAAATACATCGGCGGCTTCAGCTCGACCGACACCTTCGCCGACTCCGGCAGCCTCCACCTGCTGCCCGCCAACCTCGCCTCCACCCGCTCGGCGGACGGCTTCGACTTCGGCGCCGGCCGCAGCCTCGCCCTGGTCTGGCAGCTCACTTTCCACAGAGACGGCGTGCTCGGCACCTGGCGCCTCCGGGTCGACGCGGTGACCGGCGAGGTCCTCGAGCTTGCCGACCTCAACCAGTACGCCCAGGCGACCGGCGGCACCTACCTGAACTCGCCGGCGACCGGCCCCGAGGTCGTCCTCCCCATGCCCTACGCCAATCTCTCCTCGGGCGGCTTCACCAACTCGGCGGGGCTCTTCACCTGGAACGGCAGCCCCATCACCTCGACCCTGGCCGGCCAGTTCGTCAAGATCACCGACACCTGCGGCGCCCTCTCCCAGGGCTCGGACGGCGCCGGCAACCTGGCCTTCGGCGCCTCGACCGGCACCGACTGTACGACCCCGGGCCACGGTGGCGCCGGCAACACCCACGCCTCCCGCGAGCAGTTCTACCAGGTCAACCGAATCAAGGACGTGGTCAAGGGCTGGCTGCCGGCCAATACCTGGCTCGGCCAGCAGCTGACCGTCAACGTCAACCTGAACCAGACCTGCAACGCCTACTGGAACGGCTCGACCCTGAACTTCTTCAAGTCCGGCGGCGGCTGCAACAACACCGGCCAGATCGCCGGCGTCTCCCTCCACGAGTTCGGCCACGGCATCGACCAGAACGACGGCACCGGCACCGCTCCCGACGGCGCGACGGGCGAGTCCTACGGCGACACCACGGCCCTGATCGCCCTCCACGATTCCTGCGTGGGCGAGGGCTTCCTGGGCGGCAACTGCGCCGGCTACGGCGACGCCTGCACCGCCTGCACCGGCGTCCGCGACGCCGACTACGCCAAGCACGCCTCGAACACCCCGGCGACGACCGCCAACTTCATCTCTCCCCACTGCCCGGCGGCGGGCCTCGGCGCCGGCTCGGGTCCCTGCGGCAAGGAGGTCCACTGCGAGTCCTACGTGCCCACCGAGACGATGTGGGACGTCGCCAACCGCGACCTGCCGAACCCCGGCACCGGCACCGCCTGGACGACTTTGGACCGGCTCTGGTACCTCTCCCGGAACACCGCCACCAGCGCTTTCACCTGCAACCACACCACCTTCGCCAGCGACGGCTGCGGCACGGGCTCGCTGTGGAAGACCTTCCGGGTGGTCGACGACGACGACGGCAACCTGTCGAACGGCACGCCGCACGGCGGCGCCCTCTTCGCCGCCTTCAACCGCCACGGCATCGCCTGCACCACCGACGCCGGGGCCAACGTCACCTTCGCCGGCTGCGCCGCGCCGGCCGCGCCGACCCTCATCGTGACCGCCGGCGACAACTCCGCGGCGCTCTCCTGGACGACCTCGGGCACCGCGGTCTACGACGTCTTCCGCAACGAGCAGGGCTGCAACGCCGGCTTCACCAAGATCTCCTCCGGCACCGCGGCCACCACGCTCGGCGACGGCAACGTCGCCAACGGCCTTACCTACTACTACCAGGTGACCGCCTTCCCCGCCGGCAACGAGGCCTGCGCCTCGGCGCCCTCGGCCTGCATCGCCGTCACCCCGGCGACCGGACCCTGCATCCCCCCCGCCGCCCCGGCCAGCCTCACGGCGACCGGCGGTGCCGGTAGCGTCGCCCTGAGCTGGGCGGCGGTGACCGGCGCCACGGAGTACCACGTCCTGCGGGGGACGACCACAGGCGGCCCCTACACCCAGATCGCCCTCGTCACCGGCACCACCGGCACCACCTACAGCGACACCGCGGTGACCGGCGGCACTACCTACTTCTACGTCGTGCGCGCGGCCAACAACGCGACCTGCGAGTCGGGCAACTCGCCGGAGGCCTCGGCGACGCCGACCGCCTCGCCAGCCAACTTCTCGCTCTCGATCAGCCCGGCCTCGGTGACGGTGAGCAGCATTCTCGGCGGGACGGCCAACTACACCATCACCATCACCCGCACCGGCGGCTTCACCGGCGCGGTCAGCTTCACGATCGCCGGCCTGCCGTCGAGCATCACGCCCACCTTCGGCACCAACCCGACGACCGGCAACTCCGAGTCCTTGAGCCTCAGGGTCCGGTTCGGCACCCCCCGTGGGACCTATCCGTTCACCGTCACCGGAACGAGCGGCTCGCTCGTCCTCACGGCGTCGGCGCAGGTCGTCCACTAACCGCAGCAGACGCTCGACAAGGAGGCGGTGCCCCACGGGGCACCGCCTTTTTCCTGGGCGCGGATTTTCGGGTATATTGCCGCCTCCATGGAGCCCAACGATTCCGACGACCCCCACCGGGACGTCATCCGCAAGCTGCGCGAGCTGGCCCAGAACCTCTGGTGGTCCTGGCAGCCTGAGATCCGTTTCCTCTTCCGGGAGCTCGACCCCGAGCTCTGGCGCACCGCCTACCACAACCCGGTCGCCATCCTGAACCGCCTCGAAGAGGCGGAGATCGCCCGCCGGGTGCAGGACCTGGAGATGCAGACGCTGATCGACCAGGCCCACCGGCGTCTGCGCACCTACCTGCACGAGGGGGGGCGCTGGGGGCGGACCTATGGCGGCCCGCTCCTCGCCCGGCCGGTCGCCTACTTCTCGGCCGAGTTCGGCATCCACCAGTCGCTGCCGATCTACTCCGGCGGCCTGGGGGTGCTCGCCGGCGATCATCTGAAGAGCATGAGCGACCTCGGCGTGCCGGTGGTGGGGGTGGGCCTTCTCTACAACCAGGGCTACGTCCACCAGCACCTCGACGAGAACGGCTGGCAGCAGGACCGCTACGAGCCGATCGAGGCCGCCGACCTGCCGATGGTGCCGATCGCCGGCCCCGACGGGCAGCAGATGCGCATCCGGGTCGAGCTGCCGGGCCGCGACGTCCACCTGCGGCTCTGGCGGGTGGCGGTCGGACGGAGCGACCTCGTGCTGCTCGACGCCCGGGACGAGGCCAACACGGCCGACGACCAGGAGCTGACCGCCCGGCTCTACGGCGGCGACCAGGAAACCCGCATCCAGCAGGAGCTTCTCCTGGGCGTCGGCGGCTACCGGGCGTTGGGCGAGATCGGCGTCCAGCCCTCGGTCCTGCATTTGAACGAGGGGCATTCCGCCTTCGCCCTTTTGGAACGCGCGCGGCAGCTCGTCCTCACCCAGGGCCTCCCCGCCGCCGACGCCCTGCGCGAGGTCGCGGCCTCCTCGGTCTTCACCACCCACACCCCGGTCGAGGCCGGGCACGACCGTTTCCGCACCGACCTCGCCTCGACCCACCTCCTCCCCCTGGCCGAGGGGCTCGGGATGACGCTCGACGAGGTGCTGACCCTGGGCTCCGAACGGCCGGACGACAAGGGCGCCCCGTTCTGCCCGACCGTCCTCGCGCTCAACCTCACCCGGCGCTCGAACGGCGTTTCGGCCCTCCACGGCCGGGTGACCCGCCGGATGTGGCAACCGCTCTATCCCGGTCGCACCGAGGACGAGGTGCCGATCGGCCACATCACCAACGGCATCCACGTGCGCACCTGGCTGGCGGCGGACCTCTTCGCCCTCCTCTCCCACCACCTGGGGACCGGCTGGCTCGACCGGCTGACCGATCCCGGGATCTGGGACCGGATCGACATCATCCCGGACGCCGAGCTCTGGGAGGTGCACCAGGTGCTGAAGAGCCGTCTCTTCACCTTCGTGCGGCGGCGGCTCGCCGATCGCCGGGAGCGCCTGGGCCTCCCCGCCCCCGAACGCGAGCCGCTCGCCCCCCACGCCCTGACCCTGGGGTTCGCCCGCCGCTTCGCCACCTACAAGCGGGCCGACCTCCTCTTCCTGGACCTCGACCGCCTGGCCCGCCTGGTGGGCGACCCCGAGCGCCCGCTGCAGCTCATCTTCGCCGGCAAGGCGCACCCCAAGGACACCGGTGGCAAGGCGCTCGCCCAGCGGGTCGCCAACCTGGAGCGCGATCCGCGTTTCGCCGGCCGGATCGTTTTCGTCGAGAACTACTCGATGCACGTCGGCCGCCAGCTGGTCGAGGGGGTGGACGCCTGGTTGAACACCCCCCGGCGGCCGCTGGAGGCGTGCGGGACGAGCGGCCAGAAGGCCATCTTGAACGGGGTGTTGAACGTCTCGATCCTCGACGGCTGGTGGGCCGAGGCCTACGACGGCGGCAACGGCTTCGCGATCGGTGCCGGCGAGGTCCACGCGAACCCCGACCTCCAGGACGAGCGCGACGCCCTGGCCCTCTTCAACGTCCTCGAAACGCAGGTGATCCCGCTCTACTACAAGCGCGACGACGAGGGCGTCCCGCACGGCTGGATCGAGCGGGTGAAGCGGGCCATCCGCACCCTCGCCTGGCGCTACAACGCCGACCGCATGGTGATGGACTACGTCCGCCAGTGCTATCTGCAGGCGGCCGGCGGCAACACCTGCCAGATGCCCTGAGCCGTTCTATCGCGTCCTATCGCGGCAGCCGTTCGAGGTGATCGGTGATCACCCCGTCCAGGGGGAGCCCGGCGCAGCACCGGTGCTCCTCCGCCGTCTCCACCCCGTAGACGTAGCTGCGAAACCCCAGCGCCCGGCCCTGGTCGAGGAAGGCGGGGTCGAGCATCTCGTAATTCCAGATCGCGGTCCGGATGCTGCCATCGCGGGGGAAGAGGCAGGCGAAGGCGTCGAAGCTCTCCGGGTGGCTGGCGAGGAGGAGCCCGCACTCGACCCCCCGGAAGCGGGCGAAGGGGAGGACCGCCGGATGCCAGAACGAGGAGATCAGGAGGCGATGGCTGGGCGCCAACCGTTCGATCACCCCCAGGGTGACCGGGACCGCCGCCGGGACCTTGATCTCGACGTTCCAGAGGACGCCGGGAAAGCGTTCGAGCGCCTCGTCGAGCGTGGGGACGGGGTAGCCGGCGGCGGCGGCGAGCTCGGCGGCGGAGAGCGCCGCCACCTCCCGCCCGTCCGGGGCCAGGCGATCGTGGAAGAGCACGGGCCGGCCGTCCCGCGAGAGGCGGACGTCGGTCTCGATCCCGTCCGCTCCGAAGGCGACGGCGGCCGCGAAGGCGGCGAGGGTATTCTCCGGGCCGTCCCTGTGGCGATCGTGACGGCCCCGATGAGCGATGGCGAGCATCCTTACGGCCAGATGCCGCGCTCCAGGGCCACCTCGGCCACCCGGCCGATGGCGAGCACGTAGGCGGCGGTCCGCAGGTCGATCGCCTCGCCCGTCTCGCGCCCGATCCGCGCCTGGGTGTCGAGCACGGCGTCGGTCGCCCGCTCCATCCGCTCGGCGAGCTTCTGGTTGACCTCGGCCAAACCCCAGGTCTCGTTCTCGTTGTTCTGCACCCACTCGAAATAGCTCACCGTCACCCCGCCGGAATTGGCCAGGATGTCGGGGAGGACCGGGATGCCGCGGCCGAAGAGATTGCGATCGGCGGCCGGCGTGGTCGGCCCGTTCGCCGCCTCGACCACCAGCTTGGCCTGGATCGCCGCCGCGTTGTCGCCGCGGATCTGGTTTTCGAGCGCCGCCGGGATCAGCACCTCGCAGGGCAGGGTGAGGAGCTGGGCGTTGCTGACCGCCGTGGCGCCCGGAAAGCCGGTCACCGAGCCGGTCCGCCGCTTGTGGGCGATCACCGCCTGCGGGTCGAGACCCCCAGGTCCATGGATGCCGCCGCGCGAATCGGAGACCGCCACGAGGCGCGCCCCGGCGGCGGCGAAGAGCTCGGCGGCGATCGACCCGGCGTTGCCGAAGCCCTGGATCGCCACCCGCGCGCCGTCGAGCGAAGCGAGCCCGGAGACGGCGCCCCGGGCGAGCGCCCGCTGGGTGACGAAGAGCGCCCCCTGGGCCGTCGCCTCCCGGCGCCCCAGCGAGCCGCCGATCCCCAGAGGCTTGCCGGTAACCACCGGCAGGTTGTTCTCGCCCGGGTGCATCATCTGGTAGGTGTCGTAGATCCAGGCCATGGTGCCGCCGTCGGTGTTGACGTCGGGGGCCGGGATGTCGGTGTGGGGGCCGATGTTGTCCCCCAGCTCGACGATGAAGCGGCGGGTGATCTTGCGCAGATCGGCCTTCGAGAGCTGCTTCGGGTCGCAGACCACCCCGCCCTTGGCGCCGCCGAAGGGGATGTCGGCCACCGCGCACTTCCAGGTCATCCAGGAGGCGAGGGCCCGCACCTCGTCCTCGGTGACGTCGGGGTGGTAGCGGATCCCCCCCTTGCCCGGGCCGCGCATCCGGCTGTGCAGCACCCGGTAGCCGGTGAAGGTGCGGACCGAGCCGTCGTCGGTCTCCACCGGGAACTGCACGGTCAGGGTGCGGGCGGGGACCTTCAGATAGTCGATCAGGCCGTCCCGCAGGCTGGGGACATAGCGCGCCGCCTGGTCGAACTGCTGCTGGGCGATGCGGAAGGGGTTCAGGTCCTCGGCCGTGGCCGAGACGGTGCTCGTCTCCGTTGCGCTCATAGGCCTCCCAGGGATCGAGTTCGGCGGGGATGCTAGCACGGTTGGTGCGCTGGAGAGCCGATCGTCGTTGCCGTAGCTGTTGTCCGGAGCCTGAGGCGGCCAGGATTTCACGGGAAGCGCTCGACGAACTCGGAACAGTGCTCGCCCGCCGACCTGAGGTCCTCCCCGCACTCGTCCAGTTTCCCGAGGAGATCGGTAAGGGCCACCTTCATTTCGGCGCACTCCTTCTGCGCCTCCGCTTCCGTCCCAAAGAAACGGGTATGGGCCAGCCAGCCGTAGACGCCGCACGTGATCGAGAAGGGCGCCGTGCTCCCCCCGCGTTCGATCGTGATCCGAGCGCCGTCGACGTGTTCGTCGTCGAGCAGGATGACCCCACCCTCCGATCCGCGGCCGCCGAGGCTGCGGCCCGAATCGAACGGCTTCCAGCCTTCCGTCTTGGGAATCATGGCTGGCGAACCTCGACCAGCAGCGGGCGATGATCGCTATGCTGCCTCCACTCCTCAAACCCGCCGATCTCGACGCGGCACACGTCCTTCCTCCACGCCTCTGGGATGAAGCAGTAGTCGATATGGAACGGATGTTCCTCTCGCCAATGGAAGTAGTAGGTCGGCCGGGTCTCCCGACCCTGCGCTTCTCCGTGGAAAGCGTGGTATGCGCTGACTAGGCCAAGGTCGGCCAAGTGCCGGACGAGAGCCGAGTGACTCCAGTCGTCCTTGTGCGAAGCGTCCCAAATCGTATTGGAGTTCAGGTCTCCCATCAGCACGGTAGGTGACGCCGCAATCAGGCCACGGTACAGTCTTACCGCTTTCACCACCGCTTCGACGTAGTTGTAGGTTTGATTGGACTTCGACCAGACGGCGAGAACCGTGAAATCAAGCGGACCGGAGACGGCAACCGGCACCACGTACTTCGGCACACCCCTGCGGGGTGGGAGACGGTGCAGCCGATAGGGCGCCGCCGCCTGCACGGCGATGCCTTGCCGTGGGTTGTCTCCGAACCAAAGGCAGGTTTCTGATTCGTCCGTCGGTCGTGCACACTCCTGGAGGACGGCGATGTCCGGCGCCAGCGGGTCGAGGAGCGGAGCCTTCCTGGCGTGGGCGCCGCGGCAGCAGTTCCAGGTGACGAGGCGCATGGGGTGGAATCTGACTTGCCCAGAGGTACCGGCCGCGCGCAGGCGGCTACCGTCAGAGCCGCAAAGCGGCCAGGGATCGGGCGGTCAGAGCTCTCTCGCTCAGCCGAGTGAGACGGTCCAGGGAGGAGATCGCCTCGACCCGTGCCCGCGTCTCCGTGGAAAGCGGACCGAAACGCTGCTCGAGCTGGCCCAGCAGGATCTTCCTCACCAACCGCAGGCACTCCTGCAGACCCTCCTGCCGCCCCGTCTCCAAACCTTCCTTCCATCCCTCCTGCCATCCCGCCAACAATCCTACCTGCCTCCCCTCTTCCCTACCTTCCGCCGCGATTCGCTGCGACCAGGTCATCGCCATCTTCCTCACCTCCCGGTTCTCCGGAACCGTGTACAGCCGAGCGTACTCCTCGGCCTCGTCTGAATTCAACCCAGGTAGGTCTCCACGCAGTCGACCAGCAGGATGCGCCGCTGCTAGCCACTGGTCTCGTTGCCTGCTGTCCGCGCGGCGACTCCTGTACCCCACAGCTCCGCTGCCACCAGCGAGAACGAAGGACCGAAAGGTGCCTTTGCCGCATCAGCGCGAATACACTCTACAAATTCTTCAACTACACGGACAGCCCACTGGGCGCAGGCGCGAGTGAGAAGCTGAATGAGCCAGGGAACCTCAATACCAGCGGGTGGACTCGCTGCACATCCGCGAGAGATGGCGGCGCGGAGAAGTTTGTGGGAGCCATCAGTCGTCTCGACGGGCTTCAAGTGCACGAGACAATCTCGAAGATCAATTAACAACGCAATGTCCTGGAACGGAAGCTTCCCAGTATCAAAGGGTACCCCGGGTAGCATGCCCTTCAACACAAGTAGCTTCAGCCGAACCGAGCCGCGTTGCTTTTCTGTCCCCGCAGTGTTCCTCATACCGTTGCATACCAGAGCGAACTCGGCGACAAGCGCCTCGATCGTGGCGGCAGAAAAAACGATCGCCACAGCAGCATCCTCTTGAGCCCATGCCAAATCTGACGGTGCCTGCTTAAGGCGATCGATCGCCTGGCGTGCAAGCTTCATAAGGATTGGGGAAGCGAATGCACCTGCCTTGATCGACATTTCAATGACGGCCTAACCAGGCACAGCTGTGCCGTCCGCTTGCAGAGTGTCGAGTGCTCCGATCATCTGTTGCTTGTTCAGGCCAACCTCCGGCGGACATCCCAGTTGGAGGGAACGGGCCATCTTGAGGAAGGAATATTCGGTCCCTACCTGCACATCAGGCCTCAGAAGGGCGACCAGCACCCAGGCATTCGGCGCCAGAGCGACCGGTTCCTCCGGCCGGAGGAACTCACCGTCGATAGTGGTGTGGATCGTTTTGACCATCGAGGCAGTTTAGCACTGCATCGGAGACCACGATACTCTTTGGCCTTGAGCCTATCCGTGCGCTGCCCGGCGCCACCTCCGACCGCGCCTGGATGAACATCCAGGACACGCCCGACTCTTGCTAACTACTATTACGGCCGGAGCAATCTTCTAGAGCCGCAGGGCGGCGAGAGATCGGGCGGTCAGAGCCCTCTCGCTTAGCCGGTTGAGACGGTCCAGGGAAGTGATCGCCTCGACCCGCGCGCGGGTCTCCATAGGGAGCGGCCCGAAACGCTGCTCGAGCAGGCCAAGAAGTACCTTTCTTACTACCCGCAGGCCCTCCTGCAGCCCGGTCTCCAGCCCTTCCTTCCATCCCTCCTCCCTCCCGGCCAGCAAACCTGCCTGCATCCCCTCCTGCCTCCCCGCCAGTATCCCCTCTTCCCTGCCTTCCGCCGCGATTCGCTGCGACCAGGTCATCGCCATCTTCTTCACCTCCCGGTTCTCCGGAACCGTGTACAGCCGAGCGTACTCCTCGGCCTCGTCTGAATTCAACCCCAGGTAGGTCTCCACGCAGTCGACCAGCAGAATGCGCCGGGCATCCTCCAGGTCGGCCGCGGCGATCCGCCGCAGGCAGGCCAACTTGAGCGCCGGCCGGCTGAGAGGACCGCGGCGCATCAGCGCCGCCAGGGCCCAGGCCAGCGGCTCGGGGCGGGCGAGGTAGTCCGCGGCCTCGCAGCCGGCCAGGCCGAAGGCGACGAAGCGGAAGTTCTCTCCCAGGTCCGGGCCGAAGGGGTCATCCGTCAACCCCTGGACCTGGACTCCTGCCCTGCCTCGCTCCAGGTAGAGCACGATCGACAGGACGTCGCTGTCGTGGAAGCCCTGAATCTGGTTATGGTAGCGCCAGAGCCGCCGCCCCATCCCCGCCGTGGCGCGGGCCTCCACTTCGACGTGGATGAGGAACGCGTGGCCGCCGTCCCCCAAAAGGGACACCCGGGCGAGGAGGTCCAGCTCGCGCCGTCGTCCCCCGACCGTGAAGAACTCCTTGTCGAGGAATACCGGGTGCGCGAGGTCCAACCTCCCCGCCAGGTCTGGCACCACCAGCCACAGGAGATCGGTAAAGAAGCTGCACAGCAACACCTTGAAGATCAAGTCGTGTCTCGGCATGTCCCCTCCCGGAGCGGCGCCGAGTCACTCGGCGTCAGCTCTCTAAAGAGATGGACGGAAGACGCTCGCTCGATCTGGCAAAAAGAAATTGGCAGCGCTCCAGGGCGGTGAAGAAGCGGTGGACCTCCGCGTCCCAGGAGACGGGTGGGGGCAGGGTGCCAGACCTGTTTCCCCTCGGCCAGGCTGCCCAGTCGAAGAGGTCGGCCATGTGGGCGACGATCTCCGCCGGGGTGCGGGAGGACTCGCCGGCCTGGAAGGTGGCGCGAAGCTCTCGGGGAGCGCCACAGGCGTCCTTGGCGCCGCGGCAGGCGAGGGTGGCCAGAGTGTGACGGAGGAAGGCGCGCTGCGGATCGGTCGCTGCGGTCATGGCGAGGCTCTCAGAGAGCAAGGATTCGGGATCGTGGCCCGGTCAGGATGATAGCGCCGGCCACGCCGGCGGGGCCGCCGGGGCCGTTTGAGACACTGGCGTCGTCTTTGGAGAGAACCACGGGCGCCGAAAAGGCACCGGCGAGCGGTTTTGAGACACCGCGAGGCCGCGTTGAGACACCGCCGAGGCGCGGCGAGACACTCGCGCGGAGCGTTGAGACACTCACGGCGGGGATTGAGACACTGACGACAGGGATTGAGACACTGACGTCCCGCATTGAGACACTCAACGCCGGCGTTGAGACACTGGCGTCCGGCATTGAGACACTGACGGCAGGTGTTGAGACACTGGCGACGCGCGTTGAGACACTGGCGTCCGGCAGCGAGTGTCTCAATCCCCGCTGCGAGCGTCTCAACGCGGGTCGGCAGTGTCTCAACGCCGCGCCGCAGTGTCTCAATCGGCGCTCGCGGTGTCTCAAAACCGGGTTTGGGGGCCGGCGGAGGCGTTCCTGGTGTCTCAAAGCAGGTCGCGGAGGCCCTGCCGGCGGCCTCTAGTGTCTCTTTGCCGGGCTCGAAACGCCAAAAGCGGGACTTTAGAGTCTCAATCAGTGTGGCTCGCCGCCTGGGGCAGGGCAGCGGGAAGCTTCCGGTAGCGATGGGTGCGCGTCCCCTCGCTACGGCTGACGAGCGCGATGCTGCCTTCGTCCGCCAGCTCGCCGAGCGGCCGCGCATCGTCCGCGTCCACCCTGCTATCCTCGCCCCATTCGCCCTGCAGACCTGGCGACGCGCCTCTCGCCTCCTATGATCTGCCCCAAGTGCCAGCTGGAGCTACCCGACAGCAGCGCCGAGTGCCCGCGCTGCGGAATCGTCTTCGCGCGCTGGCACGGGAGGACAGAGGACGACCCGCCGGTCCTCGCGCCTCGCTCCGCGCCCCCTCCCGCCGTCGCGGAGAAGCCGCCCTTTTCCGAGTGGCTGCCGGAGCTGCTCTTCGAGGTACCGGCGACCGTCCCTCCCGCAGCCTTCGCCGGCCGGGCGCTCCTCGCGGCCTTCCTCTTCCTCTGGGGCTGGCGGTTTCTCCTCTCGTCGGTCGCCGACAACTATGTCGGCAGCTCCTTCCTCCACCTCGTGAACCTCCCCTTCCACGAGGCGGGGCACGTGATCTTCTCCCCCTTCGGAGATTTCCTTCACACCCTGGGCGGCACCCTCGGGCAGCTCCTCGTTCCGGCGGTCTGCCTGGGCGCCTTCCTTTTCTATACCCGCGATACCTTCGGCGCCGCCGTGGCCCTCTGGTGGTTGGCGGAAAACTGCATGGACATCGGCCCCTACATCGCCGACGCCCGTTCCGGCGAGCTCCTGCTCCTGGGCGGCGTGACCGGCCGGGAAGCCCCCGGCTACCACGACTGGGAGAACATTCTGGGCACCCTGGGGCTCCTGCGCTACGACCAGACCCTGGGGGCGCTCGCCTACGGCGTGGGGCGCCTCCTCATGCTCGCGGCGTTCGCCTGGGGTGGGTACGTCCTCGCCCGGCAGTACCGGAATCGCGTCCGCGGGTAAGAGCTTCCGGCGTTACTGGACGGTGAGGACCGAAACCGGGGCCGGGAGCAGGCCGGCGAGCAGGAGGCGGGTTTTCATCTTACTTCTTCTCCTCGGAATCCTTCGGCGTTTGCGCCCCATCGACCGCAATGAAAGTCACCGTGTCCCACGAGTTATGAATCCCGATGAAGAGGAGCAAAAGAGCGGCCCCAGCGATCACGAAGAGGGAAGCCGCAGGATCGCGCCGCAGCAGGATCGCCGACACCAGGAGCGCCGTGTAGGCGAGGAACGGAAACACGATGTGCCAGAGCCAATCCTCCAGCACCGGTTGGTAGCGAGTCTGGCGCGTTCGCCGGAAGACGATCGACACGTAGCCCACCCCGGCCGCCCCGCAGGCGCCCAGGGCGAAGGCGGCGTTCGAGAGCCCGTGCCAGGGCGCGCTCAAAATCGCCGCCAGGAGCAGGACGGCACTGAAGTGCAGGATCGTCGGCGTGCCGAATGCCGCGATCTCACGGTGAGAGCTCCGCGCCCGTAACTCGGCCACCAGGGCGATGACGACGAACTGCAGCCCGATGAGCGCCGCCGCCGAGGAGCCGACGATGACGTAGAAGTTCTCCCAGGCGGCGAAGGGGGATGTGGCGGCTTCTTGCACGAGGGCTATCGTATCCCAGGAGGGGAAGCACAGGCGCGGTACCTCTGGTATCATTTGTCGTATGACGACGAAAGAGCTCCTCCAGGCAGAGATCGACCACCTTGGAGACGAGGCGGTGGACGAGCTCTATCGGGTCGCGAGAGCCCTCTCCAGCGAGAGGCCGCAAGCCTCCGGTCCAGGTCTCCTGAAGCGGTTGCAAGAGATCAAGATCCAAGCTCCAGAGGATTTCGCCGCCAACCTGGACCTCTACTTGAGCGGCGAGAAGATTGCTCCCTAAGCTCTTCGTCGACAGTGGTTTTGTCATCGCACTGATCAACGAGGCAGATCAGCTCCACCGACGGGCGCTTGATCTGCCGGACCATGTCGAAGTCGTCGGGCTCTCCCCAGAGCGGTTCGCCAGGGCCTTGGTTCGCTACAAGACCCATCGCGACAAAGAGTGGAGCCTCGTCGACTGCGTCTCGTTCGAGGTGATGGAGCAAAGAGGTATTCGCTCCGCCTTGGCCTACGACCGCCACTTTGTCCAGGCTGGCTTCGAGGCCCTCCTGAGAGACTGAACGGAAGCTCGACTATCCCACCTCCGGCTCCTCACGCGGCGCCGCCGGCGCCTTTTCCGGGACTTCCATAGAAGTTCTCCCAGGCGGCGAAGGGGGAGGTTGCGGGGTCTTGCACGACGGCTATCGTACCCCAGGAGGCGCCTCCGGGCATCCGGCTCAGCGCCGCTCGCGTTCTTGAGCTGGGCCTTCGCGAACTTGAAGGCGGCTTCCGTCAACGAGCAGTGCTACACCTGCCATACCGAAAAGCGCGGCCCGTTCCTCTGGGAGCACGCGCCGGTGCGCGAGAGCTGCCTGAACTGCCACACACCGCACGGCTCGAACCAGATCCAGGGCGCGCTCCAGAAGCAGTTCGGGCTCAACCCGGGTGGGATCACCTTCAACTTCCTGAACAACCTCCTATCCCCCTACCTGAAGACCACCAACGCGGTGAGCCCCGGGCTCGAGCGCGACCGCGCTCTCGCCCGTCTGGACCTGGGCCGCATGGGCCCCTTCGCCTGGACGCTCGAGTACACCCATGAGAACAGGAACGGCACCCGTCCCTACGGCGCCTCCTTCGGCTTCAGCAACGTCACCGAGATCCCGGAGCCGATCGACTACGACACCACCGGCGCCGAGCTCGCCGGCGAGTGGAAGGCGGCCCACGGCGGCCTGCGCTTCGGCTACCGCTACTCGGACTTCAAAAACAACGTCGAGACGATGATCTGGGACAACCCGTTCCGGTCGACCGACTCGACCGACCCCTCGGCCTACACGGCCCCCGGCGCAGGCTCGATCAACGGCTCCGCCCGCGGCATCGCCGCCCTGGCGCCCAGCAACCGCGCCAACATCGGTTTCATCGGCGGCCAGTGGAAAGCCGGCGGCTGGTGGTTGAACGGCAGCGCCACCTACGACGAGATGAAGCAGAATCAGCCGTTCGTCCCCTACACCCTGAACACGTCGATCCAGGGCATCGCCGACAACGGCACGAAGTTCGACCCCACGAGCCTGAGCAGCCTGCCGGCCCGGAGCTTCGACGGCAAGGTCGCCAACACCAGCCTGACCGCCTCCGCCGGGACCCGCTTCGGACAGAGCTTCGACTTCACCCTGCGCTACCGCTACTTCGACTACGACGACAAGTCACCGCGTATCGAGTTCCCCGGCTACGTCCGCTTCGACGCCGTCTGGGAGGCGATCGCGCGCCTCTCCGTCCCCTACTCCTACAAGCGCCAGAACACCAGCGCCGAGCTGGGGTGGAACGTCGCTCCCTCGACCCGGCTCGGCCTGTCCTGGGAGAACGAGGGGTGGGATCGCAAGTTCCGCGAGGTGAAAAACACGAGTGAGAACATCTTCCGCCTGACGGCCGACACCCATCCCACCCAGAAGCTCAGCCTGCGCGGCACCTACGAGCACGGCGACAAGACGATCGGCAAGTACGACCCGACCGCCCAGGGGGACAGCTTCGTCGAGGCCGAGGCGCTCACCAACCTCGCCGCCCTGCGCAAGTTCGACGAGGCGGCGCGCACCTACAACTCCTGGAACCTCCTGGCCCAGGTGTTCGCCACCGACTCGGTCAACCTCACCCTGGGGACGAGCGGCCGGAAGGACAACTACGACAAGAGCGTCTTCGGGCTGGTCTTAGACGACATCAAGAGCTACAACGCCGAGATCGCCTATACCCCGGGCGCCCAGCTCGACTTCTTCCTCTTCGGCCAGCGCTCCGACCGCCACAGCCTGCAGAACGCCCGGCAGAGCGGCGCCACGCCCTCGACCAACCCGAACGACAACTGGTCGGCGGACCTGAACGAGATCACCGACACCTGGGGTCTCGGGGTCAACAGCGTCTTCTCCGCCCGCTGGACGGGGAACTTGACCGGCAACTGGTCGCGCTCGGACGGCAAGGCCGCCTTCCCGCGACCGGCCGGCGCCAACCCGCAGGGAGTAGGGTTCAGCAACTACGAGGACGTGGAGCTCCTCGCCCTGATCGGCAAGCTTGATTACAAGATCAACGCGGCGGCCTCGGCGGAGCTCTTCTACCGCTGGGAGAAGTACAAGATCGACAGCTTCATCCTGCAGGGCCTCGCCAACTACCTGCCCGGCGCTCTGCTGCTCGACGCCAACAACGGCGACTTCAAGGGGAGCCTCTACGGCTTCGCCCTGAAGCTCACCTTCTGACCGTTCTTCCAGCAATGGGGGCTTGCGAGCCCCATCTCGGCCGCCCCTTCACGGGGCGGCCCTTTTTTTGCGCCCCCGGGATCAGGCGATCAGGCTGCTCGTCAGCACAGCCTCGAAGTTGGTGGCGTAGCCGGCGATCAGGTCCGCCTTGTCGAGGCCGTTGATGATCTTCCTCGACTGCTTGTAGTCGCAGCCCTTGGCGTTGATCGTGTCGCCGAGCTTCTTGCCGGTGAAGGTGCCCTTCCGCATGCCGTAGGACATGATGCGGTAGGCGACGTCGGGATGGAGGGCGTGGTCGGGGTGGAGGACCAGGTCGTCGTCGCCCGAGAGCCCGAGCTTGGCGCCCAGGTTCTGGTAGTTGGCGCGGCCGGTGATCTGCACGTAGCCGCGGCCGCGGAAAAGATAGCCGTCGCCCTTGACCGTGTTGCCGAGCTGGGTCCCGAGCTTGGTCCCGGCGTCGTACTTGTCGAAGTAGGGCTTCGCACCCTTTTCCGTGATCGGCTGGAAGGTGTCGGCGCACTCGTGCTTGATCGTCGCCAGCATGTAGGCGGCCCAGCGCAGGTCGGCGACGTCGTTGTCCTGCTCGATGTAATTGAGCAGGTTGTCGAGCCCCGAGACCTGGGTCTGGTTCAACTTGCCATAGATCTTCCGGTAGCCGTTGAAGAACGTCGTGTGATTGAATTTCAACTCGTATCCCTCCTCATGAGATCGCGTTGATCGTCCAGGGCCTTACGGGAGCGGGACCGCCGGCCATTTCTCCGGCTCCTCGCCCCCCTGCCCGTCACAGGCGGCCTTGGCGCGTAAGGTTGCGAGCTGCGCTTTGCCGTCCACGAAGCGATAGGTGGCGAGCGTCCCGCAGTCGCCCGGGCCGCGAAACTTGTTCAGCACCGAGAGCTGCCGGCTCTGCGGATCGAAGGTCGGCAGCCCCCAGACCTCCCGGCTCTCGCTCTTGACCAGCGACCGCTCGTCCGGCGACTCCCGCACCTCGAAGCTCAGCGGCAGGACGCCGGTCGGCTGCCTGCTTTCGTCGTAAAGATAGTACACCTGAGAGCCCTGATACGCCCCCCAGGCGCAGCGCACCTCGACCAGCGACCGTCCCGGGGCGAGCGCGTAGACCGCAACCCCGGGGGCCTCCGGCGCCGCCGAGGCCTGGAACGCCTCCTCGCAATCCGCCGGCCACCCCAGCACCTGCCGCCAGGCCGGGCGGTCGGCCCGGGTGAGGCCGGTCTTGTGGGGCGAGGGTGGGGACTGGGCGACTGGAGCTGGAGCGGAGGCCGGGCGGGCCGGGGACTCCGGGCGGTTGCGGCAGGCGAGGGAGAAGGCCAGACACAGCAGGAGCGCTAGAGAGCGAGACCCCATACAGTCGTACCGTACCACGGCCTTCCAGGGCTGTGCGCGGCTCCGCAGCGGAACGGCGGAACAGGTGGGGGTGGATAGCGAGAGGGATCTCCCTTACACTTACCCTCGAGGAGTGCTTAGGCGATGGCGGTGCTCGGCAAGACCAGAGAAGGTACGATTTCGGGCGAGGAGCTGTTCCATCGCCCTGACCTGGAACCGTGTGAGTTGGTCGAGGGGAGAATCGTTCCGGCAATGCCCACGGGCTACTTTCATGGAGCGCTCGAAGCCCGGCTGTCGGCGCGGATCCTGGGCTGGGCGGAGACCAGCGGCCGCGGCCGGGTTCTCGCCGGAGAGGTCGGCATCTACATCCGTCGCGCCCCGGATACGGTGCGAGCGGCGGACGTCCTCTATATCTCGAACGAACGGTATGCCCGGCGCGGCGCCTCGGGGTATCTGGACGTTGCGCCCGATCTCGTGGTGGAAGTGCTCTCTCCTGACGACCGTTGGAGCGAAGTCATGGAGAAGCTCGAGGACTATTTCGCGGCCGGAGTCGCCGTCGTCTGGGTGGTGGACCCCAGGCTGCAGCAGGTCTTCGCCTATCGTTCTCTCGCCACGGTCGAAGTGCTTGCCAAAGGGCAGGCCCTCACCGCCCCGGATCTCCTCCCCGGCTTTTCTCTGCCTCTGGTCGACCTCTTCCGCGAATAGGTCCCGCGCCGGCATCCGACGTTCCGTCTCCGAACAGCACGGCTCCCGGAGTCCCCGGCGCCTCAGGCCACCGATTCCCTTGACCGATGATAACGCAATGCGTTATCATCGACTTCGTGATTCGGAGCTTCCGCGACGCGGAGACCCAGAAGATCTTTGAACGGCTGAGCTCGCGGCGTCTACCGCCGGACCTCCAGCGTTCGGCACTCCGAAAGCTGCTGGTCCTGGATGGCGCCGCATATCTCGAAGACCTTCGGTCCCCGCCCGGCAACCGTCTGGAGAAGCTCACCGGCGATCGAGCCGGCCAGTACTCGATCCGCATCAACCAGCAGTGGAGGATCTGCTTCGACTGGCGGGGCTCGGACGCCTACGACGTCGAAATCGTGGACTACCACTAGAAGGACGGAGACTCATGGGTACCCAGCTTCCTCCCGTTCATCCAGGCGAGATTCTCCTCGAGGAGTTCTTGAAGCCCCTCGGATTGAGCCAGTATCGCCTGGCCAAGGATCTCCGGGTGCCGGCCCGCCGGATCAACGAGATCGTCCTCGGGAAACGGAGCCTCTCCGCGGACACGGCGCTGCGCCTGGCTCTCTACTTCCAGAGCTCCCCCCAGTTCTGGCTCAACCTCCAGTCGCGCTATGACCTCGAGGTGGAGAAGGATCGGCTCGGCGATCGCCTCTCTCAGGAGATCGTCGCCAGGGCCCCGGCAGCGCCGGAGACACCGACCCGGGTGCGCCGCGCCAGCTGAGCGGCAACGCGCTCGCGTCCTGGCGCGTAAACTCGTCAGTTCCTTCACACCAGCCCGGCCAGCAGCCCCTGTACGAATTCGATCTCGTCCTCGTTCACCGTGTGCCCCATGGCGGGGTAGATCCGCTCGGTGACCTCGCCGCCCAGGCCGGTGAGCACCTGGGCGGATTCGTCCACCCGCTGGCGCGGGATGTGAGGATCGCGGTCGCTGCAGCCCAGGAAGACCGGCGTGCCGGCAAGCGACCCCGCGTAGTCCCGCGGCGTCCCCGGCGGTCCGATGAGACCGCCGGAGAGTCCGATCACGCCGCCATACCGTCGGGCGTTGCGCGCCGCGAACTCCAGTGAGAGGCAGGCCCCCTGGGAGAAGCCGAGGAGGATCGTGCGCTCGGGCGGAACTCCCGCCGCCGTGATCCGTTCCAGGAGATCGCCCAGGGTGGCGAGCCCCGAGGAGAGCCCCGGCTCGTTCTGCTCCATGGGGGAGAGAAAGCTGTAGGGGTACCACGCGTACCCGTGCGCCTGGGGGGCAAGGTAAGCGAGGTCCGGCCGACCGAATTCGTCGGCAAGGGTGAGGATGCTCTCCGCCGTCGCCCCCCGGCCGTGCACCATGACCACCGCGGCCGGGGCACCGGCTAGCGGGCGACCAGCCGTAGCGACCGGCTGCCTGCGGTGCGGGTCTTGAGGATTCCAGGAGGCCTCCGGGCGGGAGCTCACGCCGCACCTCCCGCCGTCTGCGCGACGGCCTCCAGGGGCCGCACGGTGAACGGCGGCAGGACCTCCTCGATGCGCGGCCGCGACGACTCCAGCCAGGGCGGAAGCTTCAAATCCGATCCCAGGGTCTCGACCGGCTCGTCGAGAGTGAAACCCGGCGGATCGGTCGCGATCTCGAAGAGCACCCCGCCGGGCTCCCGGAAGTAGATCGAATGGAAGTACTGCCGGTCCTGGACCGGGGTGACGTGGAGGCCGCGCTCGACGAGCTTTCGCTGCCAGGCGAGCTGCTCGGTATCGTTCGCCGCCCGGAAGGCGACGTGGTGGACGGTGCCGGCCGAGATCACCCCGCGCGAGGCCGAGGGGGTGGCGAGGAGGTCGACGAGCGAGCCCGCACCGCCCTCGGCCCTCGTACCGGTCGCCAGGCGAATCCGGTCGCCGGCCTCCGCCACCCGGCGGAACCCCATGGTCTCGGTGAGGAGATTCGCCGTCACCGCCGGGTTCCACTCGGCGAGGGTCACGTTGTAGAAACCGCGCACCGCGAAGGCCTCCGGGACCGGCCCGCCCGCCCAGGGGGCGCGCTCGTCCCCGGCCCGGGCGACGAGCTCCAGGAGCAGCCCGTCCGGATCGCGGACGGTCAGGACCTCCTCGTCGAAGCGGGCCTCTGGTCCGTCGAATTCGACACCCAGGCTCCTCAGGCGCTCGACCCAGAAGCCGAGGCTCCCCTCCGGCACCGAGAAGGCGGTCACCGTGGCCTGGCCGGCGCCACGGCTGCCGAGCCGCGCCATCGGCCAGGGAAAGAAGGTGAGGAGGGTGCCCGGGTGGCCCACCTCGTCGCCGTAATAGAGATGATAAGTGCCGGGGTCGTCGAAGTTGACCGTCTTCTTGACCAGGCGCAGCCCGAGGACGCCGGCATAGAAGTCGGCATTGGCCTGCGGGTCCCGCGCGATGGCGGTCACATGGTGGAGTCCGGCGATCTGCTCGTTCATGGTCGTATCCCGCCTTTCTCGATCTCTGTCGAAACGAGGGCTGCGTGGCGCCGGCGGTGAGGCTTTGACCTGGCTCTCGGCCCTCTCTGCCTTCGTTCGTTGCAACAGAGATCTATTCCTGGGCGACTCATCTTGGCCCGGAGCCCCAGTTTGGAGTAGCGTCGCGCCATGCGAACCCGAGTTTCTCTTCCCGCCACCGCGCTCCTCCTCGTCCTCTTCACCCTCTCGGCGGCCGCGCAGGCCCCGGCTCCCGCGGCTCCGGCTCCGACCCCGGCCGCCCAGCCGTGGCCGAACGTGCTGCTGGTCACCGCCCACCCGGACGACGACGCCCTCTTTGGCGGCGCGGTCTACAAGATCACCCACCAGCTGGGCGGCCGGGTCGACCTCTTCCTGGTCACCAACGGCGAGGGGGGGTTCCACTACTCGACCCTCTCCGAGCCGATCTACGGCCTCAAGCTGTCGGACGAGAAGATCGGGCGGGAGTACCTGCCGGGCATCCGCAAGCGCGAGCTCCTGGCCGGCGGCAAGATC
>DASQPA010000454.1:0-3135 GCA_035644215.1 Thermoanaerobaculia bacterium
CCCGGCGGCACCAGCTCCAGACGCCCATCCACCAGGTAAGCCCGGGTCCCCCCGATCGGCCGGCCGATCGACGGCGCCGACGGATCGCCAGCCGCCACCTGCTCCCAGGTCGAGTAGGTCGTGTCCTCCGACGGACCGTACAGGTTATAGACTCTCTCTGCGCCTCCCGAGTAGGCCTGCTCCACCAGGCTCCGCCGCAGCGGCTCGCCCGCCAGGTTCACCGTCTTGACCGACGGCGGCAGCGGCCCCTGCCGCAGCAGCTCCGCAAGCGCCGACGGCACCGTGTTGAGGAGCCGTACCCCGTTCTCCGGCAGCAGCGGCGGTAGTGCGGGCAGGGCCAGGGCGTTCTCCACCAGCACCACCCGACCGCCCCGCGACAGCGGCACGAAGATCTCAAAGACCGAGAGGTCGAAGTTGATCGAGGTCGACGCCAAAACTCCGTCGAGAGCCTCGTCCGGAAACACCGAGGCGGACCACCGCACGAGAGCACAGGCGCTCCGGTGCTCGATCGCCACCCCCTTGGGACGGCCGGTAGAGCCCGAAGTGTAGATCAAATAGGCCAGGTTCTCCGGCACCATCGCCGCCGGCAGAAGTCTGGGGGGGCGGGTTCCTCCCCCCTGGGAGGGCGGCGGTTGGGTCAGGGGGGAGGCCAGGAGGGGGGCCTCTCCGTCCAGGCAGACCACCGCGAAAGATCCCGAAGGCAACAGGGACCGCAACGCCTCCCTCGTCACCACCGCCGTCAACCCCGCATCCACCGCCAGGAAAGCCAGGCGCTCGGCCGGATAACCCGGATCGAGCGGCACATACGCCCCACCCGCCGCCAGCACCCCGAGCATCGCCTCGACCATCTCGATCGAGCGCTCCAGGCAGACCCCCACCGTCGTCTCCGGCCCCACCCCCAGCTCCCGCAGGTGGACGGCCAGCCGGGCCACCCGGGCCGCCAACTCGCCATAGCGCACCGATCGATCGCCGCAGACCAGCGCCACCGCCTCGGGTTGCTTCCCAGCCTGCCGCAAGAACCCCTCATGGAGCAGCTCCGGCTCTCCCGTTTCCCCGGTATCGTTCCACTCCACGACCAGCTGCTGCCGCTCCGCCCCGGACAGCAGATCTAGAGACGCGACCGACCGCTCCGGCTCCTCTGCCATCGCCGCGAGCAGCGCCGTCCAGTGCCCGGCCCAGCGCTCGATCGTCGACGCCGCGAACCGGTCGCAGTCGTACTCGATCCCGCCGACGAGGCCGCCATCCCGCGCTGCGAGCTGAAAAGTAAGGTCGAGCTTCGCCGCCCCCGTCGCGATCTCGCGCACCTCCGTCGCCAGGCCGGGCAGGTCCAGACGGAGCGGCGGCGCCTCTTGCAGCACCAGCATCACCCGCGCGAGATCGGTCCGCCCCAGCATCTCGGTCACCAGATCGAACGGCAGATCCTGGTAAGCGAAGGCTCCCAGGGCCGTCTCCCGCACCCGGGAGAGCAGCGCCGAAACCGTCGGTTCTCCGGACAGGTCGCCGCGCAGGACCAGGGTATTGACGAAGAACCCGATCAGCGGTTCGAGCTCGCCGTGTGTGCGCCCCGCGACCGGCGTCGCCACCGCCAGGTCCTCCTGGCCCGACAGCCGCCCCAGCAGAGCCTCCAATCCCGCCAGAAGGACCATGAACAGCGTCGCCCCGGAGCGCCGTCCCAGAGCGCGCAACCGCGCCACCCGCTCCGCCTCCAGGGTGAGAGGACGGTAGGCGCCGCGCTGCCGTTTGCCGACCGGATGGGGACGATCCGCCGGCAGCTCCAGCCGCGGCAGACGGGTAAGCCGCTCCCGCCAGTAGCCCAGCCGCCGGGTCAGCGGCTCGCCGCGCATCCACCGCCGCTGCCAGACCGCAAAGTCAGCATACTGGACCGGCAGCTCCGACAGATCCTCGGTCGCATAGAGCGCCGAAAGCTCCCGCGTCAGCACCGGGAGCGACCAGCCGTCGGCGGCGATGTGGTGGAGGGTCAGCAGCAGCCGATGATCGTCCGCACCCAGGACCAGGAGGACCGCCCGCAGCGGCAGGTCTGACGCCAGATCGAACGGACGCCGCGCCTCGGCCGCGGCCAGATCCCGCGCCGCCGATTCGCGCCGGGCCGCCGGCATTCCCTGGAGATCCACCCGGCCGAGGCGGCCGTTGCGCCAGGGCGCAACGGGCTGGATGCGCTGCACCAGACCGTCCTCCCCGGCGGCGAACGTCGTCCGCAGTGCCTCGTGCCGCGCCACCAGTGCTCCCAGGGAGCGCTCCAGGGCGGAGACATCCAGGCGGCCGCCGAGGCGCACCGCCGCCGGCAGATGGTAGGCCGGGCTCTCCGGGTCCAGCTGCCCGAGCAGCCACAGCCGCCCCTGCCCGAAGGAGGCCGGGAGGGCCTCCTCCCGACTCACCCGGACGAGCGCCGGCACCTCGTCCCACTCCGCGATCCCGGCCCGGAGCGCCCGGTCGACCCACGCCGCCAACCCTGCCACCGTGGGCGCCGCCAGCACCTCCCGCAGAGACATCTCCCGCCCCACCGCCCGCCCCAGCCGCGACGCCACCTGCGCCGCGAGAAGCGAGTGCCCGCCCAGATCGAGGAAGCTCTCGAACACTCCCACCGACTCCCGCCGCAGCACCTCGCACCAGATCCCCGCCACCAGCTCCTCGCTCGGCGTACGCGGCGCCACTCCCCCTTCGAGGTCGGCGATCTCGGCCGGCAGGACCCGTAGCTGCTGCCGCTCCGACCCGGACAGCAGCGGCACGAAGGCGAGCGGCCGCTCCGGCTCATCCGATGTCGCCGATATCTCCGGCATCGCCGCGAGCAGCACCGTCCACTGCTCGGCCCAGCGCTCGATCGTCGACGCCGCGAAACGGTCGCGGTCGTACTCGATCCCTCCGACCAGATCGCCGCCCTCCTCGGCGGCGAGCAGGAGCGTGAGGTCGAGCTTCGCCGCCCCGGTCGCGATCTCGCGCATTTCGCTGGTGACGCCGGGCAGCGTCAGCCGGGGCGGTGGCGCCTCCTGAAGGACGAGCATCACCCGCGCGAGGTCGGTCCGCCCCAGCGCTTCCGTCACCCGGTCGAACGTCAGGTCCTGGTGAACGAAAGCTCCCAGGGCCGACTCCCGCACCCGGGAGAGCAGCGCCGCAACC
>DASQPA010000455.1:0-5310 GCA_035644215.1 Thermoanaerobaculia bacterium
GCCGAGAGCATAGGCGCGCATCGCCTTCTGCGCCATCGTCTGCTGGCCGGCTGGCAGCCGGGCGATCGCCGCCGTGGCGTTCTTGATGAAGGCGAGGACGAAGTCGGTCGAACGGGCGACCACCCGCTCGCGGTTCTCGTCTGGCGTCCCCTTGTGGAGAGTGCGGTAGACCCACTCGTGGCCGTCGGCGAGCACCGCAGCGGCGGCGGAGAGATTGGGGCCGGCACTCCCCAGGACGGCGAACTTCGAGATCCCTTCCGCCAGCGGATGGAGCGGAGTGAGATCCGACGGCGGCGGGCCGTCGGAGAGCATGGCGAGCGCCTTCTCGGCCAGGAAGAGCACCCGGTGATCGAGGTCGGTGACCCGCGCGCCAGGTCGATTGAGCTTGGCGCGGAGGGCCTGGGCCACCTGCGACAGGCGGGCTCTGGCGAGGAGGAGAATCGAGGTCTGGGCAAGCGCTCCGGGCATCTTTCGGTCTCCTCTCGGTTCAGCTCGCGAAGCGGACGGCGCGCATGCCGGCGCTCCGGCCCGGCCCGCCGGCGAGGAACCAGCTCCAGAAATCCGCCAGGTCCGGGGGGGCGCCGGTGCCGGGGAGGTCCGGGAGCGGCGCGTCGGACGGCCGCGCCAGGGCGACCAGGACGTAGCCCGGCGGGCCGGGCGACGGCGTCCAGAGGATCTCGGCGGTGTACCCGAAGCTGCCGGGATCAATGTCGCGGACCGGCGCCGCGGCGGCGATCCGGTGCGCCAGATCGGGCCAGGTCCAGGGCGCGTCGGCCGGGGCGAAGTAGAGGTCGACCGCGGCGCTCTCCCGCGTTGCGCCGCGGTTGTGGACGCGGACGAAGAGGCGGTTCTCTCCGCTGGAGAGGAGGTCGCCGGGCGCCGGGTCGGCCAGGTCGGTGAAGGCGACCGGGGGGTTGATGCCGCCCCCGGCGACGACGATGTCCGGGCTGCGTCCGCCCCAGGCCACGGCGCCCGGCGTGCCGTCGTCGTCCACCGCGTCGCGGATCAGGAGACCCACGGTGGGCGCGAAGCGGAGGTTTCGCTGGCAGACGTTGTCGTTGCCCCAGAAGAAGGCGCCCGCCCGGCAGGGGTTGGGGTCGGCCTGGAGGTCGCCGCCGGAAGGCCCCCCGGCCGAGTCGTCGTTGTCGGCCCGCACCTCGGCCAACAGACAGGGGAAGGCGGAGCGCGGCGGCAGGTCCGCGGCGCGCCAGGCGACCGGGCCCAGGACCTCGGTGGCGCCGGGGGCGACGGTCTTGGCCGGGGAGAGGCCCAGGTCCTTGTGCCGGGCGCGGAGGGCCGGCGTGTCCCAGTCGTTGGCGTACCAGTCCTGGGGGTAGCGGAACTCGGCGCCCGGGAGACCGGCGAGCGGCGGGTAGGTGGCGACGACGACCGAGAGCTGCGCGTTTTCCGCCGGGTTGTCGCCGCGGTTCCGCACCCGGGCGTAGATGAAATGGTCCCGCCCGTCGGCCAGGAGGTCCTGGTGCTCGAAGGGGGTCGCGCCGTCCTCCTGCCGGCGGACGACGAGGTCGGGAGCCTCCCAGGCGGCGTCCGGCTGGGGCGGCTGGGGCGTCGTCGCCGGATCGCCGGTGTCGGCGGCGCGGTCGCGTAGGACGAGGTCGGTCGGATTCACTGCCACCCGGGCGGTGAAGATCTCCTGCACGCCGGTCCGCGTGTCGGTCCAGAAGGGGAAGAAGCCGAGCCGGGTCGCTTCGAGCCCGAAGTAGTCGCCGATGAAGGTTGAATTGGGAAACTCGCGCCGCTTGGGAAAGACCTCGGCCACCCGCGGGTCCCAGGGGCGGTCGGTGACCGTCACGCGGTGAGGGAAGGTGGCGCCGCCGTCGGTCGAGGCGGCGAGAACGACGTGGATCAGCGGCGGACCGCCCGGGGCCTTGGGGCCGAGCTCGTAGAAGGCGCAGCCGATCTCGCCGCGCGGCGTGCAGCCGATCTGGGGGAAGAAATCGTGCTGATCGGGGTCCGAGGGGACGCTCGCGGCGAGGAGCGGATCGCCCGCGGCGCTCCCCAGCCAGGTGGCGCCGCCGTCCGTCGAGCGCCGGTAGTAGAGGCGCGCCACCCCGTCCCGGAAGTCCGACCAGGCGAAGACCACGAGGTCGCCGGGGCCGGCGCAGCCGGTGGGCGCGATGATCACCCGGAACCTGCCGCCCGGCAGCTCGCTCGGGACCTTGGTGATCGGCGAGGCGATCACCGCCGACGCGGCGAAGCTGGCGCCGCCGTCGGTCGACTTCAGGAACTTAATCGATTGGCCCCCGTCGAAGTAGACGATGTAAAGGCTGCCGTCGGGGGCGACCGACAGCTCGGGGTCTTCGAAGTCGAACGCTTCCTCGCCGCCGATGGCGGCGTCCGCATCGCGATCGCCTACCCCCTTCCAGGTCGCGCCGTGGTCCCTCGTCCGCGCGAAGGCGAGGCCCCGGTCTTTCCAGACGGCGTAGACGTTGCCGTGGTGCGGGCTCGCCGGGTTGGTGTCGCCGGCCGCCCACTGCTTGTCGTCGTTGTGGCTCTCGTGGATCAACCGCGGCGCGCCCCAGGTGCGACCGCCGTCGGTCGACTTGTAGACCGCGATGCCGACGACGTTTCCCTGGCCGACGAAAGGCAGGGCCACCAGGAAGACGTTCCCCGCGTCGTCCCAGGCGAGGGCGGGGTCCGAGGCGCCGTCCCAGCCAGGGAGCTGGATCGGCGGCGCCTCGCGCCACGACAGGCCGCCGTCGAAGGTGACGTAGGTGGCGAGGGTGAAACGGTACTCCAGCAGATCGAAGAAGCGTTTGGAGGCGCCCACCATGTGCAGCGGATCGTTCGGGTTGGCGACCAGCACCGACTCGCTGCGGTCGGCGGGCAGGGTCGAGCAGGTGACCCGCCGGTTGGCGCGCGGCCCGACGAGGACCGGGCTCACGGCGCGAGCCTCACCGGCGGCGGCAGGTCGAAGAGGAAGGCGAGCGCCGCCGAGAGCTCGCGGTTCTTGAAGCCGTTGGGGCGGACCGTCTCGTCGAGCAGGTCGCCGCCCGCCGCCACGGTGCCGATCCACTGCCGGAGGAGCGGCACCCAGCCCAGGGCGTTGGCGACCGGCTCTCCGGCGACGGCCGTACCGCGGTGCTCGGGAAGGGCACCGCCGGCCACCATCGTCCGCCACTCGTTGGCCCGCCGGCGGTCGAGGCACCAGTTGCGGAACACCTGGGCGACCGGCCCCACCTCCGCGCCCACCGCGGCGCCCTCGGTGCTCCGCCGGTTCAAGAGATCCGGCGCGATCCGACTCTCGGCCAGCTCGCTCACCGCCCCCAGGCAGACGATCGCCGCCACGTCCGCGGCGTAGTCCATGATCGTCTCCCCCGGGACGTCGTTCTCGCCGTCGGCCACGTAGCGATAGCCCTCGCGTGCCTCGCGCGCCGTGATCCCCGCCTCGTCCGCCGGCGGCACCGGCCCGAAGGCGCCGAAGCGGATCGCCTGCGCCGGCTTGGGCGCGTGGCGCAGGTCGAAGGCGGCGTTCGCGGTCGTGCCGAGCTTCTGGAATCCGGCCTCCTCCTTGAAGACCGCTCCGGAGGGGAGCTGGACGGCGAGATCGTCGGGGAAGGCGGCCGCCGTCTTCAGGCCGCCGGTGGCGCCGGCGCGGTCGCGGACCGTGGCGGTCAGGAGCAGCCCGTACTCGGCCGGGGTCATGGTCACGATCGGCGCCGGCACGACCTGTGCGACCGCCGTGCCGTCGAAGCTCCATTCCAGCTGGTGGGGCCGGCAGCGCAGGTGAAGGTCGCCCGCGCCCTCCCACCAGAGCTTCAGGAGCTTGCGGTCGGCGGCGGGGAAGAAGCGCCGGCCGTCGCCGTCGGCGAACAGGGTGGCGTCGTCGAACAGGCGGACGAAGTGCGGCGCCAAGGGGAACGGCTCGGGCTCCTCCGGAATCCGGGCGTCGCGCAGGGTTTTCGCCAGGCCGAGCGCCAGGATCAGGAAGAGCGCCAGGGCCCAGAAGACGGTGACGATCGTGACGTAGACCGCCCGGAACCCGGAGTCGTCGAGGCTGTTCCGCTGGCCGGCGAACCAGGGGCCGTAGACGAAGATGAAGAAGAGGGCGAAATAGAAGACCGGCGCGGCGTAGAGCAGGGACACGCCGCCGCGCGCCGTTCGGCCGTCCCGGGGGAGGTCGGCGATGCCGGCCACCAGGAAGGCCGTGGCCAGGGCGAGAGGGGAGACGAAGAAGAGCAGCCAGCGCAGCCGCGGCAGATCCGGCGGCAGCCAGCCGATCCCGAGGTCGAGGAAGTAGAGGAACGAGATCGCCGTCGAGGCGATCAGGCTGAGCAGCCCCAGGATGCTCCGGGCCTCGACGCCCCGGTGGGTGAGGCTGAACGCCCAGCCGGCATAGCCCAGGAGGAAGGGCGAGGCGAGGGCCATCGGCAGGGCGAGGAGCGAGGCGACGGCGGCGTCTTCGGCCGCGGCGACGGCGGCCTCCGCGGCTGGGTCGGTCGCCGTGGCGCGCGAGCGAAAGAGCAGACTCGTCCGTGGCAGAGTGGCGGCGAGCGGCGCGGCGGCGACGAGCGGCAGGAGGAGCGGGAAGAGGACGGCCACCCACTTCCACTGGCCGAAGCCGTAGCCGACGCCCAGGATCCCGTTGCGATAGAAGTGGTAGCCGTCGCGCACGAAGTCGGCGTCGACCGCCGGGGGGCCGAGGTCGCGGAAGCGCTCCAGGAACTCGCCGAAGCAGTGGGCCGGAGGGAGCGTCCGCGCCTGGTATTCGAAGTCGAGCGCCTCGGCGTAGGCGCGGAAGAAGGCGTCGGGCACCTCGTCCGCGGTCGGCCACCAGACCTCCCAGGCCTGCCCCTCGCGGGTGCTGTCGCGCAGCAGGACCTGGCGCGCCACCGCGGCATCCATCGACCCCTCGCCACCGGCGTGGGTGAACTTCTGGCGCGAATTCGTCCCCTGGTGCCATTCAATGTCGTTGACGTAGGGGTGGGAGATCACGTCGCCCACGACGTGGCAGAGGTGGCCCAGGGCGTAGGCCTGGATCGCCTTGACGGCGCCGGTCAGCCCGCCCGCGCCGAGCTTGCCCGCCTGGTCGTCCGCGCGCACACCCTCCATCGCCCGGCTGAAGAAGGCGAAGACGAAGTCGGTGGTGCGGGCGAGGACCTGCTCCTGGTTCTCGTCCGGCGAGCCTTTGTGCACGAGGTCGAAGATCCAGCCCTGGCCGGGGGCGAGGATGTCCGAGAAGGCGGTGATGTCGGGGCCCATCGAGCCCATGACGGCGAATTTGTTGACGTCGCCGAAGCGGCGGCGCAGCCGATCGTCATGGTCGAGCGCCGGCGTCGGCGGGCCGCT
>DASQPA010000456.1:0-2904 GCA_035644215.1 Thermoanaerobaculia bacterium
ACACCGCCGGCGGCAACCTCGCCGAGTGGGCGGCGGAGCAGGGCGGGCTCGCCCAGGTGCCGCTGCCGGTCCGCCTGGAGCTCGTCGCCCAGGTGGCGGTGGCGCTCGCCGCCGCCCACTCGGTGGGCGTCCTGCACAAGGACGTCAAGCCCTCGAACGTCCTCGTCACCACCGGCCGCGACGGCGGCCCGCGGGTGCGGCTGACCGACTTCGGCATCGGCCTGCTCACCGACCGCGGCCTGGTGCACGGCATCACCATCCTCGGCCTGACCGAGACGTCGCTCGACATCTCCGGCAGCAGCACCGGCACGCCGCTCTACATGGCGCCGGAGCTCCTCGAGGGGCGGCCGGCCACGGTGCAGGCCGACGTCTACGCCCTGGGGGTGATGCTCTACCAGGCGGTGGTGGGGAACTTCGGCCACGCCCTGGCTCCGGGCTGGCAGCGCGAGGTGCCGGACGAGCTCCTGGCCGAGGACATCGCCCTCCTGGTCGACGGCTCGCCCGAGCGCCGCTTGAGGAGCGCCGGCGAGGTCGCCGAGCGGCTGCGCAGCCTGGAGGCGCGGCGGCAGAGCCGCGCGGCCGAGCGCCAGGCCGCGGCCGCGGCGGCAGCGGCCCGCCGCGCCCTCACGCGCGCGCAGCGGCGGCGCAAGGTCGCCGCCGCTGTGGCCGCGGCCGCCCTCGTCGTCCTCGCGGTCGTGACCTTCCTCGCGGTGCAGGCGGTCGAGGCCCGCCGTGAGGCCGACCGCCGGCGCGCCCAGGCCGAGGACCTGATCCGCTTCATGGTCGGCGACCTGCGCGGCAAGCTCCAGCCGCTCGGCCGCCTCGACGTCCTGGGCGCCGCGGCGGACCGGGCCCTGCGCTACTTCGCCGTGGTGCCCGAGAGCGACCTGACCGGCGAGGAGCTGTTAGGCCGCGCCCAGGCCCTGAGCCAGATCGGCGAGGTGCGGCTGGCCCAGGGCCAGCTCGGCGCCGCGGTCGAGGCGTTCCGCGAGTCGCTCGCCCTGACCCGCCGGCTGACCGCGCGCAACCCGCGCGAGGGGCGCTGGCAGAAGGGGTTGGGCGACGCCCATTTCTGGCTCGGCAACGTGCGCTTCCGGCAAGGCGACCTGGACGGGGCGCGGCGCGAGTTCCGCGCCTACCTCCAGGTGGCGGAGGGGCTGGTCGAGCGGGAGCCGAAGAACCCCGACTGGCGCCTGGAGCTGGCCTACGCGCACAGCAACCTGGGCTCGGTGCTGGACGCCGAGGGCGACCTCGCAGGCGCCCTCGCCGAGTACCGCACCACCCTGGAGCTCAAGCAGGCGCTGGCCCGGGCGCGGCCCGAGGACACCGCGCTCTCGGTCGAGCTGGCGAAGACCCACAACAGCCTGGGCTGGGCCCTGGAGCGGGACGGGCAGCTCGCGGCCGCCGCCCGGAGCTACCGCGCCGACCTCGCAATCGCCCAGGGGCTGGTGGAGCGGGAGCCGAACGACGCGCGGTGGCAGTGGCGTCTGGCCGTGGCCCGCAACTACCTGGGCGCCCTGCTCGCCGCGACCGGCGATGCGGCCGGGGCGCAGGAGCAGCTCGAAGCGGACGCCGCGGCCTTCGAGAGCCTGGTGGCGCGCGACCCCAGCAACACCGGCTGGCGCAACGGCCTGGGCGCGGCCAGGAGCCGTCTCGCGGCCTCCTTCCTGGCGCGCGGCGATGCCGCGCGGGCCTTGGCCGAGGGGCGAGCGGCCAAGGCGCTCCTCGCCGAGCTCGCGGCCAAGGACCCGGCCGACCGCTCGTTCAAGATCAGCCTGGCGATCGCGCGCACCGGCCTGGGCGCGGTCCTCCTCGCCCTCGGGCGGCCCGACGGGGCCCTGGACGAGGCGCAGGCGGCGCGCTCCCTGCTCGAGCCCCTGGTCCAGGCGAACCCGGGCGACCGCACCGTCCGGCGCCGCCTGGGCGAGGCGGCGCTCGTCCTCGGCCGGGTCTTCGACCGCATGGGCCAGGCCGACCGGGCGCGGGAGGCCTGGGGCCGGGCCGCCGAGGTCCTGGCCCCGTTCGCCCGGGGCTCGCGCGAGGGCGACCTGCTCCTCCCCTGGGCGCGCGCCCTCCTCTACCTTGGCCGGGTGGAGGAGGGGCGGGCGGCGGCCGCGCGCTTCGAGGCGCTGGGCTACCGCGACCCGGAGCTCCGCCGGCAGCTCCAGGAGCGGCGCTAGACGCGATGGTCTTCGAGAAGGGGGAGGGCGGGCGCGCCACCGCCTTGACCCTGAGCAAGCCCGGCGTGCCGGATACGCGGATGACCCGGCAGCCCGGATCTCCTCCCTACTGGTAATACCCGTTCACGTCCAGAATCAACTGCACCGCCCCGGTGCTGTCGTTCTGCACGGTGAGCGTCCCCAGGCCCCAGGCGAGGCCCAGGTTGGCGTTGTTGGTCCGCGTCTGCCCCGGGCTGAAGTTTAGGATGCTGGCGAGCGGCGTCGGCTGGTCGGCGGGGAAGAAGCGGAGATCGCCGGCCGTGGCGGGGCCGACCACCGTGACGTTGACCGAGATGGCGCGGGCGGTCGCCGGCAGGCCGCAGGCGCCGGAGAGGCTGAAGCTCCGCTGCGCCAGGGGCGCCAGGGCCGGGCCGCCCAGGGAACCGGTGGGGTTGCGGGTGTCGACGAGACGGCAGGGGGTCACGGTATAGAAAGCGTAGGTGGAGCTCGCGCCCGGGGTGCAGGTCCCGGCCACCGAGGCGTTCGAGAGGGTGACCGAATCGACGTACCAGCCGGCGCCGGCGTTGATGCTGTCGTCCCCCGCATGCCAGCGCAGGCGGGCCTGGTTGCCGGCAAACGAGCCCAGGTTGACGGTCACCGGGGTCATCGCCCCCAGCGTGCCGCCGCACCAGCCGCGCTTGCCGGCGAGCGGATTGCGGAACCCGGAGGTGATCGTGCCGTTGAA
>DASQPA010000457.1:0-8907 GCA_035644215.1 Thermoanaerobaculia bacterium
GGGAGCAAGGCATGGAACTGAGGGGAGTCTGGCTGGTGGATGCCGATATCCGTGGATTCTTTGACAGTGTGAACCATGGCCTGTTGCAGCAGATCCTGCGGCAGCGGGTCAACGACGGGGGGATCGTCCGGCTGGTCGGCAAGTGGCTCAACGCAGGCATCCAGGAGGGAAGCAGTCTCACCCACCCGGAGACCGGCACCCCGCAAGGGGGAGTCATCTCGCCGCTCCTGTCCAACATCTTCCTGCACACGGTCCTGGATGAGTGGTTCGTTCAGCAGGTGCAACCGCGCCTCCGGGGGCGGTCGTTTCTGATCCGCTACGCCGACGACTTCGTCATCGGCTGCGAGCTCGAGGACGACGCCCGGCGGGTGTTGGCGGTGCTTGCGAAGCGCTTGGCCAAGTACGGCCTGAGCCTCCATCCGGACAAGACCCGGCTGGTGCAGTTCCGGCGGCCGCCGCGGGGTAAAACCGAGGCGGAAGGGAACGGCACATTCGATTTTCTCGGATTCACCCACTACTGGACACGCTCCCGCCGGGGATTCTGGGTGATCAAACGCCGCACCGCCCGCAAGAGGTTACGGCGGTCGATGCTGGCGCTCTCGCAGTGGTGCCGGAGGAACCGCCACGAGCCGATGGCCGAGCAGCACAAGAAGTTAAGCCAAAAGCTACGGGGTCATTACGGGTACTACGGCATCGTGGGGAACTTCCAGGCTATCCGAGCCGTCTACCAGCACACCCGGCAGGTGTGGCGGAAGTGGTTGAGCCGTCGCAGCTGGAGGTCGTACGTGACCTGGGAGAGGTTTCTGGAGCTGGAGGAGATCTTCGTCCTGCCTGCACCTCGGATCGTCCATGCCAACGTCTGACAGCTTGCAGGGTAGCCAAAGCCATGCGCCCGAGGTGTGCCGAGACTCGGGCTACCGAAGAACCGTATGAGTTAATTGCTCACGTACGGGTCTGTGGGGGGGCCGGGGCGCGAGCCCCGGCTCTACCCGGACAGCCCATAGCCCGGAGATTTATCTCCGGGCGGAGGTCTGCGCCTGGCTTACCGTCGCCCCTTCGGGGCTTTTGTTTTCTTGGGGTTACCCTACCTGGGGCTCTCGCCCCAGGCTACCGACCTTAGCCCCTTCGGGGCAGTCCCTCGACGCAAGGTTTCAATCTCCAGTCGGCCGATGCCCCCCTTGCCAGCGACTTTGATGGGGCTGTAGCCGGGCTACAACCCACCCCTTGCCCCCCCGGTCCCGGGCGCATAGTCTTCTCCGGATCTTCTTGGAGGTGGATATGAAGTCCTGGAAGGACGTCCGGCTCTCCCTCGTTCTGGCGCTGTTCCTGATTCCCTCCCTCTTCGCCGCCCTCCCCCTCGCCGCCGCCCCAGCTTTCGATCCAACGCTCCTCGCTGGGCTGCGGGCACGCTCGATCGGCCCCGCGGTGGTGAGCGGCCGTGTTGCGGCGGTCGAGGCGGCGGTGTCCAACCCTTCCATTATCTATGTCGGCGCGGCGGCCGGCGGGGTCTGGAAGTCGATCGACGCCGGCACCACCTGGGAACCGATCTTCGACGATCAGCCGGTCGCCTCGATCGGCGCCATCGCCGTTCACCCGAAGAGCCCCGACGTGGTCTGGGTAGGGACCGGCGAGGGCAACCCGAGGAACAGCGTCTCGATCGGCAACGGGGTCTACAAGTCGCTCGACGGCGGCAAGACCTGGAGCTATCTCGGCCTCGACGGCAGCGAGCGCATCCCCCGCATCGTCCTCCATCCCACCGATCCGCGGGTGGCCTGGGTGGCGGCCATGGGTCCCGCCTGGGGCGAGGGGCCGGTGCGCGGCATCTTCAAGACCGAGGACGGCGGGAAGAGCTGGCGCAAGGTCCTCTATGTGGACGAACGGACCGGCGCCGCCGACCTCGCCGCCGATCCGGGCAACCCCAACCACCTCTATGCCGCGATGTGGCAGTTCCGGCGCTGGCCCTGGGCCTTCCGCTCCGGCGGCCCGGGCTCCGGCCTCTTCGAGAGCCACGACGGCGGCGAGACCTGGAAGCGCCTGACCGAGGACGACGGCCTCCCCAAGGGGGACCTGGGGCGGATCGCCCTCGCCTTCGCCCCCGGCGATCCCCGCCGGGTCTATGCCCTGGTCGAGGCCAAGGAGAGCGCCCTCCTGCGCTCCGACGACAACGGCAGGACCTGGAAGAGCGTCAACACCGAGCCCAACATCTCGGCCCGCCCCTTCTACTTCTCCCACCTCGCCGTCGATCCCCAGGACGCCGACCGGATCTACCGGCTGGAGGTCGAGGTCAGCCTCTCCGAGGATGGCGGCAAGAGCTGGAGCATCGTGGTGCCGTTCCGCGACGTGCATCCGGATTTTCACGCCGTCTGGATCAACCCGAACGACGGCAACCAGATCCTCTTCGGCAACGACGGCGGAGTGGCGATCTCGCACGACCGCGGCAAAAACTGGGACTTCGTGCGCAACCTCCCGATCCCGCAGTTCTACCACGTGCGCTATGACGACGCCGTCCCCTACAACGTCTACGGCGGCCTGCAGGACAACGGCTCCTTCGCCGGCCCGAGCGCGGCGTGGAAGAACGGCGGCATCCGCAACTTCGACTGGCACGAGGTCGACTTCGGCGACGGCTTCGACACCGCCCCCGACCCGCGCGACCCGAACCGCGGCTACGCCCTCTCCCAGGGGGGCGCCCTGATACGCTGGAACCTCCAGACCGGCGAGCGGAAGGAAATCCGCCCCAACCCTCCGGCCCCTCCGGCCAGGCAGCCGGCCATCAAGCTGCGCTTCAACTGGAACACCGGCTTCGCCATCGACCCCTTCGAGCCGGACACGATCTACCTGGGGAGCCAGTACCTCCACCGCTCGCCCGACCGCGGCGAGACCTGGACGACGATCTCGCCCGATTTGACGACCAACCGGCCCGCCTGGCAGCGCCAGGACGAGAGCGGCGGAATCCTGATCGACGCCACGGGGGCGGAGAACTTCACCACCATCCTTTCGATCGCCCCCTCGCCCCTGGAGCGCGGCCTGCTCTGGGTGGGGACCGACGACGGGCGGCTCCACGTGACGCGGGACGGCGGCAAAAACTGGCAGAGCGTCGAGGGGAATGTCCACGGGGTACCGGCCAACACCTGGATTCCCCACATTACCCCCTCCCACTTCGACGCCGGCACCGCCTACGTGGTCTTCGACAACCACCGGCGCTCCGACTTCGCCCCCTATGTCGTCAAGACCACCGATTTCGGCCATACCTGGCAGAGCCTCGCCACCCGCGACCTGCGCGGCTACGCCCTGACGATCGTCGAGGACCCGGTCGACCGCGACCTTCTCTTTCTCGGCACCGAATTCGGCCTCTGGTTCTCGCAGGACGGCGGCCGCTCCTGGACGCCCTTCCGTGGCGGGCTCCCCACCACCTCCTACATGGCCCTCGCCATCCAGCCGCGCGAGGGCGACCTGATCGCCGCGACCCACGGCCGCGGCATCTACATCGTGGACGACATCCGGCCGCTGCGCTCCCTCTCGGCGGCGATCCTGAAGGAGCCGGTCCACCTCTTCGATCTCGCGGACGCCATCCAGCACCGGGTGGGGCAGCCGGCCGGCAGCCACTTCCCCGGCACCGCCGAGTACCGCGGCGAGAACCGCCCCTATGGCGCTCTCCTCACCTACACCCTGAACGCCCCGGGGCTCCCGCTGCCCGATCCCAAGGCGGAGCGGGCGAAGAAGGACGCCGAGCGCGAGGCGGAGCGGGAGAAGGCCCTGGCCGCTGAGCGCAAGGAAGAGGGGAGCGGGGAGGACCAGCCCAACCTCCCGCCCGCGACCGAGACGAAGCCGCCGGCCGCCGCCGCTGCCGCCAAAACCGAGGCCAAGGGCAAGGGCGGTCCGGAGGGGAAGAAGGAGGAGCCCAAGGCGCGGATCGAGATCTTCGATGCTTCCGGCAAGCAGATCCGCAGCTTCGAGCAGCCGGCGACCCTGGGGGTCAATCGGGCGGTCTGGGACCTTGGGCGCAACGCCTTCAAAAGCCCTCCCCGGGCCAACCGCGGCGGCTTCCGCCGCGAGACCGGCCCCGAGGTGCCGCCCGGGACCTACCGCGTGCGGGTGACCTACGGCGACCACCAGGCGGAGGGGAAGGTGAACGTGCTCCCCGACCCGCACACCAACGTCCCCGCCGCCGGCCGCGAGGCGCGCGAGAAGGCGATCCAGGCCGCCGGCGCGGTCCAGGAGGCGCTCGCCGCGGCGGTCGAACGGATCGGCCGCACCAAGACCGACGTCCAGGCGGTGACCGCGAAGATCAAGAAGGACGAGGAGGAACGCAAGCGGCGGGAGGGGACGACGAAGCCCGATCCGGCCGCCAAGGATCTCCTCGATGCCGGCCAGAAGCTTCTGGAGGGCTTGAAGAAAGTCGAGCGGCGCCTCTGGCAGGCTCCGGACGTGTCGGGCCAGCTCCCCGACACCGACGCCCTCTCGAAGATCGACCGGGCACAGGGCTCGCTCCAGTCCTCCTGGGACGCCCCGACCCCGGCCCAGATGGCCTACCTGGAGAGCGCCACCCAGCTGGCCAAGGAGGCGATCGAAGCCCTGAACCGCTTCTACGCCGAGGACGTCGCCGCCTTCCGCAAGAAGGTCGCCGACTCCGATCTCCGGCTCCTGCCGGACCTGCCGCCGTTGGGGATCGGGGGGTAAGGGAGAAGACCGGGCCGGCGGGAGCCGGTCCGGTCGAGTCTGGCTATCCGAGCCGGAGCGCCGTAAGAGAGCGTGCGGTCAGGACCCGCTTCCCCAGCCGGTTGAGGCGCTCCAGAGAGGAGATGGCCTCGACGCGTTCACGGGTCGTCTCCGGGAGGGGACCAAAGCGTTGCTCGAGCTGGTTCATCAGGACTTCTCGCAGCACCCGCAGCCCTTCGCGCAATCCCTCCTGGCGCCCCTCCTGGCGCCCTTCCTGTCGTCCTTCTTGCAAACCCTCTTGTATCCCCTCTCGCAGTCCCTCTTCCCGACCCTTCGCCTCCAGCCGGTCCGCCCAACTCGTCGCCATCGCTCTTACCTCCCGGTTCTCCCGAACCGCACACAGGGTCGCATACTCCGCGGCCTCTTCCGGTTTCAATTCTAGATAACTTTCGACGCAGTTGACCAGCAGCAGCCGGCGTGCCTCGTCGAGGTCAGCCTCCACGATCCGGCGCAGGCAGGCCAGTTTGAGCCTGGGCGGGCTCAGGACACCGCCGCGCATCAGTGCGGCCAGACCCCAGGCGAGGGGCTCTGGCCGTTCCAGGTACGGCTCGGAATCGCAGCCGGCGAGACCGAAGGCGACATAGTGGAAGTCTGCCAGGTCCGGGCCGAGCAGGTCGTCGCCCAGGGTCCGTACCTGAACTCCTTTCGGTCCTCGCGTGAGATAGACCACGATCGAGAGGATGTGGCTGTCGTGGACGGCGAGGATCTTGTTCCGGTAGCGCCAGAGGCGCCGCCCCATCTCCCGCCGGGCGCGGGCCTCCACCTCGACATGGACCAACAGGGTCTCCTCGCCCTCCCTGGCGACCGGAATCCGGGCGAGCAGGTCCAGCTCCCGACGCCCTCCCTCGGTGGTGAAGAACTCCTTGTCGAGGAGCACCGACCGCTCCAGGTCGAGCCTCGCCACCAGCTCCGGCACCACCAGCCGCAGGAGATCGGGGAAGAACTCGCGCAACAATTTCTTGAAAATCGAATCATGCCTCCGCATGGAACCCTCCCTGGAGGCGGCCCGAGGGTTTCGGCGCCTGGCCTCCTTAGGGAGGGACGGAAACGGCTGGCTCGATCTGGCAAAACTCGAAACGGCGGGTCCGGAGCCTCCGGAATAGCCTACCGCGAGCAGAACCGGAAATGCCCGGCGAACTCCGCCAGCGCCTGGGGATCGGCCGGGCTCCCCGTCACGTCCGCCGTCGCTGCCGTTTGTTCGGGGTGGGGATCGGGGCCGAACCAGAGGCCCAGGCGGGTGCGGGCATGGTCCGGGCAGTCGACGAGGAAGAGCGTGGAGATCCCCTGGATCGGCTCGCCCTGGACGTTCATCTCGCTGCGACTGGCGGAGTAGAGGAGGGGGATGCCGCGGACCTCGATCCGGCCGCGGCGCAGGAGCTCCTTCTCGTGGATCTCGACGTTGGCCCGTTCCATCCAGTCCGGCCGGCCCCGCTCGCCGGTCAGGTAGCGGCGGACGTCGCGGTCGCGCTCGACGAGCCGGCGGGAGCTCATGTAGAGGAAGCCGTGATGGCGGAAGGGGTGCTCCCGGGAGACGCCGCCGCTCGCCGGGTCCTCGTCGGTCAAGATCGCCATCTCCAGGAAGAAGGAGACCGAGAAGGCCCCCAACGGGTAGTAGCCGGGCGGCAGGTCGTGGTACCGAAGGACGGAGCGGGTGCGCGCGTCACGGTATGCGGGGTCTTTCAGGCCACGCTGGAAGTCCTCCCCCTCGCGGTAGGCGAACCAGGTCACCGCCACCAGGCTGAAGAGGACGAGCGCCACCACCAGGCCGCAGCCGCAGCCGAGCCACGAGGGATTCCTCGCCGCGGGTTCCGGCGCGCCTCCGGGGGTTCCGGCCGGCATGGCGTTACATCTTGTCGGGCGTCGGGATGGCGAGGAGGCCGCAGAGGGTCTCCAAGCCTTTGCGGAAGGCCTGGACGGCGGCCAGACGCGCGGCGCGGACCTCCGCGTCCTTCTCCTGGAGGATGGGATGGCGGTGGTAGACGGCGTTGAAGCGCTGGGCGAGGTCGAGGGCGTGACGGGAGACGATCGAGAGCTCCAGCCCCTCCGCCCCCCGCTCCACCGCCTCGCCGGTCTGGGCCACCGCGAGCACCAGGTCCCAGAGGTCCTCGGGGAAGAGCTCGGAGCGCAGGCCGGCCACCTCGCCGGCGGTCACGGCGTCGGGCAGCCCCTCCTCGGCCAGCCGGCGGCGGATGTTCTTCGCCCGCACCAGCGAATACTGGAGGTAGGGGCCGGACTCCCCCTCGAAGGAGAGGGCCTCGTCGAAGTCGAAGGCGATCACCCGGTTGGTCGTCGCCTTGACCATGAAGAAGCGCAGGGCGGCGACGGCGATCTGGTGCGCCAGGGTGGCGAGCGCGATGCCGGCGACATCGGGGACGTTTCGGTCGCGGGCCGAGATCTCCTCCCGGCTCTTGGCCTCCAGCCGGTCGAGCAGGTCGTCGGCCTTGACCCCGATCCCCTTCCGGCCCGACATCTCCAGGGTCTTGTCCGCCGCGTCCTCGGCGAGGAAGCCCAAGAGGCGGGCGGTGGCCGGCGAGAGCGCCACCATCTCGTAGGCGAAGTGGACCGAGCGCTCGGCTTCGGCCTTGTGGCCGAGCGACTCCAGGCCGGCGCGCACGATCTTCTGAAGATAACTCTGGCGGGTGTCGATGACGTTGATCGCCCGGTGGGCGCGGCCGAAGGCGGGATGTCCGGGCTCGCCGGCAGAAGCCGGGGAGGTCGTCTCCCACACCCCCTCCTCCGGCCAGAAGCGGTAGGCGAAGTCGTGGCCCAGGAGGCCGAGCTTCCAGAGCTGGTAGGCGATGTCCTTGCCGACGTAGGTCACCGTGCCGTCGGAGCGGACGATCACCTTGTCGGGGTCCTCCAGGCCGGCGAACTCCTCGCTCTGGGAGAGCGGCATCACCCAGCAGCCCTGGTTCTTCCCGCTCTCTTCGAGGCGCACGGCGCCGCTCGCCTTGAGCTGGCCGAAGGCGTGGTCGAAGAAGTGAAGCGCCAGGATGCTGCTCTCGCGGGTGAGGAGGTCGTAACCGACGTCCAGCCGGCGCATGGTGGCGAGGTGGCAGCGCACCACCCGGCGCGCCACTTGCCGCGCCATCGCGGCCCGCTCGCCCTCGCCGGCCTCCATCTGGTGGAGGGTCTCGCGGCGGCGGGCCTGGCCCTCCACCTTGCCGGCAGCGCCCTCGTACCACTGCCCGACCTCGCTGTAGAGGTCCCAGCAGTAGTAGTCAAAGGGCTCGGGGATCGCTTCGACCTCGGCGGCCCCCAGGCGGCGCAGGTCCATGAACCCGACGACCACGTCGGCGAGCTGGACGCCGGTGTCGTCGATGTAGTTCTCGATCTCGACCTCGTAGCCGAGCCCCTTCAAGCAGCGGGCGAGGACGTCGCCCAAAATGGCGTTTCTCAGGTGGCCGATGTGGGCCGCCTTGTTGGGATTGATGTTGGTGTGCTCGATGATCACCTTGCCGTCGCGTGGCCGAACCGGCAGGAGGTCGGCGGAAAGCACCTGGGCGGTGAAGGCGCCGCGGTCGAGCCGGAAGTTCAGGTAGCCGGCCCCCTCGACGGTGATGGCCTGCACCAGCGCGGGACGGGGGAAGGCGTCGGCGAGCTCCTGGGCGATCTCCCGCGGCTTGCGCTTCAGCGTTCGCGCGAGCTGCAAAGCGGCGGGGGAGGCGAGGTCGCCCAGCTCGCGCCGCGGCGGCACCTCGAGCACCGGTTCATGATCGACGCCGAAGCGCTCGCGGATGGTCCGCGCGAGCCCGGCTCCCAGCTCCTGCTTGAGGTCTCCCCACATGGCCGGCAGAGTCTATACCAACCCCAGAGCCCCCCCTGTGTGCAGCCCTGATATCATCTCTCCGTGCGAGAGAAGGAGATCACCGAAAACCGCCTCCTGGTGACGATGGACAAGACCCAGCTCGAGATCGTCCAGGGGGACATCACCGATTTAGACGTCGACGCCATCGTCAACGCCGCCAACGAGCAGCTCCAGCTCGGCGCCGGAGTGGCCGGGGCCATCCGCCAGAAGGGGGGCGCGTCGATCCAGGAGGAGTGCAACCGGATCGGCGGCACCCCGGTGGGGACGGCGGTGATGACCGGGGCCGGGCACTTGAAGGCCAAGCAGGTGATCCATGCCGTGGGACCGCGCATGGGGGCGGGGGACGCGGATCGCAAGCTCGCCGCCGCCGTGCGCGCCGCCCT
>DASQPA010000458.1:0-6407 GCA_035644215.1 Thermoanaerobaculia bacterium
AGACCCCGACGTCGAAGGAGACGCCGTCCACCCGGTGGAGGTCCAGGGCGTGGGAGGAGACCTCCATGGCGACCCCCGCCGCTCCCTGCTCGCGCATCTGGCGCAGAATTCGGAAGAGGTCCGAGGCCTCGGGCGTCGTGCGGTCGCCGGGGAAGGGACGGCCGCCCAGCCGGTAGCCCAGGGTGCCAATAAACCCGGCTGACTTCCCGGCGGGTTTCCCCGTCGCCTCGCCGATCACCGCGGCGAGGAGGGTCGCCACGGTCGACTTGCCGTTGGTCCCGGTCACCCCGACGAGGAGCATCTCGCGGTCCGGGTGACCGTAGACCCGCGCCGCGAGCGGCCCCAAAAGCGCCCGCGGGTCGGCGGTCGTGAGCCAGGGCACGGTCATTCCTTCCAGCGCGCTTCCCGCGCCGAGCACCGCGACGGCGCCCCGCTCCACGGCGGCGGCGGCGAAGGCCCGGCCGTCGTGCCGCGCGCCTGGAATAGCGACGAAGAGGTCGCCCGGCGCGACGGTCCGGGAGTCGTGCGCCACCCCGGTGACCGCCAGAGTCTCCGGAGCTCCGGCGTCCAGGGAAATGGGCAGCCCGGCGATCAGCTCAGCGAGGCGCATGCGGGCGCCCTCCCGGCTTGGCGGCCGATTTTGCGCTGGGGACCACGGGGGTTGCAGCCGGAGCTGGAGCCGGCGCCGGCACGGCCACCGCGTCGGCGGGGGCCAGCTCCTCGACGTCCAGGTCGTCGGCGTTGGCGACGGCGGGCACGGGCGCCGGATGGGCGGCCCCGTGCAGGCTGGCCTCCATCATCTGGACCTGGCCGGGCCAGTGGGCGAGCGGCGTGCGCTCGGGGCGGACTCCCATGTAGAGGAGCACCTGCCGGGTGATGGCGCCGAAGGCCGGGGCCGCCACCTGGGCGCCGTAGTACTCGAAGCCCTGCGGCGAGTCGATGGCCACCACCCCGACCAGAGCCGGCCGGCCGGCCGGGGCGAAGCCGATGAAGCTCGGGATGTAGCTGCCATGCGTGTAGCCGCCGATCCCCGGCTTCTGTGCCGTGCCGGTCTTGCCTGCCACCCGGTAGCCCGGCACCGCGGCGCTCTTGCCGGTGCCGCCGGTCACCACCCCTTCGAGCAGCTCCTCGACGGTGCGGGCGGTCTCCGGCGTGATCGGATGCCCGGCGACCGGCGGCACCGCATACCGCCGCTCGATCGCCTCCCCCTTGCCCACCGCCGCCACCACGTGGGGGGTCAAAAGGGTGCCGCCGTTGGCGATGGCGGCGAGCGCGGTGGCGAGTTGGAGGGAGGTCACCGAGATCCCCTGGCCAAAGGCGATATAGGCCTTGGTCAGCGGCCGCCAATACTTCAGGGAAGCCAAGATCCCCGGGTTCTCGCCCGGCAGGTCGATGCCGGTCGGCCGGCCGAAGCCGAAGTCCCGGATGGTCTTGTAGAACCGCTCGTCGCCCAGGCGCAGGGCGGTCTTGATGACCCCGACGTTGCTCGACTTGGCGATGACGTCGGCGAAGGTCAGGCGGCCGTAGGGCTTGTGGTCGCGGATGCGGATGCCGTAGAGGGTGATCCCCCCCATCTCACAGTCGAAGACGTCGCCGGGTTTGACGACGCCGGCCCCCAGGGCCGCCGCCGCGGTCACCATCTTGAAGGTGGAGCCCGGTTCGTAGGCGTCCATGATCGCCCGGTTGCGCAGCTGGCCGGGCGCGTAGTCGCCGTAGTGGTTGGGATCGAACGGCGGATAGGTGGCCATGGCGAGGATCGCGCCGGTCGACGGGTCGAGAAAGACGACGCTGCCGGTCTTCGCCCGATTTTTGAGCACCGCCTGTTCCAGCTCGTGCTCGACGAGGTGCTGGATGGTGGCGTCCAGGGTGAGGTAGAGGTCGCGGCCGGCCTCGGCGTCGGAGGCGGCCATGCCGGGGGCGATCATGGCGCCGCGGCGGGCGTCGCGCAGCAGGGTCCGGTGGCCGGACTTGCCGGCCACCTCGCGGTTGTGGACCAGCTCCAGGCCGGCCAGGCCCTGGTTGTCGGTGCCGACGAAGCCGAGCACCTGGGCGGCCAGCTCGCGCATCGGGTAGTAGCGCTTGCTCTCCGGCAGGAAGTGGATGCCCGGCAGATCGAGATGGCGGATCGCCTCGGCGTCCGGGGGGTCGAGCTTACGCGCCACCCAGACGAAGTCGCCGCTGCGGTCGAGCCGGCGGGCGAGGGCCCTGGCGTCGACGTGGAGGACCGCCGCCAGGGCGCGCGCCGTGGCCTCGGGATCGCGGAGGTCCGCCGGGTCGGCCCACACCGATTCGACCTCGACCGAGACGGCGAGCTCGCGGCCGCGGGCGTCGTAGATCGTGCCGCGCGGCGGGTCGAGCTCGACGACCGTCGTCTGCTGGCGCCGCGCCTTGCCCGCGTAGTGGGCGTAGCGGAAGACCTGCAGCTCGTAGAGGCGGGCGGCGACCGCCGCCACCCAGAGGAGGCCGAGCACGGCGACCAGGGTCACCCGGCTCTTCAATTGCGCACCTCGGCGGGGAGCTCTTCGGCGAAGATCACCTGGTCCATCTCCGGCCCCCGCATGCCGAGCTCCTGGACCGCCCGCTCCTCGATCCGCGGCGGGCTCGCCAGGTAGGCGGACTCCAGGTGCAGCCGGCGCTCCTCCTGGCCGAGGTCGCGCAGGCGGCGCTCCAGATCGACGATCCGGTAGCCGGTGTCGAGCACTTCCAGATGCATCCAGGTGTAGGCGAGGCTGCCGCCGCCCAGGCAGACGACGACGAGGACGACCAGGGCCAGCTCGCGCAGCAGCCGCCGGTCGCGCTCGCGCACGAGATAGGTGTTGACGACCGGGCGCGTAAAGGCGTACGCGCTCCGCGATTCCCTCATAGCCGCCGCGCCGCTCGCAGGCGGGCCGAGCGCGCGCGGTGGTTCCAGTCCACCTCTTCGTCGCTCGGCCGGATGGGCTTCTTGGTCAGCACCTCGATCAGCTGGCTCTCCGAGCGCGGCCGCCCGGTCACCGGGTCGACCTGCCCGCGCGCCAGGTCGCGCAGGGTGTTCTTGACGATGCGGTCCTCCAGGCTGTGGTACGAGATGATGACCAGCCGCCCGCCATGGTCGAGGAGGCGCACCGCCTGGTCGATGAAGCCCTCGAGCCCGGCGAGCTCCTGGTTGACCTCGATGCGCAGCGCCTGGAAGACGCGGGTCGCGGGATCGACCCGCTCATTGCGGTGGTGGCGGTGGTGGGCGCTCCCGGCCCCTCCCTTGGCGCGGCCGATCACTTCCGCGAGCCGGCCGGTGGTCTCGATCGGCGCCACCTGCCGGACGCGCGCGATGGTGCGGGCGATCCGCCGTGCCTGCCTCTCCTCGCCATACTCCCTGAAGATCTGTTCCAATTCGCCCTCCGAGCTCCCGTTCACGATGTCCGCGGCGGTCCGTCCGCCCGGTCCCATGCGCATGTCGAGCGGTCCGTCGCGGCGAAAGCTGAACCCGCGTTCCGCGGTGTCCAGCTGCAGCGACGAAACGCCCAGGTCGGCGAGCACTCCGGCGAGGCTCCCCGGACCGCAGCCCAGGCCGCCCAGCAGTGTCTCCAGCTCGTGGAAATTGCCCTGCGTGAGGCGGGCCCTGGGGCCAAACTCTTCAAGCCGGCCCGCCGCCTTGATAAGCGCCTGCGGGTCGCGGTCGATCCCGACGAGCCGCGCTTCCGGGGCACGGGCGAGGATCTCCGCGGCATGCCCGCCCAGCCCCACGGTCGCGTCGACGAACCATCCCCCGCGCTCGGGCGCCAGGAGCTCCAGGGTCTCGGCGACCAGTACGGGCTGGTGCTCCCCGTCCACGGTCTGGCGCTAGATCCCGCGCTCGGCCAGGGCACGGAAGTCGTCCTCGGTGAACGGCTGCTCGGTCAGGCGGTTCACGAAGCGCTCGTGGTTCCAGATCTCCAGGTGGTCGAGCTGCCCCGAGACCACCACGTCGCCGTTCATCCCCGCGCTCTCCCGCAGGATCTGCGGCAGGAGGATCCGGCCCTGTCCGTCGAGGCTCACCTGCTGCCCGAAATAGCTCACCCGCTCCAGGAAGCGGACCCGGGTCGGGTCGGTCGACGGCATCGCCGTCAGCCGCCCCTCGATCTCTTCCCAGACCGACAGCGGGTAGAGGATCGCCTTGTCGCCGAGGACGGAGGTGACGAAGAGGTCCGGTCCGTACCGCTCCTCGATGAAGCGACGGAAGTCCGTCGGCACTTTGAGCCGCCCTTTGTCGTCGATCTTTGCCGGAGCGCTTCCGCGGAACATAGGCCCGCCATTGGCCAATCTGAGGGGCGATCCTAGCAGTTCACTCCACTTTTGTCCATTTATTCCCACTTCCGGCCCCGATTACCCATCGGCGGCTCCACCGAAGGCGAGAAAAGGCGGTAACTGAGCGCTAGGAGCGGACGGGCGTTTTTCGCGGAGCGGAGGCTCCGTAAGCGGAGCTGAGCTGTATCTGGGGAAAATGGGCCAGCATAAGCGGAGCTGGGCCGTATCTGGAGAAAATGGGCCAGCGTAAGCAGAGCTGAGCTGTATCTGGAGAAAACGGACCAGCGTAAGCGGAGCTGAGCCAGATCTGGAGAAAACGGCCCAGCGTACGCAGAGCTGGGCCAGCTCTGGAGAAAATGGGCTAGCGTAAGCGGAGCTGAGCCAGATCCGGAGAAAACGGACCAGCGTAAGCGGAGCTGAGCCAGATCTGGGGAAAGTGGGCCAGCGTAAGCGGAGCTGGGCCAGCTCTACCCTCGGCGCTCCTCTCGCCCGGAGCCGATGCAGCTCAGCCGGTTTCTTGACATCCTCCAGGCATACGGCTTAGCCTCATTCGTATGCGCACCACCTTGGACATCCCGGAGCCCTTGATCGAGGAGGCACGCCGGCTCCTGGGCTTCAAGTCGAAGACCGACACCGTCATCCTCTCGCTTCAGGAGCTCATCCGCAGGAAGCGGATCGAGGAGCTCAAGGCGATGATGGGGAACGTCCGACTGGAGATCGACATCGCTGCCTCCCGCCGCCGTCCCGCCGAGTGATCTTCGTCGACACCTCGGTCTGGGTGGCCTCCTTCCGCTCCGCCTCCGGGGAGGAGGCCCGGCATCTCACGGCCCTCCTGGACCTCGATCTCGTGGGACTCGCGGCGCCGGTGCGGGTCGAAATCCTCGCCGGAGCGTCCATCGCAGACCGGATCCGCTTGCGCCGCACGCTCTCCGCCCTGCCGACCTTCTACCCATCCCTGCCCACTTGGGAGACGATCGACGGGTGGGTGGATCGGGCCGGCGCGGCGGGGGAACACTTCGGGGCGCTCGACCTGCTGATCGGTGCGCTGGCGGCGGAGCAGAACGCCGCCGTCTGGTCACTCGACTCCGACTTCCGGCGCATGGCGCGCCTCGGCCTCGTCGAGCAGCACCACCTCCCGAAGCCCTAGCGCCGCTTACGGCATGATTAGCCCACGGCGGCGGGCGAGACGGCAGCTTCCAGCAGCATGGCGAGCGCGCACTTCAGCGTTCGTCGCAACTCACCCGCCATCCATCGTCGTACATAGCAAAATAGAATACCCCTACCCTCTTCTGCCGAATGTCATTCTCCGTCGGCCATCGACCCAGCGCCCGACTAAGGACAGCTGGCGTCCCGCCAATGACACTGGGCTCTGATCTTGGGCCTTTCCCATTCTTCTCCATCTCAACGACGATTCTATCGATCTGTTTGAAGTGGTCGGTAGGCACTTGATCGATGATTGCCTCCACCATCGCCTGCCCCCCTTCCTGTCGAATACCGCTTATTCCTGAGAACTCTGATCGTCCAACATCTACCGACATTAACGTGCCGTTACCAACCCAGCCGTCCGTGCTCGAGCTTACGCCCGGGTGCGGCAGCAACTTATAATGATGAGTAATACCACGGCCCTCCTCAATCTCGGGTTTTTTCGTCAGCTCACCGAGTAGGCCAATCTTTACTAGCTCATCAAGGAAAGCAATACTATTGAGGCGCTCCATTTTATCGTGCTCAAACTTTGGTTCAACTGCGTCTGGAACAAAGATATCCAATCTTATTGATTCGCTCTTCGGGTCTAAGGTCACACTGCATTTCTCCCTGAGCAGCGATAGCGCAGTCGGGCGACTGAGGGTCGACGCCATTGTTGGGTCGCAAGAAACCACAAGGGCACCGATAGACATGACGCAAACTACTACCAGGAATCTATCTCTCATCGCTCCTCCCAAGACCAACCCTTTTGTTTGGAAGATTACATCATATCACACCTTTCTGCAGCAAGAGACCGCTCGCAGATCGGGGCCAGTCCGGGGCACCAAGTAGAAGGTGGTGAGGAAGTAGCCCCCGTGGGAGCGCCAGGGCGCACTCACAGGAGGTGCTGTGAAGGGAATCGTGCGTTCAGCGGTGCGAGAGATCGTCCTCTGCAATGCCTC
>DASQPA010000459.1:0-26757 GCA_035644215.1 Thermoanaerobaculia bacterium
ACAGGCGCGCGGTCATCGCGTGCAGGCACACGGTGATCGTGTACAGGCGCGCGGACCTTGCGTACAGGCGCGCAGTCCCTGCGTCCCTGTACACGGTCATGGCGTGCAGGCGCACAGGCATCGCGTGCAGGTGCACGGTCCCTGCGTTCCTGCGCGGGGTCACCGCGTACAGGCGCGCGGTGATGGCGTGCCTGCACCCAGACACCGCGTACGGGCGCGCGATCGTCGCGTGCAGGTACACGGTCGCTGCGTGCAGGTGCGCGATCACAGCGCGCAGGCACACGGGCGCCGAGAACCAGGACAATTCTCGCTTGACTCACGCTCTCTTTCGCGATCCCACCCCCCTCCTGTCCTCCCCCCATCCCCAACCCTCCACCGCCCAGGGGGGAGGGACGCGGTAGGAGGCGCAGAGGCGGCCCGGGAAAGGTGCCGGGGGTGAGGCGACCGCTTTCCGCTGGACGATCTTCGCTCCGGACCCCGCTGTAACAAAAAAGGCAGAAGAGACGCCGAATAGGATGCTTTCGGTGCTGCGACTTTGATCGCTTGCGTCGATTTGATTCGGGGGAATGGACAGGCAGAGGTACAATCGGGGGGTTGAGAGAGAGTTGAAGTCCTCCCTACTTGTTTCTTTGCTTTACCATCGGGTTCGCCCCGGCTTGGCGAGCATTGGCCCGCCGGACTGCTGACTAACTGCTATGGGGGTTTAACATGGAAGCGCCAGAGATCCGAAGCAAGATCAAGCAGATCATCGCGCAGGTGGCCGGCCTCGATCCGGCGAAGATCGGCGATCACGCCACCCTGCGGGACGAGCTGAACCTCGACTCGCTCTCCCTCCTGGAGATCGGGGTGGACGTCGACTATGCCTTCAAGCTCGGGCTGCCCGACGAGCGCTACCGCGAGGTGGCGAGCCTCGACGACATGGTGGCGCTGGTGGAGGGCCACATGGCCGTCGTCGAGGCACGGGCGGGGGTGGCTTGAAGGGCGGACGACGGATCGTCGTCACCGGCATCGGGGCGGTCACCCCGGTGGGCACGGGGAAGACCGAGCTCTGGGAGGCCCTGCTGGCGGGGCGCTCCGGGTTCTCGGCTGTCGAGTCGTTCGACACCCGCGGCCACACCGTCCATCAGGGCGCCGAGGTCCGCGGGTTCCGCCCCGCGGACCACGTGCGCCATCTGGATCCCGCCCGGCTCGGCCGCGCCTCCCAGTTCGCCATCGCCGCGGCCTGGCTGGCGCTCGCCGACGCCGGGATCGACCCGGCGGATGCGGTGGCGGTCGACCCCGAGCGCGCCGGGGTGGCGATGGGCACGACCTCCGGCGAGCCGCGCGAGATCGAGCGGTTGGACGATTGCCTCCTCGCTGCGAAGCCGGAGGACGTCGGAGCGTGGTTCGCCGACCTCTACCCCTGCCACGTGCTCGCTTCCCACGTTGCCGCCGAGGTCGGCTTCGAGGGGCCGAACACGGTCATCCCCACCGCCTGCGCGGCCGGCAACTACGCCATCGCCCACGCCCTCGACCTGCTCTCTGCCGGCCGGGCCGAGCTGATGCTCGCCGGCGGCGCCGACGCCTTCTCGCGCATCACCTATACCGGCTTCGCGCGCCTGGGGGCGATCGCCCCCGAGACCTGCCAGCCGTTCGACCGGAACCGCAAGGGGATGATCCCCGGCGAGGGGGCGGGGATGGTGGTGCTGGAGCCGCTCGACCGCGCCCGGCGCCGCGGAGCGCGCATCTATGCCGAGGTGGCGGGCTACGGCCTCTCCTGTGACGCCCACCACATGACCGCCGCCCACCCGGAGGGGAGCGGGGCGGCGCGGGCGATGGAGCGGGCGCTCGCCGAGAGCGGCCGGAACGCCTCCGAGGTGAGCTACATCAGCGCCCACGGCACCGGCACTCCGACCAACGACCGGCTGGAGAGCCTCGCGGTCAAGCGGGTGTTCGGCGAGGGCGCCCGGAAGGTGCCGATCAGCTCGATCAAGTCGATGCTCGGCCACACCATGGGAGCGGCGTCGGCGATCGAGGCGGCGGTCTGCGCCCTGGCGGTCTACGAGGACAAGATCCCGCCGACCATGAACTTGGAAGAGCCCGATCCGGAGTGCGACCTGGACTGCGTGCCCAACGTGGCGCGCGAGCTCTCCGTCCGTGTGGCGATGAACAACGCCTACGCGTTCGGCGGCAACAACGCCTCACTGATCCTCGAGAAGCACGAACGATGAGCGGGGACAGAAGGGTCGTCCTCACCGGCGCCGGAGTCGTCTCCCCGCTGGGGGATACCGGCGCGGCGCTCCACGCGGCGCTCCTCGCCGGGCGGAGCGCTCTTTCGCCCGTCACCCTGTTCCCGACCGACGGCCTCCCCGCCTTCCTGGTCGGCGAGCTCGCCGGCTTCGACGCCCAGGCGAGCCTCGGGGAGGGCAACCTGCGCCCGCTCGACCGCATCAGCCGCATGGTGGTGGTGGCGGCGGAGCGGGCGCTCACGGCGAGCGGGTTCTCGCGCCCGCTGCGGGCCGGCCGCGAGGTGGGGCTGGTGCTCGGCACCATGCTCTCCGGCGTCCGCACGATCGCCGAGTTCGACCGCCGGGGCCTGACCCGCGGGCCGTCCTACGTCAGCCCGCTCGACTTCGCCAACACGGTGATCAACGCCGCCGCCGGGCAGACCGCGATCTGGCACGACCTGCGGGGGGTCAACTCGACGATCGCCGGGAGCGCCGCCTCCGGGCTCCAGGCGATCGCCTCGGCGGTCGACCTGATCCGCTCCGGCCGCGCCGACGCTCTCTTGGCCGGCGGCGCGGACGAGCTCTGCTACGAGACCCTCCTGGGCTTCGCGCGGACCGGCCGGCTGTGCGGCGCCGGCGTCCGGCCGCTCCCCTTCGACCCCCGGCGCAGCGGCTTCGCCCTCGCCGAGGGGGCGGCGCTGGTGATGCTGGAGGAGGCCGAGTCGGCGGCGGCGCGCGGGGCGGTGGTCCTCGCCGAGGTGCGCGGCCACGGCACCGCCTTCGACCGTTCGCGCGGCGCCGATCCGGCGCGGGCGGCCCGGGCGGTGACGCGCGCCCTGGTCGCGGCTCTCGACGACGCGGGGCTCCAGCCGGAGGCGATCGACGCCCTCTCCGCGGCGGCCAACGGCAGTGTCCTAGGCGACGCCGCCGAGGCGGCCGGGATCGCCGCCGTCTTTCCCGGCCGGCCCGGGCGGCCGCCGAAGGATCTCCCGATCTCCGCCGTCAAGGGGCTTTTGGGCGAGGCGCTGGGGGCCGGCGGGGCCCTCCAGGTGATCGACCTCCTGGAGACGATGCGCGAGTCGGTCGCGGTGCGCCACGCCCTGATCGACGCCATGGGCTTCGACGGCCAGCATGCGGCGGTGGTCCTGGCGCGGCCGGACGGGAGCGGACGATGAGCCTCGTTCCCCGTCTGGGCAAGGAGGCCTACACCCCGGCCGGGGTGGCGGAGCGGCGACGCTGGGTCGAGGAGCGGACCGGGGTGCTTCTGCCGCACGTCGGCGCTTATTCGATCGACAGCCAGCGGATGCGGGGCAACGTCGAGAACCCCATCGGCGCCGTGCAGATGCCGCTGGGCGTCGCCGGCCCGCTCCTGATCGACGGCGAGCACGCGCGGGGGGAGCTCTACGTCCCGCTCGCCACCACCGAGGGGGCGCTCGTCCGCTCCTACGAGCGGGGGATGGTGGCGCTCACCCGGGCCGGCGGGGCGCGGGTGCGGATCTGGACCGACGAGAACCGGGTGGCGCCGCTCTTCGAGCTCGGCGACGTGGCCGAGGCCGCCGAGTTCGCCCGTGAGGTGCTGCTGAGCTTCGAGGCGATCCGCGCCGAGGCCGAGTCGACCACCCGGCACGGCCGGCTGCTGCGCCTCGACTGCCACCCGATCGGCCGCTCGGTGATCGTCGACTTCCGCTATCACACCGGCGACGCCCAGGGGATGAACCTGGCGGTCAAGGCGACCGACCAGGCCTGCCGCTGGATCGTCGCCCATACCCGCGCCCGCCGCTACTCGATCTTCTCCGGCTACGACTCGGAGAAGCGGGCGAGCGGCGCCCTGTTCTCGGGCGGCAAGGGGAAGCGCGTGTCGGCCGGGGCGCTCCTCCCGCGGGGGCTCGTCGAGTCCTACCTCCACAGCACGCCGCGCGCGCTCGCCGAGATGTGTCGCCGCACCGTCCTCGGCCATCTGGAGGCCGCCGCGATCGGCTACAACGGCCACTATGCCAACGGCTTGACCGCCCTCTTCATCGCCTGCGGCCAGGACGTGGCGAACGTCGCCAACTCGGCGGTGGGGATCACCAGCTTCGAGGTGACGGAGACCGGCGACCTCCACGCGAGCGTCACCCTCCCCGCCCTCTCGGTGGCGACGGTGGGCGGCGGCACCGCCCTGGGGACCTCCCGCGAGTGCCTGGAGATGCTGGGCTGCTTCGGCGCCGGCGGGGCGCCCAAGCTCGCCGAGATCGCCGCCGCCACCCTCCTGGCCGGGGAGATCTCGATGGGGGCGGCGATCGCCTCGGGCGAGCTCGTCGCCGCCCACGAGACCTACGGCCGGAACCGGCCCGAGCGGGGCGCCATGCCGTGAAGCCCTCCTTCCGCCGGTTGCGCCGCCCGCCCGACCCCCGCTACGACACGGTGATCGTCGGCGCCGGCATCGGCGGCCTGATCGCGGCCAACCTCCTCGCCAAGGCGGGCCTCTCCGTCCTCCTCGTCGAGCAGCACTACATGGTCGGGGGCTACTGTTCGACCTTCCGCCGTGGCGGCTACACCTTCGACGCCGCCACCCACTTCTATCCTCTCCTCGGCAATCCGGAGACGCTCTCCGGCCGGCTCCTCGCCGAAATCGGGGTGGAGACCGGCTGGATCAAGATGGACCCGGTCGACACCTTCCATTTCCCCGACGGCAGCCGCTTCGCCGTGCCGGCCGACTTCGACCGCTACCTCGCCCTGCTCAAGGCCGAGTTCCCGGCCGAGGCCGCGGCGCTCGACGGCTTCTTCGCCCTGGCGCGCGAGGCGTATCTCCTCGGTCTCCTCGGTTACTTCCGGGGGCGCGAGACCGAGCGGCTGGAGGCGCTGCGCCCCCTGACCGTGCGCGAGGTCCTCGACCGCACCTTCCGCGACCCCAAGCTGAAGCTCCTCCTGACCGCCGACTGCCCGCACTGGGGGTCGCCCCCCGGGCGCACCTCGTTCGTCTTCGACTCGATGCTGCGGCTCTCCTACTTCCTCGGCAACTACTACCCCAAGGGCGGCTCGCAGGCCTTCGCCGACGCCCTGGCGCGGCGCTTCGAAGAACGCGGCGGGCACCTCCTCATGCGCTCGCCCGTGCGCCGCATCCGGATCGAGGGCGGGGTGGCGCGGGGGGTGGAGATCGAGGCCCACCTGGGCCCCGTGGTCTACCCGATGCGGGTGACGGCCGGGGCGGTGATCTCGAACGCCGACCTCCTGCAGACCCTGGAGGGCATGGTGGGGGAGGCCCACCTGCCGCCAGGCCGGCTCGCCGCGCTCCGCGCCTTGCAGCCGACCTTCCCCTGCTTCCTCACCCACGTCGGCTTGCAGGGCGTGCCCGACGCCCTCCTGCAGGAGGCGCAGGGGTACTACTGGGACTCCTGGGAGATGGACCGGGTGGGGAGCGACGCCCTGCGCTGCAAGATCTTCTCGCCCACCCTCTACGAGCCGGCCATGGCGCCGCCCGGCAAGCAGATCGTCATCCTCCAGAAGGTGCAGGAGATCGACTACGCCGGGGTCGCCGACTGGGCGCGCCACAAGGCCGAGGTCGAGGCGTTCCTCTTGGCCAGCCTGGAGCGGGCGGTGCCGGGGATTACGCAGCAGATCGTGGTCAGAACCAGCGCCTCGGCCCTGACCTCGTACCGCTTCACCCGCAATCACCTGGGGGCGATGCTGGGCTGGGAGATGTCGCCCGCCCAGCTGGGCGCCGGCCGGCCGGGGATCGAGAGCGGGATCGAGAACCTCTTCCTGGCCGGACACTGGACGCGGCCCGGCGGCGGCGTCACGCCGGTCCTCGTCTCCGCCCAGCAGGCCGCCCAGGCGGTGCTGGCGGGCAGGATCTCCGCGCCGGCTCTGCCCGCGGCGGCGCGGCGCGCCAGGGCGGGAGCCTGAGCCCCATGAAGGCGATCGAGCTGCGGCAGCTCCGCAACAAACTGGCGGCCTACTGGCGGGTCCGCTACGGGGGGGCACGGCGCTTCGCGCGGCGGCGGCCGTTCGTCGAGCAGGTGGCTGCGGCGTGCGCCGCCGACCCCGAGGTGGTCGTCTTCGAGCTCGAAGGGATCGTCTACGACCACGTTTGCGCCGCCTGGCCCACGGCGGGCCCGCCGCGGCAGCTGCTGGCGAGCCCGGTAGTTGCCGGCAGCGCCGGCCTTCCCGAGGCGAGCCTGATCCTCCTCCACTCCGGCCTGGGGCTGGGCCTCGCCGAGATGCTGCTCCGGCCACTCGCGCGGACCAGCCCGGCGGCGGCCTTCGACGCCGCCCTGACCGCCTTCTTGGAGCTCTCGCGGGACAACGCGCGGCCGGCCTATCTCGCCGTGGCCCGGGAGTCGCTCGGTCTGATCGTGCGGATGTTCCGGTCGGAGCTCACGGCGCCGGTCGACGCCGGCCTCCGGCGGCTCGCGCCCGACCTCGCGGCGAGCTTCTGGCACGGCGCCGGGCGCGCGCTCTACTTCCTGCCGGCACAGCTCCTCCCCGGGGGCCTGGCGCGCGCCGCCGGGCGCTGCCGGAGCGAGCCGCCGGCGGCGGAGAACCGGCTCGACGCCCTGGCCGGCCTCGCCTTCGCGGTAACCATGATCAACCTCGGCGACCCGCGGATCGTCGAACGCCTGCTGGCGCTCCTCGCGGCGCCCGGCGAGGGCGAGGCGCTGACCAGCGGCGTCGTCGGCGGCCTGCTCGTCCGCCATCACACGACCCCCGCCGATCCGGCCCTCGCGGCCTTCCTCGCCTGGCGGCCGGCCGACCCGCGCTGGCGGGAGGCCTGGGAGCGACAGGTGAGCGGGCCGGGCGCCCTGGCCCTGGAGCGTCTCTACCCGGCGCTCCGCGCGCGCGGCCGCCTGGGCGACCTCGCCCGCTTCCAGCGTCTGGCGACCTTGGAGGAGAGCCTCCGGGAGGAGGAGCGACGGTGCGCGCCCTGACCTCAGTCGTAGCGGAGCTTGGCCTTGGCCTCGTCGATCGCCTCGCCGATCCCCGCGATCGACAGCGCCTCCCGGTCGGCGCCGCGCCCCGCGGGGTAGACGCCCTGGCGGTAGAGCGGATAGGCCTCGGTGCGCAGGTGGGCGAGGGTCTGGTGCCCGCGGCGGACGGCGCGCTCGTGGCGCAGAGCGGCGACGTCGACCGGCGCGACGACGATCTTCTCCCCCGGGCCGGGGTCGGCCTGGGCGAGAATCCGTCCCTCGAAGTCGACCACCATGCTGCCGCCCGGCCAGGAGAAGGGGGGATAGTGGGAGAGGCTCGCCGCCTGGTTGGCGGCCACCACGTAGGCGATGTTCTCGAGCGCCCGGCAACGGTTGACCACCGTCCACCAGTCCATCGGCGAGGTGGCGCCCCAGGGGTCCATGTAGGCGGAGACGCGGATCAGCACCTCGGCGCCGTTGGCGGTGAGCTGGCGCAGAGTCTCCGGGAAGAGCCAGTCGTAGCAGATGGCGACCCCGAGGTTGCCGATCGGCGTCTCGGCCACCGGGAACAGCTCCTCGGCATACTCGGGGAGGTCGTGCGGGCTGGCGTGGACCTCCCAGGGAATCCACGGGTTGACCTTCCGGTACCGGGTGAGAATCCCCTCGGGACCGATCAGGCAGGTGGTGTTGAACACCACCCCGGGGTAGCGGTCGTCGCGCTCCAGGAAGGTTCCGGTCTGGATGTAGATCCCGTACTCTTTCGCCTTTGCCGCGTAGCGCTCGGTATGCTCGTTGGGGACCGGGACGGCGAGCCGGTCGAGGAGCTCGCCCACCGTCGGGTAGACCGGGGCGGCGTGGGCGAACTCGGGGAAGACGACGAGCTTGACCGGGAGGAACGGCGAGTAGCCCTCGACCGCCTGGGAGAGCAGGGCGAGCATCCGGTCGACGTGCCGCCGGATGCCGGAGCGGTCCGGGGGGTTGCCGAAATCGGTCTGAATCGCCGCGGCGGCGTAGCGGAGCCGGTCCTCAGAAGCCATACGACGGGACGATAGCATGAAGCGAGTAGACTCTCCGTGGAGCTGATCCGAGCCATGATCCGCCGTTCCCGCCGCCGTTCTCGCGCTCTCGCGATCGAGCTCTCCAGACAGTCCGCGCCGGCGCTGGCGGCGCTCCTGGCGCCGGAGGAAGGGAGCGACTGCGGGGCGGGCTGGCGCGAGCTCGGCAACAAGCTCGCGGCGTTCGACGGCTTCGTCGACGCGGCGCGCCTCCTGCCTCCCGCCGCCTCCGGTTCGCCGCGCCCGCCCATCACGGCGGCGCTCTTGTGGGCTCTCGCGGGCGACCCCTACGCCGCCCTGTGGAGGGTCGAGGGGTTGGGCTACGCGCTCGCCGGGCCGGCCTGGGCCGGAGAGGGCGGCGCCCCTGGCGCGCCGCCGCGCGGTCTGCTGCAGACGGAGGCGCTGCCGGAACGGGCCCTGATCCCCCTCCACCTCGGGATGGGGATGGCCTTCGCCGAACGCCTGCTCGCGGATCTCGCTGCCGGCCTCGCTGCCGAGCCGGCTGTGGAGCGTCTCCTCCGGCGCTTCCTCGACCTCTCTCTCGACAATGCCCGGCCAGGGTGCGTGGACGCGCTCTGCGAGCCGCTGGGGTTCGTCGCCCGCCTCCTCCATCCGCACCTGCTGCCGCTCCTCGACCGCGGGCTCGCCGGGATCTCTCCCGCGCTCCGGGCCTTTCTCTGGCATGGGGCGGGACGCGGGCTCTACTTCCTTCCGTCCCATGCCCTGCCCTGGTGCAACCCCTGGCGGCGTGCGCTCGGCAAGGCGCTCGCCGAGCCGCCCCACGCGCTGGGCCGGCGCAACATGCTCGGCGGCCTGGCCTTTGCGGTGGCCCTGATCAACCTCCGGCAGCCGCGCATCGTCGAAGGTTTCCTTCAGGCAGGAGATCGCTGCGCTGCCTGCGAAGCCGGCGCCGCCCACGCGGTCCTCGTCTGGGATCGCGTTCGCCCCGACGGCCTCGCCGCGGGAGAGGGCTGGCCCGACCTGTTCCGGCTGGGAGGGGGTGAGCCGTGAGGTGGCTCCGGCGACGGTTCTGGTGGGTCCTGGTGATCGCCGCCGTCGTCGCCGCCTCTGGCCTCTGGCTCGCCGCGCATCACGTCGACCGCTCCGGCCGGACCTTCTTCCAGCGTGGCAAGGAGATCGGCGACGGCCTCGACGATCTCGCTCGCGCCCTGGCGCGCCGCGATCTCGCGGCGGTCGCCGGTCACTACAGCGCGGGCTTCCGTGGCGCTCCGCTCGGCCTCTCCCGCCACGAGCTCCAGGAGGAGCGGGACGGCGTACGGTGGTTTCGCCTCCACCCGCCGGCGGGGAGCGCCGATCGCCAGGGAGCGATCGCCGAATGGCAGGGCTACCTCGCCGAGCTGGCGGAGATCGAGGAGGTGGGCCTCCATGTCGACCGGATGGAGAGCTGGGACGGGCCCGAGGTGACGGCGACCGTCCGCTTCGAGCTCATCGGTCGGCCGCGCGGCGCCGCGCGCTCGGGCGTCGACCGCGGCCGGCTGCGCCTGCGCTTCGCCCCCTCGCCCGCCGGCTGGAAGATCCGCGGCGCCTCCCTCCTCGAAGGGGAGCGGGTGATCGCCGACCGGCCGCAGTTCGCGGAGGTGGGACATGCGGCCGGCATCGACTTCGTGAACCGCTATTATCCCGCCTTCCTCGACCGGCCGCTCGCCTTCGGCATGATCCGCTACGGCCCGGCCGGCATCACCGCCGCCGACTTCGACGACGACGGTCTCTACGACCTCTTCATCCCCGACGGGGTGGAGTCGCGGCTTTTCCGCAACCGGGGCGACGGCACCTTCGAGGACGTCACCGCCGCCGCGGGCCTTTCCGGCCTCGACGGCGTCTCGGTCGCCCTCTTCGCCGACTTCGACAACGACGGCTGGAAGGACCTCTTCGTCAGCCGCACCTTCCGCCCCAACCAGCTCTTCCACAACAACGGCCCAGGCAAGGACGGCAAGGTCACCTTCACCGACGTGACGGCGAGGTCGGGCATCGGGGCCGACTGCTGCACCACCGTCGCCGCCTGGGGCGACTACGACAACGACGGCAAGCTCGACCTCTACGTCGGCCGCTACCTCGACCCCCGGCAGCGGATCCCCACCACCTTCTACGCCCGGAACGGCGAGAGGAACCAGCTCTACCACAACAACGGCGACGGCACCTTCACCAACGTCACCGTGCAGGCCGGCGTCGGCGACCCCGGCCTCTGCCTGGGAGCCGCGTGGGGCGACTACGACGACGACGGCTGGCCCGATCTCTACGTCGCCAACGACTTCGGCAGGAAGACCCTCTACCACAACAACCGCGACGGCACCTTCAACGACGTCACCGTCCGAAGCGGCACCCTGGCCTACGGCGCCGGCATGAGCGCCTCGTTCGGCGACTACGACAACGACGGCAAGCTCGACCTCTACGTGGCGCAGATCCGCTCGGAATACGGCTGGTTCGCCGAGGCGCCGACGGTCGCCCGCTACATGATGAACTCCTGGAAGCAGGGGGTGTGGAGGAGCGACATGCCGCTCTACTTCGAGATCTTCCGCCAGTCGGGCTTCGCCTTCGTCGACGTCTTTCAGCAGATGGCCTCGGGCAACACGCTGCTCCACAACCGTGGCGACGGCACCTTCGAGGACGTGACCTGGAAGGCGAAGGCCAACCCCATCGGCTGGTTCTGGGGTTCGGCCTTCGCCGACTTCGACAACGACGGCTGGCTGGACCTCTACTCGGCGGACGGCTGGGTCTACAACGACCGCGGCACCGAGCTCGAGCTCGGCTTCCTCAACAACGTGGTCTCCCGGCAGGCGGACTACAAGACCGGCGCCTTCTTCGACCCCAAGAAGTTCGGCCGCAGCTCCTGGCACGGCTGGGAGAGGAACCGCCACCTGAGAAACAACGTGGACGGCACGTTCCTCGAGATCGGGCGCGCCGCCGGCACCGATCTCCTGCGGAACAGCCGGGGCATCGCGGTGGCCGACTTCTGGAACCGCGGCGCGCTCGACATCGCCGTCGCCGCCTCGACCGACCGCCACGCCCTGCTCCGGAACGAGCTGGCGGTCGGCGACGACCGGCACAACTGGCTGGCGGTCGAGCTCGTCGGCACCCGCTCGAATCGCGATGCCGTGGGGGCGCGGGTGACGGTCACCGTCGACGGCCGGCGCCAGATGCGGGAGGTGGCGTTGGGCGACGGCTACGGCTCGCAGAATTCGCTCCGCCTCCACTTCGGCCTCGGCACCGCGCGCACCGTCGACGAGCTGACCGTGCGCTGGCCGCGCTCCGGCCTCGTGCAGCGCTTCCGCGGGGTGGCCGCCGGCCGCATCGTCGAGGTGACCGAGGGGCGGGACGAGCTGGTCGAGAAGCATTATCGGAGAGGAGGGGGCAGGTGAGCCGGAGAGTCCTGTTCTTCGCCGTCCTGCTCCTCACCGTCCGCTCGGCGCCCGTCGGGCTCGCCGCGTCAGGGCCCGGCGCTTCGTCGCCGCCAGCCCGGCGCTGGTTCGAGGACCGGACCGCCGCCGCCGGCCTGGCGCATCCGCACGGCAAGCGCGTCTTCAAGAACCCCTACGCCGCGATCATGTCCGGCTACACCGCCCTGGGCGCCGCGGCGGCGGTCGCCGACTACGACGGCGACGGCTACGAGGACCTCTTCGTCACCGATTCGGCCGAGGGAGGGAAGAACCACCTCTACCACAACGATTTCGGAAAGACGGGCACCCTGACCTTCACCGATGTCGCCGAAGCGGCCGGGGTGGCGAACGGCAACGACGCGCAAAACGCCTCGGCCGACGCCCTCTTCTTCGATTACAACGACGACGGCCGGCCCGACCTCTTTGTCGTCCGCTTCGGCCACAGCCAGCTGTTCGAAAATCTGGGGAACGGTAAATTCAAGGAGGTGACGAAGGCGGCCGGCCTCGACCGCTACGCCAACTCGATCACCGCCATCGCCTTCGATTACGATCATGACGGCCGCGTCGACCTCCTGGTCGGCAACTACTTCGCGCCGGTCGATCTGTTCCATCCCGACACCCCGCGCTTCTTCCCCGAGAGCTTCGAGACCGCCAACAACGGCGGCGGGGTGACCCTCTTCCACAACGACGGCCCCGACCGGACGGGGCAGGTCACCTTCAGCGACGTCACCGTCAAGGCGGGGCTGAAGCTCTCCGGCTGGACGCTCGACGTCGGCCACGGCGATGCCGACGGCGACGGCGACGACGACCTTTACATCGCCTGCGACTTCGGCACCGATCGATTTTTCATCAATAATGGCAACGGCACCTTCACCGATCGCACGGAGAAGGCGATCGGCATCGACACCAAGAAGGGGATGAACGCCGAGTGGGGGGACTTCGACGGCGACGGCCGGTTGGACGTCTTCGTCACCAACATCACCGACGACTACATGCGCGAGGGCAACTTCCTCTGGCACAACAATGGTTTAGGGCCGGGCCCGGGGCCGGACGGCCCACTCCAGGGTCAGATCACCTTCACCGACGTGGCGAGGGAGACCGGGGTCTGGGAGACCGGCTGGGGCTGGGCGGGGAAGTTCTTCGACTACGACAACGACGGCTGGCTCGACCTCTACGTCACCAACGGCTGGGTCTCGGCCGGGCCGGAGAGCTACGTGCCGGACATCTTCGCCATGGTGGTCAAGCCGGGGATCGATCTGACCGACGCCCGCAACTGGCCGCCGATGGGGGGCAAGAGCCTCTCCGGTTATGAGAAGAAGAAGCTCTTCCACAACGAAGGCGGGCAGCGCTTCAAGGACGAGGCGGCCCGCCACGGGCTCGATTCGACCCGCGACGGGCGGGGGATTGTGGTCGCCGACTTTGACAACGACGGCCGCATGGACCTTTTCGTCGCCAATGCCGGGGCCGAGCCCTACTTCTACCACAACGTCCTGCCGGTCCTCGCCGGGGGGCCGCACTGGCTGGAGCTGATTCTCACCGGCAAGCGCTCGAACCGCGAGGCGGTGGGCGCCCAGGTGCGGTTGACCACCGGCGGCCGCACCCTCCTGCGCTTCGTCGACGGCGGCAACGGCTTCGCCGGCCAGAGCACCAAGCGGCTCCACTTCGGCCTCGGGACTTCCACCGCGATCGAGAAGATCGAGGTCCTCTGGCCTTCCGGGCTGCGCCAGACCCTGGGGCCGGTCGCCCCCGACCACATCTACCGGCTGACCGAGGGCGAGAACGCTCTGACGCCCTTCACCGCGGAGGTCCACCAGCGATGAAAACCTTTTCGACCTTCCTGCTCATCCTGGTGCTCGGGCTCCCGGCGCTCGCCTCGGAGGCGGACTTTCAAGCCGGCATGCAGGCGGCCGCGGCCAAGGACTGGGCGGCCGCCCTGCCGCGGTTGGAGGCGGCGGTCGCCGCCGATCCCGACAGCCTGCGCAACGAGAGCGAGTACCGGCGAACGGTGATCGCCGCCGGCGCCTACGAGCGTGCCCTGGACTTCTACCAGCAGCTCGCCACGGCGCATCCCGACTCCTGGGTGGTGGCGATCAACTACGGCTACGCCTACGTCGACAAGATTCCGGCGGCGGGTTCGATCACCCAGGTGATCCTCGCCAACAGCGCGCTCGGCTGGTTCACCAAATCGCTGGAGCGCAAATCCACCTGGCTCGGCCTGTTCACCCGCGGCAACAGCTATCTCTACTGGCCGAAGGTCTTCGGCAAGACGGCGCTGGGGATCGCGGACCTGGAGAAGGCGGTTGCGATGTCGAAGACCGAGCCGCCCTGCACCTGTCACGTCCGCGCCTGGGTCGCCCTGGGGGACGGCTACTGGAAGCTCGACCAGCTCGACAAGGCGCGGGCCGCCTGGAACGAGGGGCTGAAGCTCTTCCCCGGGAACGCGCCGCTGACGGGCCGGCTGGCGAAACAGGGAGACGAGCTCAAGGAGATGATCGAGGCCGACAGCGATCCCAACAAGCGGGTCGACACCGACCTCCGGCCGCTCTGGGAGAAACGATGAAGCTCTTCGCCCTCCTGCCGCTCGCCGCCCTCCTGGCCGGTCCGCCGGCTTCACCGGCAACGCCGGCAACGCCGGCAATACCGGCGCCGATCCGCTTCGAGGAGATCGGCGCCGCGGCGGGCGCGCGGATCGTCCATCACACCCGCGTCTTTCCCGGCAAGTATGCCTCCGTGCTGGGGATGTTCACCAACGGCGGCGCCGCAGTGGCGATCGCCGACTACGATCACGACGGCCGGGAGGACCTCTTCCTCACCGACTCATCCAAGGGCGGGAGAAACCACCTCCTGCACAACGATGGAGTAGGGAAGGACGGCGAGCTCCACTTCACCGACGTGACGGAGAAGGCGGGGGTCGGCGGCGGCAACGACGCGCGCTCGATCGTCTCCGACGCCCTCTTCTTCGACTACGACAACGACGGCTGGGACGATCTCCTGGTCGCCCGCTTCGGCACTCCGATCCTCTACCACAACGAGGGCGACGGCACCTTCAAGGACGTCACCGCGGCCTCCGGGCTCACCCGCTTCGCCAACACCATCGCCGTGATCGCCTTCGACTACGACAACGACGGCCGCCTGGATCTCCTGTTCGGCAACTATTTCAAGCCGGTCCACCTGCTCGACCTGAAAGACCCGCACGTCCTCCCCGACAACCTCGACCAGGCTACGAACGGCGGTGGCGTGACGCTCTGGCACAACGAGGGGCCCAACGCACGCGGCGAAACGCGTTTCGCCGACGTGACCGAGAAGGTGGGCTTGAGCCGGCATCACGGCTGGACCCTGGACGTCGGCCACGCCGATTTGAACAACGACGGCTGGCAGGACCTCTACCTGGCCGACGACTACGGCACCGACCGGCTGTACTGGAACCACAAGGACGGCACCTTCACCGACGGCACGGAAAAGGCCATCGGCATCGACACCAAGAAGGGGATGAACGTCGACTTCGCCGACTACGATCACGACGGATGGCTCGACGTCTACGTCACCAACATCACCGACGAGTACATGAAAGAGTGCAACATGCTCTGGCACAACAATGGCCCGGATGCCTCGGGTCAACCCACGTTCACCGACCTGTCGAAGGAGACCGGCACCTGCTCGACCCTCTGGGGCTGGGGGGCGAAGTTCGCCGACTTCGACGACGACGGCTGGGAGGACCTCTTCGCCGCCGACGGCCTGCGCTCGGCCGGCCCCCGGGACTACATCCCCGTTCTGGTCGAGATGATCGTCAAGCCGGGGATCGACTTCACCGACCTCGGGAGCTGGCCCGACATCGGTACCATGAGCTGGAGCGGCCATCAGAAGAAGAAACTGTTCCGGAACCTGGGGAACGGCTCGTTCAAGGAGGTCGCCGCCGCAGCCGGGGTGGACAACGACCTGGACGGCCGCGGCGTGGGGGTGGCGGATTTGGACGGCGACGGGCGGCTCGACTTCGTGCAGACCAACGCCGGGCAGCCGAGTCTGCTCTACCGGAACGTCACCGCGGGCGCCGGTCACTGGCTGGAGCTGGAGCTTGCCGGGACGAAGTCGAATCGCGACGCGATCGGGGCGCGGGTGACGGTGACGGCGGGGGGGATGCGGATGATTCGCGAGGTGAACGGCGGCAACGGCTACGCCAGCCAGAGCAGCCGGCGGCTGCACTTCGGGCTGGGCAGCGCCACCCGGATCGACGCGGTGGAGATCCGCTGGCCAAGCGGGATCGTGCAGAAGGTCGACGTGCCGGTCGACCGGCTGAGCCGGGTGGTCGAGAAGTGAGGGCCTGGAGTCTCCTGGCGGCGATACTGGCGGGTATGGCGATCACGGCCCCGACGCAGAATCCGGACGTGGAGCTGTGGCGGCATCGCAATCTCGGGAAGGCGTACTATGAGAACCCGACCACCCAGCTGTTGGCGGTCGCGGAGCTCAAGGCGGCGCTCGACCTCGCTCCGACCTCGACGCGGGAGCAGCTGAACTATGGCCTCGCCCTGCTCAAGGCGGGAAAGGTGGAGGAGGGGATCGCGGAGCTGGAGACGGTGCAGAAAGCGGACCCGGCGATCCCTCATACCTGGTTCAACCTGGGGGTCGCCTATAAGAAGGCCTCCGACTACGACCGCACGCTCGTCCAGTTCACCCGCATGGTGGAGCTGGTGCCGGACGAGCCGATCTCGCGCTACAACCTGGGCGTCCTCCTCGCCCTGGCCGGCAAGCCGGAGGCCGCCCTCGTCCAGTTCGAGAAGGCCCGAGCCCTGGACCCCAACCTGGCGGCGGCCCACTTCCAGCTCTACAACGCCTATAAGAAGGCGGGGCGCGCCGCCGATTCGGCCCGCGAGCTCTCCCTCTTCCAGGAGCTCAAGCGGCTGCAGGCCGGCGCCGCCGTCCCCGAGGACCTCGACTGGAGCTTCTACGCCGAGCTCTACGATCCGGCCGAGGCGCGACCGCATACCGGGATCGCGGGGATCGTCGGCGCGGCGAGCGCGCCGCTCCGCCTCGTCCCCGAGCGGCTCGCCCCGCCGGGGACGCGCGACCGCGAGAGCGCCTTTCTGGTCGTTCTCGACTTCGACGGCGACGGCCACCCTGACCTCCTCGCCGGTTCGGCCTCCGGGATCCGCCTGTTTAAGGACGGCAGGATCCCGGTCAAGGCGAGCGGGCTCGAAGGGCTCACCGGTATCGTGTCGGTGGTGCCGGGCGATTTCGACAACGACGGCCTGCCCGACCTCTGCATCCTGGCCCCCGGACCGCGGCTCTTCCACAACGTGAAGGGGCATTTCGTCGAGCTGAAGGAGACGCTCCCCCCCGGCCCCTTCGGTGTCTTCCGGGCGGCCCTCTTCCTCGACTACGACCACGACTACGACCTCGACCTCTTCCTGTTCGGCGACCACCCGGCCCTGCTGCGCAACAACGGCGACGGCAGCTGGACCGACGTCACCGCCCGCTTCCCCTTCGTGCCCGGGAAGGCCCTGGCCGCGGCGGCGATCGGGGTGGTGGCCGACACCCCGGGGGTGGATCTCGCCGTGACCTACGCCGACCGCCCCGGCGTCGTCTACCGCGACCGGCTCGCCGGCCGCTTCGAGGCGGAGGAGGTACCGGCCCTGCCCGCCGGAGCGCGCGGTCTCCTCGCCTGGGACCTCGACAACGACGGCTGGGTCGACCTCGCGGCGACTGGTTCCACCGGGCCGATCCTCCTGCGCAACCGCACCGGGATCGACGGCAAGGGGGAGGGCAACGCACGGACCGGCAGCTGGGCCGCGCTCCCGAGCCCGCCGGTTTCGCCCGGTCCGCCCGGCCCGCCCGCTCCGATCGTGCTGGTCGATCTCGAAAACCGCGGCCTGGGAGACCTGGTGGCCGGAGATCGCGCCTTCCTCGCCACGGGGTCGGGCAGCTTCGTCACGCCCGGGGGCCTCGGCTCTCCGCTCGGCGTCTACCCGGTGGCGCTCGCCACCGCCGACTTCGACGGCGACGGCCGCGCCGACCTCGCGGCGGTAGGGGAGGATGGCGCCGTCTTTCTCCTCCGCAACGGCACCGCCACCCCCAACCGCTGGCTGTCGGTCTCTCTCGCCGGAGTCAAGAACCTGAAGCTCGCCGCCACCGCCGAGGTCGAGATCAAGGCCGGGCTGAGCTACCAGAAGCGGCTCTACGCGGGAGTCCCCCTGCTCTTCGGCCTGGGGAACCACGCCGAGGTCGACACCGTCCGCATCACCTGGCCCAACGGCCTGATCCAGAACGAGCCGAAGCAGCCGGCAGGAAAGCTCGGCGAACGCCGGCTCTACAAGGAGGCGCAGCGCCTCTCCGGCTCCTGCCCCATGATCTTCACCTGGGACGGCGCGCGCTTCCATTTCATCACCGACGTCCTGGGCGTCGCCCCCCTGGGAGCGAGCCTGGGCGACGGCGAGTACTTCCCGGTCGACCACGACGAGTACGTCCAGATCCCCGGCGCGGCGCTCCGGGAGGTCGACGGCCGCTACGAGGTGCGGATCACCGAGGAGCTGCACGAGGTCACCTACCTGGACCAGGTGCGGCTCTTCGCCCTCGACCACCCGCGGGAGAGCGAAATCTTCACCAACGACAAGTTCAAGGGGCCGCCGTTCCCCGAGTTCCGCCTCTTCGGGGTGCGCCAGCGGATCTACCCGGTGGCCGCCACAGACGACGGGGGAGAGGACGTCCTCCCCCGGCTGCTCCGTGTGGACGGCACCTATCCCGACGGCTTCCGCCGCGATTTCACCGGGGTGGCCGAGCCGCATACCCTGACCCTGGACTTTGGGACGGCGGCGCCCGATGGCAAGGCCGTCCTCTTCTTGACCGGCTGGGTCGACTGGGCCGACGGCAGCACCTTCCTGGGCGCCGCCCAGGCCACCCGCGGCGGCCGGGCCGGCGGCCTCCAGATGCCGCAGCTCCAGGTCAAGGACGCGGCCGGGCGCTGGCAGACGGTGATCGAGGACATGGGCATCCCCTCGGGCAAGCCGAAGACCATCTCGGTCGACCTCACGGGGAAGTTCCTCTCCGCCTCACGCGAGGTGCGGATCGTCACCAACGTCTGCGTCTACTGGGACGAGATCTTTGTAGCGACCGGAGCGGCCGACCCCGAGGTCCGTTTGACGCCCGTGGATCCAGCGGCGGCCGACCTCCACTTCCGCGGCTTCTCGACCCCGCTGATCCACCCGGAGCGGAAGCAGCCCGAGGCCTTCGACTACGGCCTCCTCCTGGCGCTCCCCACCTGGAACCCCACCCCGGGACTCTACACCCGCTACGGCGACGTCCGCCCGCTCCTCTCTGCCGCCGACGACCGGCTGGTCCTCCTGGGCTCGGGGGACGAGGTCCGACTCCTCTTCCCGGCCGCGTCTCTCCCCCCACTGCCCCCCGGCTGGCGGCGCGACTTCCTCCTCCTGGTCGACGGCTGGGCCAAGGACGCCGACCCCAACACCGCCTTCTCCCAGTCGGTCGAACCCCTGCCTTTTCATGCCATGTCGCGCTATCCTTATCCGAACACGGAGCAGTTCCCCGGTGATCCGCAGCACGAAACCTATCGCAAGCAGTACAATACGCGACCTGCTTTGAAGATTTTGCCCGCGCTACGGCCGCGGGAAAGAACGCCTGGAGCCCAACGACCATGAAGAACCGTAAGCTCACCAACGCCGTAGGGATCAGTTTCCTCCTGCTGCTGGTCAACACTGCCTATCTCTCGGCCTACGCCTCGGCCACCATCCCCTACATGGTGAACGTCTTCCTCCACCTGCTGCTCGGGGTGCTGGTGGCGGTGGGGGCGGTCTTCCTCCTCGCCCGCCGGCCGGAGCTGCGCCGCGGCTTCGCCGCGGCCGGGGTGCTTTTCGCGGTGGCGCTCGTCCTCGGGCTCTATCTCGCCATCCACGGCAACGTCCTCGCGGTGCGTGGGGTGCTCTGGGCGCACATTGCGGCGGCCGCGGTGGGGCTCGTGGCGCTCCTCCCCTGGGCCCTGCGGCAGGCGGCGACCGGAGGGGAGGGGGCGAGGCGCTGGCGCCCGCTCTTCGCCGGCGCCCTGGTCCTCCTCGTCGCCTGGCCGGGGGCGACCGCCCTCTATCGGCGCTCGCACCCGAATGCGAACGACCGGATCGTCAATCCCATGGTCGTCCCGGCCTCGATGGAGCAGGAGGGTGGCGGCCCCAAGTCGCCCTTCTTCCCCTCCTCGGCGAAGACCAACGTGGGGGGGATCATCCCCTCGAACTTCTTCATGGACTCGAAGACCTGCGGCGAGTGCCACCAGGACATCTACCAGCAGTGGCAGTCCTCGGTCCACCACTTCGGCTCGTTCAACAACCAGTTCTACCGGAAGTCGATCGAGTACATGCAGGACACGGTCGGCACCCAGCCGAGCAAGTGGTGCGCCGGCTGTCACGACCACGCGGTCTTCTTCAACGGCCGTTTTGCGCGCCCGATAAAACAGCAGATCGACACCCCGGAGGCGCAGGCCGGCCTCGCCTGCACCTCCTGCCACGCCATCGTCCACGTCGACAGCTCGATGGGCAACGGCGGCTTCACCATCGAATACCCGCCCCTCCACGAGCTGGCGACGAGCAAGAACCGGGCGATCAGGGCGATGGACCACTTCCTCACCTATCTGAACCCCGAGCCGCACCGGCGCACCTTCATGAAGCCCTTCATGCGCGCCGACTCGGCCGAGTTCTGCTCCACCTGCCACAAGGTGCACCTGGACGTACCGGTCAATCACTACCGCTGGTTCCGCGGCTTCAACGAGTACGACGCCTGGCAGGCCTCCGGCGTCTCGGGGCAGGGGGCGCGCTCCTTCTATTATCCGAAGGAGACCTCGACCTGTGCCCAGTGCCACATGCCGCTGGTCGACTCGCAGGACCCCGGCAACAAGGGCGGCAAGATCCATTCGCACCGCTTCCCGGGAGCCAACACGGCGGTCCCCTACGTCAACCGGGACGAGGCGCAGCTCGCCGCCACCGAGGCGTTCTTGAAGGCGGGTGTGGTGACGGTCGACCTCTTCGCCGTCTCCCCCGAGCCGGAGGGGGCCGGGGACACCCGGATGGTGCGCCGCGCCGGTCCCGCTGACGCCGGGCCGCAGGTGAATTCAACCTTCGCGGTGGGCGAGGAGGCGGAGGCGACCGGCCCGGGCTTCCTGCGCGAGGTCGGCCAGGTCGCGGCTCCCCTGGGGGTGGCCGGCGCGGCGATCCAGCCGGGTTCGACCGTCCGGGTCGACGCCGTCGTCCGCACCCGCAAGGTCGGCCACTTCTTCCCCGGCGGCACGGTCGACGCCTTCGACGTCTGGGTCGAGCTCCAGGCGAAGGACGCGACGGGCAGGGTGATCTTCTGGAGCGGCAAGGTGGAGGACGACGGCAAGGGGCCGGTCGAGCCCGGGGCGCACTTCTACCGCTCCTACCAGCTCGACGCCCATGGCAATATGATCAACAAGAGGAACGCCTTCCAGTCGCGGAGCGTCCTCTACACCCGCCTGATCCCGCCCGGCGCCGCCGACACCGTCCACTTCCGGATGCGCGTGCCGGAAGGCGCAGTGGGCCCGCTCACCGTGACGGCCAAGGTCAACTACCGCAAGTTCGCCCACTACTACACGCAGTTCGTCTATGCCGGCCAGCCGAAGCCGGGGCAGGACCCGGGCTTGATCTCGGCCCACTACAACAACCTGGAGTACAGCTTCGATCCGGCGAACATCCCGAAGAACGTCTCGGGCCAGATCAAGGACCGTATCCCCGACCTGCCGATCGTCGTCGTGGCGGAGACCCAGACCGAGATCGCGCTTGCCGACGGCAAGCACAAGGAGACCTGGCAACCGGTGGTGCGGAAGGACGACCGCGAGCGCTGGAACGATTGGGGGATCGGCCTCCTGCTGCAGGGCGACCTGAAGGGGGCCGAGTACGCCTTCCTGCGCGTCACCGAGGCCGAGCCGGGCTATGCCAACGGCTGGGTCAACGTCGCCCGCGCCCTGATCCGGGAGGGCGAGACCGAGCGCGCCAAACCCTATCTCGACAAGGCCCTGGCGCTCGATCCGCAGCTCGCTTCGGCGAACTTCTTCAAGGCCCAGGTCCAGAAGACGGACGGCGACTACGACGGCGCGCTCGCCTCCCTGGCGAAGGCGCGGGCCCGCTTCCCGCGCGACCGCGTGGTGCTCAACCAGATCGGCCGCGTCCTCTTCCTGAAGCGGGAGTACAGGAAGGCGGTCGACGTGTTGGAGCAGATCTGCCTCATCGATCCGGAGGACGTCCAGATGCACTACACCCTGATGCTCGCCTACCGCGGCCTGGGCGACGCCGACAAGGTGGCGCGCGAGGCGGTCCTCTTCCGCCGCTTCAAGGCCGAGGAGTCGGCGCAGGCGATCACCGGAGTGCGCCGCCGGGCGAGCCCGGAGGACAACAACGAGCGCCAGCAGATCCACGAGCACGAGAGCGTGCCGCTCGGCCCCGCCACCAAGGCCGTCGCGCCTCCGGCAGCGAAATCGACCCGCGAGGCGTCGCCGGTCGCCGGGGGCCAGCCGTGAGGCGGTCCCAGCTTCTTCTCGCCCTCTCCGTGGCCGCGGTCGTCGCCACGGTCAGTTTTGCCGCCGTTCCAAAACCAGCGAAAGCGCCGGCCGCTCCCATCGACGCTTCCGCTGCGGTGCGTTTCACCGACATCACCAAATCGGCCGGCATCCACTTCGTCCACAACAGCGGCCGGGCGGGCAAGAAGCTCCTGCCCGAGACCCTGGGCGCCGGGGTGGCGATCTTCGACGCCGACGGCGACGGCTGGCCCGACCTCCTGTTCATCAACGGCAAGGACTGGACGCCGCACGGCAAGCGTTCCCTGCCCGCCCTCTACCACAACAACCACAACGGCACCTTCACCGACGTGACGGCGGGGAGCGGCCTGGACGTCGAGATGTACGGCATGGGGGTGGCGGTCGCCGACTACGACAACGACGGCCGGGAGGACGTCTACGTCACGGCGATCGAGGGCGACCGGCTCTTCCACAACGAGGGGAAGGGGAAATTCAAGGACGTCACCGCGGCCTCCGGGATCAGGAACGCCAGCTTCGGCACCAGCGCCGCCTGGTTCGACTACGACAAGGACGGCAAGCTCGACCTCTTCGTCGCCAATTACGTGCAGTGGACGAAGGAGACCGACCTCTGGTGCTCGCTCGACGGCACCAGCAAGTCCTATTGCACGCCCGAGTCCTACAAAGGGACCTCCTCGAAGCTCTTCCACAACCTGGGCGGCGGCCGCTTCGCCGACGTCAGCCACCAGGCCGGGATCGACGAGCCGACCTCGAAGTCGCTGGGGGTCACCGTCCTCGACTTTAACGGCGATGGCTGGCCCGATCTCTTCGTCGCCAACGACACCCAGCCCAACAAGCTCTACCGGAACCAGAAGAACGGCACCTTCAAGGACGAGGCGCTGGAGGCCGGCGTCGCCTTCAACGAGGACGGCACGGTGCGCGGCGCCATGGGCACCGACGCCGCCGATTATGACCGCTCCGGGCGGGCGCACCTCCTGGTCGGCAACTTCGCCAACGAGATGCTCGGTCTCTACCACAACGAGGGCTCCGGGGTGTTCGTCGACGAGGCGCCGAAGTCGGCGGTGGGGAAGGCGAGTCTCCTGACCCTGAGCTTCGGGGTCTTTTTCTTCGACTACGACCTGGACGGCTGGCCGGACATCTTCGCCGCCAACGGCCACCTGGAAGAGGAGATCGAGCGGGTGCAGCCGCGCATCCACTACAAGGAGCCGCCGCTCGTCTTTAGGAACCTCGGCAACGGCACCTTCGAAGACGTGAGCAAAGCCCTGGGCACCGATCTCACCCGACCCATGGTGGCCCGCGGCGCCGCCTACGGCGATCTCGACCACGACGGCGACCTCGACGTGGTGATGACCACCAACCACGGCCCCGCCTGCGTCCTGCGCAACGACGGCGGGAGCAAGAATCACTGGCTGTCGATCAAGACCGTAGGAACCAAGTCGAACCGCGACGGCATCGGCGCCGTGGTCCGTTTGGTCTCACCCACGGGCAAGCAGTGGGGGATGGTGCGCAGCGGCTCCTCCTACTGCTCGGAGAGCGACCACGCGCTGACCTTCGGCCTAGGGCACGACGCCCAGGTGACGAGCCTCACCGTCGAGTGGCCGAGCGGCGAGAAGCAGACGCTCTCGAACGTCGCCGCGAACCAGTTCCTGACGATTGAGGAGGGGAAGGGGATCGTGGGGAAGGCGGGAGTGGGGAAGTAAGGGGGCAGGGAGAGGGTCTCACGGTAGGGTCTTCGTAGACTCGGGAGGGCCACCCATGGCCGAGAACGCTCTGGCGAAGAAAATGAAGCTGAAGGCAGGTCAACGCGCGGCGATCGTCGGGGCGCCGGACGGCTATCGGGGCCTGCTCCAGCCGCTGCCCGACGGGGTCGACGTGAGCGAGACCCTGGACGGTACTTTCGACTGGATTCAGCTCTTCGTGCGGACCCGATCCGAGTTGGAGAGCGTGGCGCCCCGGGCCATCGCCGCTCTCAAGCCAGAGAGCCTCCTCTGGATCTCCTTTCCCAAGGGCTCGTCGAAGATCCAGACCGACCTCACCCGGGACACGGGGTGGGACGTCCTTCAGACCGGCGACCTCAAATGGGTCACCCTGGTCTCGGTCGATCCGACCTGGTCGGCTTTCGCGTTGCGACCCTACAGGCCGGGGGAAACGCGGCAGACCTGGTAGGCAGAGCCGAGTCGTCGGTCGTCGGCGCCATGCCGCCGGTCATCGACGGCATGCTCGCCAGTCGTCGGCGCCATGCCGCCGGTCATCGGCGACAGGCTCGCCAGTCTTCGGCGCCATACAGCCGGTCATCGGCGACATGCTCGCCGGTCGGCGGCGCCATACCGCCGATCACCGACGCCCTGCCGCAGGTCATCGGCTGCAGGGTCGCCGTCGCGTGTAGGAGCCCCCTACCTCTCCAACCCCGCCCACAGCGCCCGCATCCGCGGCGCCAGCCGTTCGAGCTCCTCTAAGTGCAGGGCGGAGAGCTGGCGCAGAACCTCGGCGCCCCGCTCGGTGAGGCCGAGGCGGACGACGCGGTGATCCTCCTCGTCCGGCCGCCGGACGACGAGGCCGGCCTTCCCGGCGCGGTCGACCAGCCCGACGGCGCTGTGGTGGCGCAGGAGCAGGTAGCCCGCCAGGTCGCCCACGGTGGGACCGCGAGGGTCGGCATGCCCGCGGATGGCGAGCAGGAGCTGGTGCTGCGAGGCGGTCAGGCCTGCCGCTTCCGCCTGCTCCTCGCTCCAGTGGAGAAAACGCCGCAGCCCCGTCCGGAGGTCCAGCAAGCGTTGATATTCGGCATCTTCCAGATCCTTCGGCATGGCCCGCGATTGTAGACCTCCATGGATCGCGGTGCGATATAATTGTCGCAGAGGGGATCGCTCTCCGTTCCTCCCGCGATGGGAGGACCGGAGACCCCTGCGGAAGGGAATGTCATGCACGCAGAAACCCCACCCGGGAGGCTCCTCCTGCTCTCCGGCCTCGCCGCGCTCCTCGGCGGCCTGGGCGGCGGGGCGGCCTGGGTGTTGCTCCGTCTCATCGGATTGTTGACCAACCTCGCCCTGTTCCACCGCTTCAGCTGGACGCTGCCGTCCTTCACCCAGCTCCATCCCGGTCCCTGGATCGTCGTCGCCGCGGTGACCGGCGGCCTCCTGGTCTCGCTCCTCGCCCGGTGGTCGCCGGTCATCCGTGGCCACGGCATCCCCGAGGCCATGGAGGCGGTGCTCGTCCGCCAGAGCCGCATCGCGCCGCGGGCCGCCCTCGCCAAGCCGGTCTCCGCCGCCCTGGCGATCGGCACCGGCGGGCCGTTCGGCGCCGAGGGGCCGATCATCGTCACCGGCGGCGCCCTGGGCTCGCTCCTGGGCCAGGTGCTCCACGTCTCGCCCGCCGAGAGGAAGATCCTCCTCGCCTGCGGCGCTGCCGCCGGCATGTCGGCCACCTTCGGTGCCCCGCTCGCCTCGGTGGTCCTGGCGATCGAGCTCCTGCTCTTCGAGTTCTCGACCCGCGCCTTCATCCCCCTGGTGGTGGCCGCCACGGTCGCCTCCGGCGTCCACTCGGCGCTCTTCGGCTCCGGCCCCCTGTTCGCGGTCCCGGCACACGACTTCGCGGGGCTGCGCCTTCTCCCCTGGTTCGTCGTCCTCGGGCTCGGCTGCGGCCTCCTCGCGGTGGTCGTCACCAAGGGGCTCTTCCTGGTCGAGGAGGGATTCCGCAAGCTGCCGGTCTCCGAGTTCTGGCACCCGGTGATCGGGGCGGTGGGCTTCGCCTCGATCGGGCTCCTCGTGCCGCGCGCCCTGGGGGTGGGCTACGACGCCATCGGCGACGTGCTGAACGACCGCCTGGCCTTGGGCGCCATCGCCGTCCTCGCGGTGGCCAAGCTGGTCGCCTGGTGGATCGCCCTGGGGTCGGGGACCTCGGGCGGCACGCTCGCCCCCTTGCTCCTCATCGGCGGCTCGTTCGGCAGCCTCCTCGGTTTCGCCGCCGGGGCGATCGATCCCAAGCTCGGCCTCTCGCCCGGGGCCTTCGCGGTGGTCGCCATGGCGGCGCTCTTCGGCGCCTCGACCCGCGCCACCTTCACCGCCATCGTCTTCCTCTTCGAGCTCACCGCCGACTACCAGATCATCCTCCCCCTGATGCTCGCCGCCGTGGTCGCCGACATCGTGGCCGCGGCGCTCCTGCGCGAATCGCTGATGACCGAGAAGCTGGCCCGCCGGGGCTTGAAGGTCCAGACCGAGTATGCGGTCGACGTCCTCGGCACCACCCTGGTGCGCGACGTGATGACGACGGAGGTGGATACCCTGCCCGCCACCGCCACGGTGGGCGACGCGCGGCGGAAGATCGCCGCCGGCCGGCACGGCGCCTATCCGATCCTCGACGACGGCCGCTGCGTGGGGATCGTGGCGCGCGGCGACCTCCTGCTCCGGGAGGCGGGGGAGGAGGAACCGGTCGCCGCCGTGGCGAGTCGCGACCTGGTCACGGTCGGTCCCGAGGACACCGTGCTCCGAGCCCTGGAGCGCATGCTCCAGGAGGAGGTCGACCACCTGCTGGTGGTGGCCCCCGACGGTCACCTCCAGGGCATCTGCACCCGCACCGACGTCTTCAAGGCCCGCCGCCGGCAGTGGGAGCTCGAGCGCCGCCAGCCGGGCTGGCGGCCGCTGCTCAAACGAGAGGGGACCAATCTCTAGTGCAGGCTCG
>DASQPA010000460.1:0-3747 GCA_035644215.1 Thermoanaerobaculia bacterium
TCCGCAGCTCGACCAGCCGGGACGCCAGCGCCGGATCCATGCCGGCCGTGCGCAGCGCGGACACGAGACTGCCGTCGGTGAGCGCCTCCGGCGCCGGGACCAGCTCGAGCGCGCGCGCGATCGAGCGATCCCGCGGCGCCAGGCGGCGGGCCTGCTGCCAGGCGGCCGCGGCGCGGCCATCCTGCCCCAAGCGATAGTATGCTGCCCCGAGGTCGTACCAGTTGGCCGGATCCGCCGGCGGCGCCGCGACCCGGTCCGCGAATGCGCGGGCGGCCTCATGCAAGCCGCCATGGGCGTAACGCCACTCGGGCGAGAGCGATTGCCCGCTCGCTGTCGGGGCGGTCGCCAGCGCGAGCAGCAGCACGCCGCCCGCGGCATACCGGCGGCGGCGCCGGCCGTCGGCCAGCCGTACCGCGATCGCGTGCGCCTCGCCGGCAAGCTCACCAGGTACGCCGCCGGCTCCCGGCCCGTACCGCGCTTCCTGCAAGCGGGTCCGCAGCTCGACCAGCCGGGACGCCAGCGCCGGATCCATGCCGGCCGTGCGCAGCGCGGACACGAGACTGCCGTCGGTGAGCGCCTCCGGCGCCGGGACCAGCTCGCGAACCAGTGCCTCGACCTCCCACCCCGCACTCCGGACGTCGGTCGGGGCGGGCACCTGGGGCCTCCGCCGGCGCCGGCGCAGCAGCCGGCGCGACAGAAACGCCAGCGGCGGAGCCACTCCGATCAGGAGCCACACCCAGGCCGGGATGATGACCGTGAGGCGCTGGGCAAGCGCCGGCCCTTCGGGCGCCAGCAGCGCCGGCGGCAGCGGACGCGAGGCGGTGGCCTCCGTGCCCGCAGCCACCATCAGTCGGTCGGCCGTAAGCGCGCTCGAGCGGAACCCACCGGCGCCGACGTCGAAGTACACGTAGGTCGCCGAGGGGAGCGGCAGCGGCCCCGACGAATCGGGCACCACCGTGTAGCGGAACGTCTTCATCCCACCCAGACGGCCCGCGTTGATGGCGAGATGCTCGTCGGTGCGGTCGGGGTAGGCTCGCACGCCGGCGGGCCACTGGATGTCGGGCGCGGGCCAGAGGGCCGGGTTGCCATCGCCGCTCAGTCTGAAGGTGATGGCGACCGGCTCCCCCGCGCGGAGCGACGGCGCTTCCACCACGCGCTCGAGCCGGAGACCGCTGCCGACCGCGCCGGCGTATCCTGCGGGCCGGCCTGCCGCCGGTGTCGCCGTGACGCTCAGCAGCTGGGAGCTGCTCTGCAGCGTGTACCGCTCCTCCTGGCTGAAGAACTGAAGGGCGATCGGCACGCTGTACTTGAGGACGGCGGGCGGGACCTGGATTCGACCGGGCTGCAGTGGAAAGACGACCTGGTGGGCTACGAACAGATCGTACAGCACACTCCCGACCATCCGGGTCGCGGCGATCCCGGGTGGCGCGGGCTGGGGATAGCTCCAGACTCCCTCGATCACGGGCGGCTGCAGCGTCGGCGGGCGACGGAGCTGACTTCGCAGCTCGCGGGGGAACCACGCCGCGGTGAGCACGTCCACCTGCTCGCCGACCGCGGCGCTGTCGCTCGAGAGCACGAGACTGACGGCCGGCTGGCCCGGGTGCAGCGGCGGCGGCGCCCGGTCGAGCAGACGCTTGAGCATCGGGTTGCTGGCCACCGATGCGGCGCCGGGTACCTCGTCCACCTGCACGGTGACGGGGCCCGCGGTCGCGACGGCCCGGACCTGCACGGCCCGCGCCGGCCCGAGCTCCCACCGGCCCGGCTTGAGCGCGCGCAGTCGAAGCTCGAGCGTGGTCGTGCGGCTTGGCGTTCCCAGCTGGGAAACCTCAGTGTGCTCGCTTCGACCCGTGATCTCGAAGCCGGCGATGTTGGGCAGGGAAACCTGAACCGAGGCGGTGCCGCTCGCCGTCGCCTGAACCGTGAGCACCAGATCGTCACCCACCGTGATCCGGTCCTGGTCGGTGTATATCCGCAGCTCGAGCCCGCCGCCACCTTGCAGGCATAGCCACGCCAGCGGCAAGAGGAGCCGGGTCACCAATCCTTCACCCCTCCCGCGCCGCCCCGGAACCGGCTCTCCTGTTCCGCCCGCGTCGCCCGTTCCTGCCGTTCCATGGAATTCAGGATTTGCTCCGCTTCCGTCTGACTCAGCCCCTGGGGTCCCTGCGCCGGCTCGGCCGGCTTCGGCCGCTGCGCTCCGCCGCCGCCGGAAGGCGGGCTTCCTCCGCCTCCGCCGCCACCGGACTGGGGCGGCCGCCGCCGGAGCGCGAGCTCGAGATTCCATTTAGCGCGAGCCGATGCCGGCTCGAGCAACAACGCACTGCGGAGATTGCCGGTCGCCTCGTCCAGCAGCGCGTCGCGCCGGGCCGAGTCGCGCGCGGCCTGGTCGAGCGCGGCGGTGCCCAGGTTGTAAAGCGCGCGGTAGCGCAGCTCGGGATCGGCCGACTTTGCCGCTTCGGTGAGTGCGCCCCGGGCCACGTCGAACTTGCCGGCCGAAGCCGCGGCGGTGCCGGCATTGTAGAAAGCCGTGTCTCGGGACGTACCGAGACCGGCCTGCTCGAGCCAGGCCTGCGCCGCGCGCACCGGGTCGCCGGCGGCCAGGGCTCGATCACCACGAGTCGGCCGCTGGGCTTGGGCGCTTCCACCGAGGAGCGCGATGCCGGCGAGTGCGGCGAGCGCCGCGCCTCGTCCCGCCAGGGTGAACCCGAGCAGCGCAAGCACCGCCGCGAGGGCCGGGATCCAGCCCCGCGGCACGAGATCCGCGACGCGGGTCTCGGAGATCGGGCTCCGCTTGAATGCCGCGACGATATTCTTGATCGCGCCCGCCTGGTCCGGCAGATCGGCGGGGACGACGGTTGCCTCGGCGGCGTCGCCCAGGGCACGCAGGATATCGTCGCGTCGCTGGGTCCGCACCGGCTGGCCCTGCTCATCCAGCTTGTACTCGATCAGCGTTCCGGTCGAGTCCCGGATGGGGATCCGCACGGGCGCCGCCCGGCCTTCGGCCACCAAGATCAGATGAACCCCCCGCGATCGGAGCGCTTGCGCCTGGGCTACCGCTTCCGGCAGCGAATCGTGGCCCTCGCCGTCGGTGAACACAACGAGCACGCGGTCGGCGCCGTCACCGCCCGCCGCCAGGAGCTGGCCGCCCTGTTGCAGCACCGCGGAGAGACTGGTGCCTCCCTCGCTCGCGAGGTCGGGGTCGAGGCCATCGAGGTACATGCGCACGGCGCTGCCATCCACGGTGAGCGGCGTCAGGATGTAACTGCGGCCGGCAAACGCGATGAGACCGACCCGGTCGCCTTCGATATCCTGTACCAGCCGGCGGCTCTCGCGCACCGCGTGCTGGAGCCGGTTCGGGTTTGCGTCCTCCGCCAGCATCGACCGGCTGATGTCCACCGCCAGGACCAGATTGAGCGCATGAGTCTCGGCCGTCACCTTGGCTCGTCCACCCCGGGGGCCGGCGAGCGCGATGCCGGCGCAGAGCGTAGCGAACGCCACGGCGAGCGGGCCCCGTCGGATCCGGCTCCGGGCCGCGCGGCCGAGCGCCGCCGACCAGGCGGTCGCGAAAGCCACGCGGCGGCGGCGGGCCACCCACGCCAGCGCGCCGAGCGCAACGGCGAGCAACGGCGCCAGAGCGAGGAGGAACGGGGCCTCGAAGATCACGAGATTCTCACCACCAGCGTGGCGTCCAGCAGCAGCTCGAGCCCCAGCGCGAGGAGACCCACCAGCATGAACGGACAGGTCGCCTCG
>DASQPA010000461.1:0-4423 GCA_035644215.1 Thermoanaerobaculia bacterium
GCGCGGAGATTTATCTCCGGGCGGAGGTCCGGCCGAGGAGAACACCGCCACCCGGGCACTACCGGTAAGTTAGCGCCTATGCGGGATGATCCTCGCCAGCAACTGACCCCGGTCGCGCGGGCTATTTTCGCAGCTATAGGCTTAGCGAGCCCTACACGTCCTCGGCCATCTGTGCCCGGAGCGAATCGGCCACTTCCCGCGCGGTCTCCTCCCAGTGTTCCCGATCCTCGATCGTCAGGTAGATCATCCCTCCCAGGTCCGCGGGCATCTTCGTCCCCTTCTCGCGGACCACGACCAGCCGCCTCGCGCTATGGGCGCTCATGAAGTAGCCCGCCTCCAAGAGGACGTTATCCCTGGGAATGGCCGTCTTGGAAGGCGAGCCTTCCAGGGGATCGTCCGCCGTGAAGAGGAACAGGCCACACCGGCAGGTCGCCGTGGCCCGGGCGACCTCCTCCATGATCGTTCGGCCCGGCCGGAAGTCGGTGGCCCAATCGAGGACCCGCAGGCCGGCTTCCTCGACGAGAAATTTCTTGATGTTCCTTGCGAGCTCGTCCGCCTTGCTGCAGTAGCCGAAGAACACGTCGTACCGTCCCCGGACTCTCTCCACCCACTTCTCGAACGGCGGCTCCTGGAGGAGCTGATCCTTCGCCAGCCACTCCGCGGAGTTGTTCATCGGGATCTGGAGAACGAAGGAACCTCCCGCTTGCGAGAGGATGCCGCGCATCTGCATGCCTTCTTCCGCCAGGACCAGGGTTGGAAGATTGCAGGAGAGCGCCAGGGCGCCCTCGAAGTGGCTGTACTCGGACGGGATGGGGCCAGCCGAATCCGACCACCGCATCAGGGCCAGGATCAGGGCTCCGTCGCACTGACGCATCACTTCGATCGCACGGTCGAACGTCCAGGCGTCCCCTTGCGGCAACCCAGAGACGTGAAACTCCTGAGGATCGAAGCCCAGCTTGCGGAGCTTCGCGAGCACCCCCTTCTTGACTTCGGCCCGGAGAGGGTCTGGCTTGTAGGGGGCGTGGATGTAGATCCTGGAGTATACGTTGTCTTGGAGCCGCGCGCGCTCGGCGGAGGGGTCTGTCGTAGGCATAGGTTCTCTATCGCCTCTGCCACCTCGGGCGAGCGAGCCCACGGATCGGCTCCCAGGATCAGGTCCGGGTTCCGTCCTCTTCCCGATCCAGGTCGATGACGATGCGGACGTGGCCCGAAGACTCTTCGATGATCTCCGTGACGTCCTTCTTGGGGATGATGTCGACCTTCCCATCCTGGCCGGCGATGGCGCCGAGGAGGCCGCCGATCACGGTGCCCGCGCCGGGGGCGAGGAACGAGCCCAGAATGCTCCCCGCGACAGCGCTGACACCTTTGGTCGACTTCCGCTCGACCTTGTAGAAGTCCCCTTCGTCCGAAACGAAGTCCGCCTTGATCTCTCGTTTCCTCATTTTGGCCTCCGGCGCTGACCCACAGCGATTGGCCTCCAGCGTAACGGCAGAATGGAGGGCCGTCAACGACATGCACCCATGCCTATAGGGTTCCGGCGGTGCCGGCAACGCTCACGGAGCCGCCGCGCGGCTGGAGATCTCTCCGGAAGGGCTCGGGAGTCTTGGGGAAGGCTCCCCCGAAATTGGGGAAGAGTCGCCCGATTTCGGGGAAGGGCTGCCCAATCTTGGGGAAGAGTTCCCCGAAGTTGGGGAAGAGCTCCCCAATTTCGGGGAGAGGTTCCCCGATTTCGGGGAAGGGTTCCCCAAAGTTGGGGAAGGGTTCCCCAATTTGGGGGAAGAGCTCCCCGGTTGCGGGGAAACGTTCCCCAAAATAGGGGAAGGGTCGCCCGATTTGAGGGAAGGGTTCCCCGGTTTCGGGGGAGAGCTCCCCAATTTGGGGGGAGCGTTGCCCAGCCTTCCGGCGCGGGTGGGTGTCCACTGGCGAGGACACCCAGTCGAGAGGCGGTTCCACCTGCGCCGTGCGACCCCTCGGGACCGCCTCCGAAGGTAGCACGGCGCGGCGGGAAATCGAGGATAGAATCCTCCCTCTTTTCCAAGGGGATTCGACCATGCCACGACGCGCCGCCGTCCTCTCCCTGACTCTCGCCCTCTTCGCCCTGGCTGCGACGACCGCGAATGCCGCGGCCGCCGCGCCGGAGGCGCCGCCGGCCGTCACTCTGGAGCAGGTGATGAGCGCGCCCTTCGCCTCGCTGCTCACCGCGGCGCCGGCCGGGGGCCGGCTGGCCTGGGTGCTCAAGGAACGCGGGGCAAGAAACGTCTGGGTGGCGGCGCCGCCGGACTACCATGGCCGCCGGCTCACCCCCTATACGGCGGACGACGGGCAGGAGATCTCCGACCTCGCTTGGACACCCGACGGGCGAACCCTCCTCTATGTCCGCGGGGGCGAGGCCAACCGGCATGGCGAGCATCCCAACCCGAAGAGCGACCCGGCGGGGACCGAGCAGGCGATCTATGCCGTCAGCGCCGATGCCGCCAACCCCGCCAACCCCGGCGCGCCCCAGCGGCTGGGCGAGGGGAGTGGCCCGGCGGTCTCGCCGCGGGGCGACCAGGTCGTCTTCGTGCGTGGCGAGCAGGTCTGGACGGCGCCGCTCGCCGGGGTGCTGGCCGGCAAGGCGGCGCCGGTGCAGCTCGTCCATGCCCGCGGTACGGCCATGAACCTGCGCTGGTCGCCCGACGGCGGACGGCTCGCCTTCGTCAGCGACCGCGGCAACCACGCCTTCGTCGGGGTCTACGACCTGGCGGCGAAATCGCTCTCCTACCTCGACCCGAGCGTTGACAAGGACCTGGAGCCGGTGTGGTCGCCGGACGGCCGCTCGCTCGCCTTCCTGCGCCTGCCCACCACCCCGGCCGCCCTCCCCTTCATCCCGCAGCGCTCGGGTCCCGCCTGGTCGATCCGGGTGGCCGATCTGGCCGACCTCGCGACCGGCCGGTCGCGCCAGGTCTTCCGGTCGCGCGAGGGGAAGGGGAGCGTCTTCCGGGGGATCGCCTCACGGGACCAACTCCTGTGGAGCGCCAATGGCTCCGATACCCGCCTGGTCTTCCCCTCGGAGGCGGACGGCTGGCTCCATCTCTATGCAGTCCCGGCGGCGGGTGGCGAGGCGGTCCTCCTCACCCCCGGCGCCTTCGAGGTCGAGAACGCCACCCTCGCTGCCTCCCGCCGCGAGGTACTCTACGCCGGGAACCAGGACGACAGCGAACGCCGGCACCTCTTCCGGGTGGCGGCGGCGGGCGGCACCCCGGCCGCCCTCACCCCCGGCGAGGGGATCGAGTGGGCGCCGGTCGAGACCAGCGACGGCAAGCTCGCCTGCTTCCACGCCGACGCCCGGCGCTCCGGCCGGCCGGCTCTCCTCGCGCCCCCCGGCGGCACCGGCGGCACCGGCGGCGCGGCGTTCCGCGACCTGGCGCCCGAGGCCCTGCCGGCCGACTTCCCCGCCGACCGCCTGGTCACCCCCCAGGCGGTGCGCTTCCCGGCCGCCGACGGTCTCACGATCCACGGCCAGCTCTTCCTGCCCCCGGGCGTTGCCCGGAGCGAGCGGCGGCCGGCGGTGGTCTTCTTCCATGGCGGCCCGGAGCGCCAGATGCTCCTCGGCTGGCACTACATGGAGTACTACCACAACTCCTATGCCTTCAATCAGTTCCTCGCCAGCCGCGGCTTCGTCGTCCTGGCGGTCAACTACCGGAGCGGCATCGGCTACGGCATGGAGTTCCGGGAGGCCCTGGGCTACGGCGCGAACGGGGCGAGCGAGTGGAACGACGTCCAGGGCGCCGGGCTCTACCTGCGTGGCCGGGCCGACGTCGACCCGACCCGCATCGGCCTGTGGGGAGGCTCCTACGGCGGCTACCTGACCGCCCTCGGCCTCGCCCGCGCCTCGGACCTCTTCGCCGCCGGGGTCGACTTCCACGGCGTCCACGACTGGAACGTGGTGATCGGCAACTTCGCCCCCGGCTACGATCCGGCCGCCCGCGCCGAGGTCGCCCGGCTCGCCTTCGCGTCCTCGCCCATGGCCGCGGTCAAGGGGTGGCGCTCGCCCGTCCTCCTCATCCACGGCGACGACGACCGGAACGTCCCCTTCAGCGAGACGGTCAACCTGGTCGCCGCCCTGCGCGAGCAGGGGGTGGAGCCCGAGCAGCTCATCTTCCCCGACGAGATCCACGACCTCTTGCTCCACGCCAACTGGCTGCGAGGCTACCGGGCGGCGGCGGAGTTCCTGGAGCGGCGGCTGGGAGGCGGGCGGCCGTAGGACTTTCCATTCCCCGGCTTCGGCGGTACATTGGGCGGGCGATGCCCGCCGCCGGCTACACCATCCGCCCCCCCGCCGTCGCCGGCACCTTCTACCCCGCCGCGCCCCGCGAGCTGGAGGAGACGGTCACCGGGCTCCTGGCCGCGGCGCGGGAGGCCGTCCCCTTGAGCGCTCCCGCGC
>DASQPA010000462.1:0-4262 GCA_035644215.1 Thermoanaerobaculia bacterium
GACGCAGGCGGCGCAGCCGGTGCAGGCGGAGAGGTCGACCACCATCCCCCAGCAATGCCCTTCCTTCTTGTACTCCGGCCAGAGCGAGGCGAGCTCCGGGCGCTCCTCGTTGCCGGCCGCCGGGTTCTTCCGGTACTCGGCGAGGGTCGCCTCGCGGACGATCGACCGGCCCTCCATGGAGTGATGGGTCTGGGTGGCGGCCAGCGGTTCGTGCCGGCCGGTCCGCTCCAGTCGAAAACCGCCGGCAGAGCGCTGGGCGAAGCCGCCGGCGAGCGGCATCAGGGGGAAGGCGTTGGCGCCGACCCCGTTGCCCACCTTGCCGGCCGCGGTCCGGCCGTAGCCCAGGGCCACCGAAACGGCGCCGGCCGGCTGGCCGGGCTGGATCTGCACCGGCAGCTCCAGCCGGGCAGTATTGCCAGGGGCAGAGGAGCCGTGCAGGGCGACGACGTCCCCCTCGGCGAGGCGGAGCTCCGTCGCCATCCGGGGAGAGACCGATACGTAATTGCCCCAGGTGACCTTGGTCACCGGGTCGGGCAGCTCCTGGAGCCAGGGGTTGTTGGCATTTCGGCCGTCCCGCAGCGCCACCTTCTCGTGCAGGCGAACCTCGATCCCTCCCTGCCGGCGAGCGGCGAGCGCCGTTTGGTGGGCGGCGAGGACGAGGGCGACCGCAGGAGCGAGGTCGCCGCGATCCGCCACCGGCTGGCTCGGGACCGGCGGCAGGCTGCATCCCCCCGCCTCCAGCGAGCGGTCCCAGAAGTCGTCGAAGTCCCGGTAACGGTCCTGCCGTGGGAAAACCTCGCGCCGCCAGTGCTCCCGCAGATAGGCGTGCCAGTCGGGCTTCTCTCCCGACCAGGCGAGCAGGTTCTCCTGGAAGGCGCGGGTGGCGAAAAGCGGGGCGATGGTGGGCTGGGTCAAGCTGTGCCCGCCGCGCACCGGCTCGGCGTCGTTCCACGCCTCCAGGAAGTGGGGGTCGGGGCAGACGACGTCGGCCTTGGACGCCGTCTCGTCCAGCCGGTCGGCGAAAGAGACCTTGAAGGCGACCCGCGCCAGGCCGGCCCGGAAGCGGGCGGCGTCGGGATAATCGTAGAGCGGGTTGACGCCATGGACGAGGAGCGCCTGCACCTCGCCGCGCTCCATCTCGTCGACGAGAGCGGCGACCGCCGTATCGTCGCCCTGCGACTGATAGGAAGGATTGTCGAGGTCGACGGTCGTGCCGACGTTGCCGAGAATCGAATTGATTCGATGGACCACCCGCTGGATCGCCACGTCGTTCACCCCGCAGACCACCACGGACCGTCCACGGTGGCGCCAGAGCTCCTCTGCCACCCCGGCGAGCCGGTCTTTTGCCGGCAGGTCCGCTACCACCGTGGAGACGGGAACGTCATGGCCAGCCTGCCGGGAGACACCGTCGAGCAGAGCGAGCGCCGCCACACCCAACTCCGAGGGAAGAACGGCGATCCGCTGGTCCGCATTGCTGCCGGTCAGCGACATTCCGGATTCGATCTGGACGTGGCGCAGCGGCTCGTCCCCTCCTGGCCCTCCGGGCCGCCGCGCCACCGTGTAGTGACGGGTGAGCTCGACCGGCGACAGCCAGGTGCCCAGGAAGTCGGCCTCCAAGGCAACCACCAGGCGCGCCCGGTCGAGACGGTAGTGCGGGACGACCGGCCGGCCGAAGCTCTCTGCCGTGGCGGCGCGCAGAGCGGCCTGGGAGACCGGCTCGTAGACCACCTGCCGGGCGCCGGGGTAGCGCGCCAGCCACTCGCCGATGAGCTGGCGGGTGGCCGGGCTCAGCACCGTCCCGGTGAGGAGCACCATTTTCCCCCGCCGTGCCGCCACGGCGCCGAGCCGCTCCCGGACCGCGGCGTCGACCTCTTCCCAAGAAGCCGGCCGCCCCCCGAGGACGGGCCCTTTGAGGCGCTGGTCATCGTAGAGGGAGAGGACCGTGGCCTGCCCGGCCGCGCAGGTGCCACCGCCCGAAAGCGGGGACTCGCGGTTGCCCTCGATCTTGATCGGCCGGCCGTCGCGGACCTTGACCAGCAGGCCGCAGCCGGCCGCGCAGCCGCCGCAGGTCGTCGCATACCAGCTCGCAACACCGGGGATGAGCCCCTCCGGCTGATCGACCAGCGGTACCGCCTTGTGCTCCGGAATCCGGGTGCAGCTCGCGAGCGAGGCCGCGCCGAGCGAGAACCCCATCAGCTTGAGGAAGTCACGGCGGCTCTCCACGCCCTCCGGGTTCGCCGCGTTCGCCTCGGCCGCCGCCTCCCAGAGGGTCTGCCCGTCCGGCAGCTCCTGCCGGCGCCGGGCGAGGAGCTCGGGATCCTGCCTCAGGTCCTCGAGGCTCTGCCAGTAGCGTCTGTGCTCTTCCATCCGTTGCGGCCTCCGCAGCTTCCTCTAGTAGTGGCACTTCGAGCAGTCCGTGCCGCCGATCGCGGCGGCGGTCGGCTGCGCCAGATGGACCCCGCGCCAGGAGGGTGGAGTGATCCCCCGGCCGCGATGGCAGTTGATGCACCAGCCCATGGTCAGCGGCGCTTCCTGGCGCACCCGCTCCATCCGCTCGATCGGGCCGTGGCAATCCTGGCAGACGACTCCGGCGAGCACGTGCTGGCTGTGATTGAAGTAGACGAAGTCGGGCAGGTTGTGGATTTTGGTCCAGCGGATCGCCCGTCCCTGCGCCACCGACTCCTTGAGCTTCTCGACCTCGACCGATTCCACGCGCAGCCGCGAGTGGCAGTTCATGCAGACGTTCTCGGGCGGAATTCCGGCGTGGCGCCCTTTCTCCGCTGCGAAATGGCAGTACAGGCAGGGGATACGGTTGTCCCCGGCGTGAAGCTTGTGCGAAAAGGCGATGGGTTGGACCGGGGAATAGCCCTGGCTCACGCCAACCCGCCGCGCGGCGCCCACCAGCAGGAGACCAGCCACTCCCACCCCGGCCAAACCCAGGAAGATCAAGATCTTGCGCAAGGCTCCCCCTCGAAGATCAGCTCTCGGCGCCAACCCGGGGTTGCCGTCGTTGCCGGCGTTCAGCCATCCCCGCCGTGGAACGCGCCAGAGCGAGGACCGGCCAGGTCAGGGCCAGACCCAGGGCGGTGAACGGCAGCACCGCCACCATGGCGATCGCCGACAGCAGGTGGAGCTTGACCACCGGAGGCAGCTCGGCGACCAGCGCGACGTCCGGGCGGAGCTGTGCGAGCGACCGCAGATAGGGCGTCACGGTCACCGTGTACCAGGCCGATCCCAGGTGATAGGAGAAGGTCATCACCATGCCGGTGCCGATCCCCAGAACCAGGAGTGTGAGGAACAGGGTGTCGGCCATGGAGCCGAGACGGGTCGACAGGGCGCGCAGGCGCTCGGGACGGAAGCGCTCGCGGACCAGGGAGGCCCAGCCGGCCAGGGCCAGGAAGCCCAGCCCGAAGGCGCCGGCCTGCAGCGCCAGCGGATCGCCGGTCAGGAAGCGCCAGAGCGTGTTCTGGTGGGGCAACGCGAAACCCACGACGTGCCCGAGGAGGACGAGCCCGATGCCGAGACGCCAGGTGAGCGAGCCGAGATAGAGGTTGCCCATCTCGCGCAGGGTGGGGAGGGGCCGCCGCCGGGCCGCGGGAGAGGCGACCCGCAGCAGCGGCACGACGAGGAGGAGCCCCGCGGCGACGTAGGGGCAGAGCCCGAAGAGGAGGTCGTTTCTCATCGCTAGCGCCTCCCTCGGCGGCGATCGGCCCACCAGAAGAGGAGCGCCGAGGCGCCGAAGCCCAGGAAGGCGGCGGTGCGCAACGGCGAGGACGGATTGGCCGGGACCTCCGGGGAGTGCGCCATCCGGCAGAGGAACGCCGTCAGGGCATAGACCTCGTCATGGGTCAACGGCTGCTTGCCGTAGAGGTCCGCCATCATCGGGAACTGGAACTGCGGGCGCTCGAGCACCTGCTCCATGCCCCAGTCCCGATACCTGCCGTAGATCCGGGTGAGATCGGGGGCGACCGTGCCCGCCGCCAGGGGATCGGAAGCTCCGGCCGTATGGCAATGGACGCAGGCCGCTCCACCGCGGGAGAACCGCACGCGGCCGAAGAAGAGATCATGGCCACGGCGAATCTCGGCCGCGGTGGCGGCGGAGGCCGGCCGAATCTCGGCCTCCTTCGCCGGCCCGCCCGCCTCGATGTAGGCGAGGAGCGCGTCGATCTCCGGATCCGACAGCGGATGATCCGGCATCACCTGGCGACCGTATCGAGTGAAGAGGGCCTTCGCCTGAGGATCGCCCGACCGGACGACGCTCT
>DASQPA010000463.1:0-19700 GCA_035644215.1 Thermoanaerobaculia bacterium
CGAGCTGCGCGCCATCGTCGGGTGCGTGATCACCGACTCGCTCGACCCGGCGATCGCGGACCTCGAAACGGTCGCGCACTACCGGCCGGAGCGGCCGGCGCGCAAGCGGCTGCCGCGCCCGGCCACGGCCGGGAAGGAGAGCGAGGAGGCGGTGGAGAGCCCGGGCGGCAGCCTCGAGGGGGTAGTACCCGAGCAAGATCATGCGCGGGGATGAAGGTGCGAGGCGCGCCCTTGAGATCGCGCTTGCCGGCGGGCACCATCTCCTGCTCGTCGGCCCCGCGGGTTCGGGGAAGACCGGGCTCGTCCGCTCGCTGCCCGGCCTCCTTCCGCCCCTCTCGGAGGAGGAGGTCCGCGAGGTCGCAGCCGTCTACCGGCGGGCGGGCGAGGCGCGCTGCGAGCCAACGCGCCCGCCGATCCGGATGCCGCATCCGGCGAGCACCGCGAGAGGCTTTCTCGGGTCCGAGCGGCGGCCGGGCGAGCTCGATCTCGCCCACCGGGGCGTCCTTGTCCTGGAGAACCTCCCGGACTTCCGAGAGGAATCTCTCCGGGCCCTCCGCCAGCCCCTGGAGGAGGGCGCCATACGGATGGCCCGGCCCGGCGAGCGGCGAGCGCGGCCCTCTCTCGTCATGCTCTTCGCGACCATGCGCTCCTGCCCCTGCGGGGGCATCGGCGATCAGAAGCACGGCTGCGCGTGCACGCCTCTGCGCCTCGCGCGGTACCGGCGCCGGGCCGCAGAACCCATCGGGCACCTCTTCGACCTCCAGTGCGAGATGGGGATCGCCCATTCTTCGTCGACCGAAACGGCCGCGGCGGTCAAGGCCCGTGTCTTGGACGCCCGGGCGCTGGCCCGCGAGCGGTTCGGTGGCGCTGGGCCAAGAGGGAACGCCGCGATGACCGCGGAGGATCTCCGCCGCTTCTGCCCGCTCGATCCAGCGGGTCGGGCGCTGGAGGAGGCGGCCCGGGAGAAACTCGGGCTTCTCCCGGGCCTTTTCTCCCGGGTCCTACGGGTAGCGCGAACCATTGCGGATCTGAACCGGAGCGAGACCCTCCGGCCGGCGCATCTCACCGAGGCCTTGGGGTACCGCTGCGGAGCCGCTTCACGAGGGGCCGCGACGACCGCCTCCGGATCATGACCGCGCGGATCGGCGGGCGCGGAGGAGGACCCAGCCGTAGGCGCCGAGGTTCACCCCGATGACCAGCCCGGCGAGGACGTACTGGACGGTGCGGGTCAGCCCCGCCGGATAGAGCACCGGCAGCAGGTAGTGCTCGACGAACCCGCCCTCGTACCCCGCCTCGCCGCCCAGCCGGCGCAGGTGGTTCTCCAGCGGGGTCAGGGGACAGATGGTATTGGTCCACTCGACCCAGGCCCCCCAGGCGGCCGCCGGTAGATGGACCCAGGCGGCGCGCGGGAAGCGCAGGACGAGGAGGCCTCCCAGGACCACGAAGAGGACGAAGCCCAGATGGAAGGCGACGAGAGCGTCGGCGAGAGCGCGGTAGAGCACGATCCTCCTTTGCACGCCCGTGGGCTTCAGTGCCCGGCGGCGAGGTCGTCGACGACCCCACGGAGCTGGGCGTACACCGTCTCCCGGGAATAATCGGCGGCCAGACGGCGGCGGCCGTTGTCGGCCAGGCGCTGGCGCTCGCCGGGGGAGTCGAGGAGCTCCTGGATGGCGGACACCCAATCGATGGGGTGCTGGCCGACGACCCGGAAGTCCTCGCCCTGGCGGCCGGAGGTCCCGGCCACCGCCCAGGGGGAGGCCACGACCGGCACGCCACAGGCCCAGGCCTCCAGCACCTTGATGGGCACCCCGGCGCCGCAGCGCATGGGGGCGAGGGCGAGGGTCGCCTGCCGGAGGATCGCGGGCAGGTCGCGCGGCGAGGCAATGAGCTCCACCTCCCCGCCGGCCTCCCGCACCGCCCGCCGCACCCCCCGGGCCGGCCGGTCGCCGGCGACCACCACCCGCAGCCCCGGCCGCACCCGCCGGAGCACTGGCCAGACCTCGCGGAGCCACCAGGTGACGGCGTCGGCATTGACGAAGTAGCCGAGGTTGCCGGTCATGGCGAGGATCGGTCCCTCCCCGCGGAGGACGGCGAGCGGCTCGCCGGCGGCGGGCGGCTCGATGGGGCCGATGGCCAGGCGCACCGCCGAGACTTTGTCGGAGAGGGCGCGCGGCAGGCGGTTTTCGAGCGTCTGGCGGTCGCGCTCGCAGACCACCAGCACCCGCGCCGCCCGCACGATCAGGCGCCGCTCCCAGAGGGCCAGGAGCCGCGCCTCCAGGCGCAGCGGCAGCCGCATCCACAGACGGTCGACGTCGGCGCGCAGGGAGAAGGAGAGGGAGAGGCTGTCGATCAGGTCGACGAGGAGCGGCACCCGGCCGAAGTCCTCCAGGTGGATGGCCAGGCGGACGAGTTGGAGGATGCCGAGGTCGGCCTGGGAGCTGAGCTGGCGCAGGCGGCGGCCGAGGTCGGGCTGGTAGAAAAGGCCGCTCTGGAAGGGGAGGTTCTTCCACAGCGCCCGCCCGAAGCCGGCGAGGAGGCTTAGGTCCCGGTGCAGGCGGTAGGTCTCGACCCGGAAGGGGGCATCCGTGGGCGGGGCGGGTTGCCCCGGCCCCGGCTCCGGGGTGAGCAGGGTGATCTCGTGCCCGGCGGACAGGGCGTCGAGCATCTGCACCGCCCGCATCTGGTCCCCCCGCCGCGGCGGCCACGGGTAGCGGGAGGTGGCGAGGAGGATCTTCAACGACGGAGGTCTTTTAGACCAGCTTCAGGAGGTGCCCCAGCTTGTCGCGCTTGGTCCGCAGGTAGTCCCGGCTGCTGTCGGTCGGCGGGACCTCCAGAGGGACCCGCTCGACGATCTCCAGGCCGTAGCCGGAGAGGGCGATGTACTTGCTGGGGTTGTTGGTCATCAGGCGCATCTTGCGCACTCCCAGGTTGCGCAGGATCTGCGCTCCCACCCCGTAGTCGCGCTGGTCGGGGCGGAAGCCGAGCTTCTCGTTGGCCTCGACCGTGTCGTGCCCCTGCTCCTGGAGCTCGTAGGCCTTGAGCTTGTTGAGCAGGCCGATCCCCCGTCCCTCCTGGAGGAGGTAGAGGAGGATGCCCTTGCCCTCCTCCTGGATCTTCTCCAGGGCCTTGTGCAGCTGCGGCCCGCAGTCGCAGCGCGCCGAGCCGAAGATGTCGCCGGTCAGGCACTGGCTGTGGACGCGGACCAGGGTCGGCTCCTCGGGCTCGATCTTCCCCATCACCAGGGCGACGTTCTCGTCGTCGGTGACATCCGAACGGTAGGCGTGGATACGGAACTCGCCGAACGGGGTGGGCAGGCGCGGGGCGGCGATCTCCTTGACCAGCGTCTCGTGGCGCAGGCGGTAGCTGATGAGGTCGGAGACGGTGATCATGAGGATGCTGTGCTCTGCCGCGACCTTGGCGAGGTCGGGGACGCGGGCCATGGTGCCGTCGTCGTTCATGATCTCGCAGATCACCCCGGCCGGGGTGAGGCCGGCGAGGATCGCGAGGTCGACCGAGGCCTCGGTCTGACCGGCCCGCTTCAGCACGCCGCCCTTCCGGGCGCGCAGAGGGAAGACGTGGCCGGGGCGCAGCAGGTCCTCGGGCCGGGTGGCCGGGTCGATGGCGGTGAGGATCGTCGCCGCCCGGTCGGCCGCCGAGATGCCGGTCGTCACCTTGCCGCGGGCCTCGATCGACACCGTGAAGGCGGTGCCGAAGGGGGAGGTGTTGTCCTCCACCATGAGCGGCAGCCGCAGCTCGTCGCAGCGCTCCTCGGCCATGGCGAGGCAGATCAGGCCGCGGCCGTAGCGGGCCATGAAGTTGACGGCCTGCGGGTTGACCTTCTCGGCGGCGATCGCGAGGTCGCCCTCGTTCTCGCGGTCCTCGTCGTCGACGATGATGACGAAGCGGCCGGCGCGGAAGTGCTCGACGGCCGCTTCGATGGAGGCGAAGGGGGTGGTGTCTGGCATGGCGGTGTCTCTCGGGATCGCTTCTCAGGGTCCTTGAAGGGCGGCCTTGGAGCGCCCTCCGTCCGGGACGGGCTGCGTACGGGTGACCTGGGAGCAGTGTACTGTCCCCTGCCAAGGGCGGTCAAATCAGCCGCCCGAGCGGCCCCAGGTCGAGGTTCAGCTCCTTGGGGTCGAGGTCGAAGCGGCGCGCCAGGTCCTCGACGGTCTCCTCCAGGCGCATCAAGGCGAGACCGATCCCCTCGACCTCCTCGGGGGTCAGGGTGTCGGCGTCCATGCGGCGGATGGCCTGGCGCTCCAGGAGCTGGCGGATGAAGTCGACGAGGGTGAGGACGAGCTTCAGGACCGAGCGCTGGACGTCCTCCGGATCGGCGTTCCAGCGCGGCGTCGTCTCGGCCGCCCCCGTCGTCCCGGCGGTGCCCGCCGCCCCGGCCGCCGACATCCGGCGCTCCAGCTCGGCGCGCAGCTCGTCGATCTCCGCGATTTCCAGCCGCACGACATCGCCCCGCTCGCTCATCCCAGCCCTCCGGGCGCGAAGGCGTAGGGCGGCCAGGGACCGCTCACGGTGACCTTCCGGCCGGCAAGCCCCTCCCCTTGGGCCACCGCCGCCTCGACGATCCGCAGGTAGTCCGCCGCCTCCCCTCTCCCCACGAGGTCGTGCGCGGTGGCGAGGAGGTTGCCCCCGGCATGCCGCTCGACCCGCTCGGCGCGCAGGAGCGGCTGGAGGGCCTGGCGCAGGGCGGCGACCTCGGGGAGGCCGGCGGCGGCGGCCCGCCGCCGGGCGGCCAGGTAGCGGGCGCCGGGGCCAGGGGTTTCCGGGGCCTCGGGCGTCTCGACGACCGGGACCTCCGGCGCGCCGAATACCCGCAGAGTCATCTGCACGCAGCCCTCGACCAGGGTGAGGGCGCGGACGATCTCCGCAGCGTGGGGGAGGAGCGCCGCGGCCAGGGCGGAGACGTCGGGCAGCCATTCGCCGAAGCGGGCGGGGAGGAGAGCCGGCACCAGGGCGGCCAGGCGGCGGACCGCCACGTCGTGGCGGACCAGGGTCTCCGCGGTCACCGGCGGACGGACCGCGACCTCCCCGGCCACGGCGAGGAGGCCACCGCAGCGCACCACCGCGAGCGGCTCGCCCGCCACCCCCGTCCCCAGGTCGCCGGCCGGTGGGACGCCGACCAGGGCGTAGAGATAGAGGGCGCTCATTCCGGCTCGCTCCGCCTGCCCAGCAGCCGGTCGGAGGCACAGAGGACCGCCGAGAGGCGGAGGTAGACGAGGTCGACCCCGGCGAGACCGAGGACGACGTCGCCGGTCACCACCACCCCCTGGTTCAGCAGGTGATCGACCACTTCGAGGAGCGAGCCGTCGGCCCCGGCGAGGAGGTCGAGCGCCCCCGGGTCCGGCGGTCCGCCGGGGGGGAGGCTCATCCCGCCTCCGAGATGAAGTTGTAGGGCGGCCAGGGACCGGTCAGGGTGACCTGGCAGGCGTGGGCGGCGAGCCGCTCCGCCACCGTCTGGACGGCGCGCTCGAAGCTTTCGGCTTCCGCCACGGGCACCAGGAAGGCGGCGTCGAGGAGCAGTCGCGGCCCCGGCTCGGCCAGGGCCGGCGGCTCGCGGCGGCGGCTGGCGGCGGCATGGCGCGCCAGCTCGTCGAAAGCCTCCTCGGTGGCGGTGCCGGCACGGCGGACCCGATTCCTGGCCTCCTCCTGTTCGGCTTTCTTGCGCAGCAGGAAGCTGCGGCCCGAGGCCGGCGCGTCTTCTGCCGGCGCCGGCCGTACCGGCCGCGAGGCGTCGAAATGGACCCGCACCCCCCACTCCACGCGGCCGGCGACCCGGGCGAGGACGGCCGCGATCTCGTCCCGCCGGCCGGCCAGGTCGGCGACCGCCCGCGCTTCGTCCTGGAAGAGGGAGAAGAGCTTCATCGGCACCACCGGGGCGAGGGCCGCGAAGTGCGCCACCACCCGCTCGTGGGCCACGGCGCAGGCCGAGACCCAGGGGAGGTCGTCGGCCAGGCGGCGCTCGATCTCCGCCGCGGAGAACGCCGGGAGCGGCGCCTCCCCCACCACCAGCCAGAGGTCGCCGCCGAGCGACAGGAGGCGCGGGGAGGAAGTCTCGGGCAATCCGGCGGGCACCTCCGCGAGAGGAGGCACTGCGGCGCTCTCCATGCTCTCCACGATGCAGTAGAGATAGATCGCCGGTGGGGTTCCCGCTCGGCTCATCCCTCGTTCCTCTGCCAGCTCCGGCCCCAGTCGATCAGTGCGCCGCCGCCCCGCGGGGGCGGAAACAGCGCAGGAGCGAGCAGTATAGCGGAGCGCCCCTGCATCAGGGAGACGAGCCGCTCCTGCTCGCGACGCCCGGCGGCCTCGCCGCAACGGGCACAGCCACCCGGCAGCACGGCGTTGAGCACCAGGGCCGCGACGCCGATCCCCTGCCGGTCGAGGGCCGCGATCAGCCGTGCGGTCTCGCGCCGGGGCAGCTCGCCGGCCCGGGCGACCGGGACGAAGCGGGTGCGCACCGGGTCCTTGAGCAGCTCGGCGAGCTGGGTCAGGCTGCGGGAGAGCTCGACCAGCGCGGCCGCCAGAGGGCCGGGATGGACGGCCTCGCGGTACTTGAGGAGGAGGGCGAGGAGGGCTCGGTCCCAGGTGAGAGCCAGGGCGGGCATCTCCAGGAGGCGCAGGGCGTGACCGGTGGGGGCCATGTCCACCACCACCCGGTCGAAGACCTCCTCTCCCTCCCCGAAAACCGCGTCCGCCAGAGCCGAGACCGCCATCAGCTCGTCGAGCCCGGCGGGGGTCACGCCGGGGAAGATCTCCTCGCCCTGGACCGTGCCCTCGGCGGTGCCCGAGGCGCTGAAGAAGGCGTCCAGCAGCCCCTGGATCGCCTCCCGCCGGCCGCCGCTCCAGCGCTTGAAGGCGCGGGCGGCGTCGAGCTCGCGCGCCCACAGGTTCTGCGGCCCGCGGGGGAGCTGTTTCGCCTCGTCCCCCAGCCGGACGTCGAGCACGTCGCCCAGGGAGTGGGCCGGATCGGTCGACAGCAGGAGCAGACGCTGGCCGGGGCGTTCCCGGGCCAGGAGCAGAGCGGCAGCCGTCGCGCAGGTCGTCTTCCCCACCCCCCCCTTGCCGCCGAAAAACAGCAGCCGGGTTCCTGGTGGCGCCAGCAGGCCGGGCCAATCGGGCTGGCGCGGGAGGGGACGCCGGGAGGGGACAGGGGCGGGCGAGGACGGAGCGCAGCCTGTCTGAGCCCGGAGGGCGGGGCGATCAACCGCCCGAAGGGCGAGTTCGAGCACCGCCCGCAGCCCGCCCCTGTCCCCTCCCGCCGAGGGGGCCAGAACCCCCTTACGGTTGCGGAGCGCCCTACCCACCTTCCGTAGAGCGGCCAGCCCCCGCGGCTCTTGGTCGAAGGCCGGCAGAAGCCGCAGCGGAATGCCGGGGAAGGCCTCCGCGATCTCCTCGATCACCCGCAGCTCTTCCTCCCGCCGCGCCCGGCAGAGCGGGCAGAGATCCCCCTCCGGGGTGACGCGGTTGACGACGATCTCCGCCACCTCGATTCCCGCCGTGGCCAGGGCCGTCACGCCATCCCGCGCCTCGGCGAGCGAGAGCGCCTCGGGCAGGAGCACCCAGACGAAACGGGTGCGGGCGCGATCGGCGAGCCGCGCGGCCAGGTCCCGGCCCTCCGCCTCGATCTCGGCCAGGGCGGCGTCCACCCGGTCGCTCCGGTAGACGCCGAAACGGCGGGCGAGCCGGCGGTGCTTCTCCTGGAGCTCGTCGAGCAGGGCGGCGATCCGGCCGAGGACCTCCGGGGTGGCGAGGAGGCGCAGGGTGTGAGCGGTGGGGGCGGTGTCGACCACCACCTCGCTGCATTGCGCTTCCCGGGCCGCCCGCTCGAGGTCCAGGAGGGCGGCGATCTCGTCGATGCCCGGGGGCGTGAGGGCGAGCAGGCGCTCGACGTCCGCCTCGTCGAGGTAGGTGCCGCGGAGAGCCGCCGTGCAGAGGGCGGCCCGGCGGGGTTCGAGCCAGCGGGAGAAGGCGCGCTCGCCGGAGAGCTCGACCGCCCAGAGGGCGCGCCGTTTTCCCCGCTCCCCGGCGCGGGTCGGCACCGGCCGCGGGTCGGGACCCAGCCGGCGGTCCAGGGCGTCGCCCAGGGAGTGGGCCGGGTCGGTCGAGGCCACCAGCACCCGCCCGGCGGATTTGCGGGCCTTCGCCCGGTCCATACGATCCGACAGGACGAGCGCCTCGGCGGCGGCGCAGGTCGTCTTGCCGACGCCCCCCTTGCCGGCGAAAAAGCGGTAGGACCGGCTATCGCCTGCCGCTGCTCCGCTTCTCCGTATCGCCGCCAAAGCTCACCTCCACGCCGACCACCCGCCCGCCGGCGCCGCGGCCCGTACCGGCCTGGCGCCCCTCGCGGCTCTCCCGCAGGCGCGGCAGGATCTCCGCCTCGATGGCGGCGAGCTCCTCCTCCGTGATCTCCTCCAGCTCCAGCCGCATCTGGGCGATGAGCAGCTCCTCCTGGAGCAGCCCCTCGGCGTCCAGCTCCTGATCGGTCGCCGCGGCGAGCTGATTGAGGATGAAGCGCAGACCGCCGTAGAGGAGGCGGTCGACGACGATCATTCCGCCTCCGCCGCGCGCTCGAGCTTCAAGCGGATGTTGACGAAGTTGTAGGGCGGCCAGGGGCCGGTGTACTTGAGCTTCAGGTTGGCGTACTTGGCGTCGACCTCCTTGACCTTGGCGTCGAACTCGCTCTCGCGGTCGCGGGTGACCAGGAAGGCGGCGTTCAAGATCATCTTGTCGCCGATCGGCTTGTTGGCGCGGGAGGCGACCGAGGCGTCGGAAAGCGCCGCGAAGATCTCGGTGACCAGCTGCTCCGAGCGGTCCTGCAGGAGCGAGTCGACGAGCCTTCCGTACTGCATGCGGGCGAAGTAGGTCGAGCCCTTCTGCGACGAGATCTCGTGGCGCAGCAGACGCAGGTTCTCGTTCTCCTTCTCGATCTCGCGGATGACGATCTCCGGCTCCCACACCACTTTCAAGCCGAACTCCAGCTTGTCCTCCATCTTGACCAGGACGTCATGGAAGGCGTCGTAGGCGGTGCGCAGCAGCTCGATGATGTCCTCGCGGGTCTTGAACACGGTGTTGAACGACATCGGGATGACGGTGAAACGCTTCATCACCGCCTCGTTCACCCGCTCGTGGGCGAGCACGTTGTCGCGGGTCGGGTCGTAGACCTCCAACGGGGTGTCCGAGACCACCGCCGCGATGTCCCGGTAGTTGACCGTGTGCACCTCGGCCGGCTCGCCGCCGATGCCGATCGGTCCGAAGCGCAGCGGCTGGCTCGCCTGGATGATGCAGTAGACGTATTTGCCGCTGCGCTCGGCCACCGGCGCCGGGGCTACGGCCGCCACCTTCTTCCTGGCCGGACTCTTCTTCGTGCGACCTTCCGGACTCTTCTTCTCTTTCACCAGCGACTCCTCGCTCGAAAGGGTTCAGCTCCAGCCGTCAGGTCCGGACGGAGCTCGGCCGGTCCGCCAGGATGCGGCGGATCTGCGCCTCCAGCTCCTTGGGCAGCACCGGCTTGGTGATGACCGCGTCACAGCCGGCCTCGACCGCCTGGTCGTGAGCGCTACGGAGGGCATGCGCGGTGAGCGCGACGATCGGAATGGGGCGGGTGCGCTCGTTGCTCTTCAGGCGCCGGGTGGCCTCCCAGCCGTCGATCCCGGGCAGCGACAGGTCCATGAGGATGATGTCGGGGAGCAGCTCGCTCGCCTTGGCGATGGCTTCGAAGCCGTCGGCGGCGGTGGCGACGCGGTACTGGCGGAAGGCCAGGTACTCGGCGCAGATCTCCCGGCCGTCATCCATGTCGTCGACGACCAGCACGAGGGGTGTTTGCGATCCTTCGGACATTCTCTTTCTCCTTGCCCTCTTCAGCCGCCGTTCTTCCGCGGCAGCAGCAGGCGGAACGTCGAACCCAAACCCAGGCGGCTCGCGACCGTGATGTCGCCCCCCAGGAGCGCCGCCAGGCGGCGGCAGATCGACAGGCCGAGACCGGTCCCGCCGGCCCGCCGTACGTACGAGCTGTCCGCCTGGCCGAAGGCTTCGAAAATGGTTTTCTGGTTCTCCTCGGAGATGCCGATGCCGGTGTCGGCCACCGCCACCGAAACCCAATCGGCATCGCAGTCGACGAGCATGGCGACCGAGCCCTCGGGGGTGAACTTCAGGGAGTTGGAGAGCAGGTTGAGCACGATCTGCTTGAGCTTCTTGCGATCGCTGCGCACCTCGGGGACCCCCGGCGCAACGTCGCGCGTCACCCGGAGACTGGTACGGGCGATGAGCGGCTCGACCTCTGCCATGACCTCGTCGATCAGCTCCGGGAGAAGCAACGTCTCGAACTGGACCGGCATCTTGCCCGCCTCGATCCGCGTGATGTCCAAAAGGTCGTTGATGATCGACAGCAGGTGCTGGGCGTTCGAGTCGATCCGGGTGAGCTTGTCCTGCTGGCCCGGGGTGGGATCCCCCGACACGCCCTCCAACATCAGGTGGGTGTAGCCGATGATGGCGTTGAGCGGCGTCCGCAGCTCGTGGGAGACGTTGGCGAGGAACTGCGACTTCATGACCGACGCCTGCTCGAGCGCCAGGGCCTGGCGCCGTAGCAGCTCGTTCTGCTCGGCGAGCTCGGCCGTCGCCTCCTGCACCTTCTCCCGCAGCTCCTCGGAATGGCGCTTGACCTGCTCGTAGAGCTGGGCCTTCTCGACCGCCTCGGTCAGGTCGTGGAGGATGGTCACCGTCCAGGTGTCCTCGCCCTGCCGCGACACCACCTTGCCGGAGATCGCCTCGACCGGGACGGTGCCGCCGGTCGCCGGGTCCAAGAGGGCAAGCTCGCCGCGGAAGCGCAGCGATTGGCTGGTGTAGAGGTTCGAAATGAAAGAGGTGAAGACCGCGTCGTTGGCCCGCACCCGGCGCTCGGCCTGAGCGCCCCGGCGGTCCGGGCCGACGGTGAACAGCCGCTCGGCCGGCGGGTTCATCAGCAGGAGCTTGCCGGCGGCGTCGGTCACCAGGATGGGGTCGAGCACCGAGTTGAGGATGAGGTCGAGCCGGTCGCGCTCGGCCCGGGTCTGCGACTCGGCGGCGCGCAGGCGCCGGTAGTTCTCCTCCAGCTCCTCGCCGGCCCGGCGCAGGTCGGTGACGTTCCTCAAGATCGACACCGTGCCGGTCTCGCCGCGCCGGATCTTGACCCGGGTGCGGAGCAGCTCGAAGAGCAGGTCCTGCCCCTCGACCGGGTCGACCAGGAGCAGCTCCTGGCGCACCGGCCCGCTCTCCTGAGCGGAGGTGAAGAGGGAGGCCGAGAAGAGCATGTTGTTCAAGGCGACGGCGCGGCGCCGGCCCTCGCTCGTCGACTCGTCGGCCGAGAGCAGGGCCTCGGCGCCGGTGTTGGCGAAGAGGATGCGGCCGTCGGCATCGGTCAGCAGGATGGGATCGGTGACCGCGTTGAAGATGGCCAGGAGCCAGGCCCGTTCCCGCTTGTGGCGCCGCTCGTCGGCCTGGGCGCGGCGGTACCAGAGCGAGACCAGGCGCTCGCCGAGCAGCTGGGCGGCCCAGCGGACCGCGCCGGTGACCGGCCCCTCCCCCGGTCCGTCGACCAGCAGCAGACCGGGGCCGATCTCCCCCTGGTCGCTCGGTTGGCCCAGGGGCACGGCGTGGAAGGAGTCGGTGCCCAGGGGAGTGTCGAGGGCGCCCAACCGCCCCGGGCCGGAGCCGTGGAAGGCGACCGGCTCCGCCCCCACGAGGGCGAGGATCAGCGGATGGGAGCGCTCCCCGAGGTCCAGGCTCCAGCCCTCGACCTCGGCGAGCGAGAGGCCGATACCGGAGAGCCCGGTGAGACGCAAACCCTCGCCGTCCACCACGGCGCAGAGGCCGCGCTGGACCCCGGCATGCCGGGCCAGCCAGCGCAGGGCGAGCACGGCGCAGGCGCGAGCATCCTGCTCGGCGAGGAGCTCCTCGACCAGCGAGAGCTTCGTCCTGGGATCGACGCTCTCGAAATCGGGAGCCGCGTCCAACGGCACGGGCCTGGCCACGGCCTACGCCTTGGCGGCCTGTCGTCTTCTGCGGGCCATCGGCACTTCCCGCGGTGCTTCCCGGGCCACCGAGGCGGCGAGCTGCGCCCGCAACGAAGCGTTCTCGGCCATCAGCTCGTCGTTCGGCCGCGACGCCTCGATGGCGGCGGGACGCGACACGGTCGGCACCTGGCCGACGGCCTCGGAGTACTTGATATAAGTGTCGATCGAGGCCACGACGACCCGCGCCTCGACGGTGAGCAGGTCGATTCCGACGAGCGACACCCGAACCCACGCGTCGATCACGATCCCCTTGTCGAGAACGCGGTCGAGGACGTCGATCAGACTTGTGCCACCGGATGCTCTTTCAACCGGCATGGTTACCCCCTGCGTTTTTTGGACGTATTGCGTCGCGGCCGGGCGGCTGTCCCGGGGATTTCCGGGCTCGCCGCTCTACCAGGCTCCGCCGGCCGCTTGAGCGCCAGCGCCGCCACCCTCTCTTCCAATTGACGGACCTGCTCCCGCAGGACCTCATTCTCCAGTGCCAACTTGCGGGCGCCGACCGACAGACTGGGGTCCTGCCGCCACCAGTCGAGACCGATCTGCTCGGCCTTGTCGATCGAACAGACCAGCAGCCGGATGCGGATGGTCAGGAGCTCCACCTCGGCGAGCGACACCCGGATGTCCCCCGCCACCACGAGCCCCTTGTCGAGCACACGATCGAGCACGTCGACCAGGGTGGTCGAACGGCTATACGCTGGCTCGATCGCTTCTCTCATCGATGGCCCCTCTGGGTCACGGAGACGCACTTTAAAGGCTCCCTGGCGCAGAAGCAAGATCCGCGCCTTGCCTCGAAAAAGCGCGGCCCGCCGGCATTCCGGCCGGGTCGCCGGGCCGGCGGCGGGGACCCGCGGACCCAGGTTTTGGTAGAGATGACAAGGACGGGGCGGCAGGTAGGGTAAGACTTACAACCCACCGCCCCCGGTTCGGGCTCAACGGTCCGGTCGGCCCGCCACCTGGTGCTCCTGGCCGCTCACCGGGTCGAGCAGGACGAGCTGGTCGTTGCCGCGGAAGAAGAGGCGGGAGCCGGCGCTCGCGGGCCCGGTCTCCGGGCCGGCCGCCGGCAGCCGCCGGCCGAGCGAGCGGGAGTCCCCCGTCGCCAGGTCGAGGAGACGGGACTCCCAGGTGCCGGTGCGATCGAGGGGGGAGGCGCCGGCCGTTTGCACTCCGATCACCAGCTTCCCGGGGAGCGGCTCTCCTCCCAGGCGAAGGGACCGGACGCCGGGGAAGGGGAAGCGGCGCTCGACGGCTCCGTCGGGGGAGAGGAGGGTGAGGTCCCGGGAGCCGGCCCGGGGGCTGGCGGCGACGACGCGGCCGTCGGCCAGGAAGCCGCTGCCGAAGAGCCGCGCCGGCAGCTCGGCCACCGGAGCCTCGCGCCGCACGTCGAACAGGGCGAGCGCCTCGAGCGGCCGGTGGACCAGGAGATGGCTGCCGTCGGGGCTCGGCGCCCAGGTCGCGGCATCCTCGAAGAGAGCGGTGTGGCCGACCTCCACGCGGCGGCCGGTCGCGAGATCGAAATCCGCGATCTCGATCCGGGCGGTACGTGAGCCGGGCAGGGCGTAGTCTTCCGTCGTGTTCCGGAAATACCGCAGGTGCGAGCCGTCGAGGAACTGCAGCCGGCTCCGAAAGACGTTTCCGCCGGAGAGAGGGAAGGAGGCGAGGAGCCCCGCCTTGTCGACGTCAAAGGCGAGCAGCCGGCCGCGTTCGAGGAGGGCGACGCGCCGGCCGTCGGGCGACAGGGCGAGAGAATCGAAGCCGCCGGCGAAGCTCAGCGGGGTGTGGACCGGCCGGGCCTCCGGCCGGGTCAGGTCGAGACGCACGAGAACGGCCGGACCCCGGACCCCCCGGTCCTGGGAGTCCAGCCAGACCGCCCGCCGGCCGTCGGCCGAGACGCGCAGGGTGCCCCAGTAGGGGACCGGGAAAATCCGCTGGAAACGGCCGGAGGCGGTATCGAGCAGGAACAGGGGGAGATAGGCCCCCCGATGGACGGCGGGGCCCTGGACCACGACGGCGCTCCCTGCGGGGGCCGGCAGGACGATGGGGACCGCCACCAGGTCGGCCGGGGTGGCGGCGACCAGCCAGCGCGAGTAGCCGACGAGGCCGAGCCCGCCGGCGAGCAGCAGGCTCCACAGGGTGAGCGAGAGGAAACGGTGCCCGCGGCGCGGATCGGTCCGCCCGAGGACGAGCTGGGCGGCGCTGGCGGCGAGGACCGCGAGAAGGACCAGGGGAACGACGCCCTGGAGCGCGGGGACGATCGGGGGCTGGCCCGGCGCTCCCAGCGTCGTCGCCCGGATCAGCCGCAGGGCGCCATCCCACCCCAGGAGGCCGACGGCGACGGCCGCCACGACGTCGAGCCCGAGCCAGGGGGAACGGGAGCGCACCAGGAGGCTCACGAGGTCGGCGGCGAGCACCAGGGCGGCGATTCCGCCCACCCCGTAAAGGAGCTGGAGCCCGCCGCCGTTCGCCAGCTCGCCCCGGACCGCGGGCTCGAAGAGCAGGTAGGGCAGGAGGAAGAGAAGACCGACGCCCAGGGAGAGCACCAGGGCGGCGCCGAGCTTGCCCGCCCAGATCGCCCAGCCGGAAAGAGGTCGCGCGAAGTAGAAGCCGAGCCGCCGCTCGGCCAGGTCGCGGGCGACCACCGAGGCGCCCAGCCCGACGGCGAGGACCGCGGCGACGATGCCGCTCACCAGGAGGGCGGCGGCGCCCCGCTGGTCGGCCGGCAGCGCGGGGGCGGTGAACGACACGGGGACCGGCACGAACCCGGCGAGGCCGATCAGGAAGAGCAGACGGTGCTCGGCGATCTCGCGCTCGAAGACGGCGAGGAAACCTCTCATACGGTCTCTCCTTTCCCCGTTTCTCCTTTTCCGACAAGGGCGAGGAAGATCTCCTCCAGGGTGAGCGCCGATACCTCGGCTGTTCCGGAACCGGCGCCGGTGAAGCGCGCCTCGTCCCAGCGCGCCACCACCGCCTCGGTGCGGAAGCCGCGGGCGGCCACGGCGACCGGCTCCAGCGCGGTGAGCCCGGCGGCGCGGGCGGCCTCGGCGGGCGGGAAGCTGATGCGGCGGAAGCGGCGCTTCAGGCTCTCCAGCTCCTCGTCCAGGAGCAAGCGGCCGGCGCGCAGGATGCCCACCCGGTCGGCGATCCCCTCGACCGCCGCCAGGTCGTGGGTGGTGAGGAAGACGGTCGTCCCGCGGTCGGCCAATTCGCCGATCAGCTCCTCGAAGACGGTGCGGCGGGCGAGCGGGTCGAGCCCCAGGGTCGGGTCGTCCAGGATGAGGAGCCGCGGCGAGGGAGCGAGGGCGAGAGTCAGCGCCACCTGCCCCTTCTGCCCCTTCGACAGGCGGCCGAAGGGGACGTCCATCGGCACGCCGAAGCGGGCCAGCCGCGCCACCGCGCCGGCGCCGTCCCAGCGCGGGTAGAGCCGGGAGCCGAAGCGCAGCAGCTGGTGGACGCTCATGGCGGGCGGCGCGTCGGACTCCTCGGGCACCACGCCGACTTCGGCGAGCAGGTGGGCGCGCCGGCGCCAGACGTCATCGCCGAAGAGGAGGGCGCGGCCGGCTTGCGGCCGCTGCTCGCCGAGGAGACAGCGGACGAGCGAGGACTTCCCCGCCCCGTTGGGACCCAGAAGGGCATAGACGGAGCCGGGTTCGACGGCGAACGAGAGGTCGTCCACGGCCAGGCGCGCGCCATAGCGGACGGACAGCCCTTCGGCGGCGAGCACGGGGGGCAAAGCGGGGCTCATTGCGGTTTTTCCTCCTCGGTATCCTCGGGCAGGGGCTGCGCCCGGAGCTCTTCCCAGGCAGTTTCCAGAAGGGCGGCCGCCTCCGCGGGCGAGGCACCCAGGGTGGCGGCGATGCCGGCGTAACGCAGGGCCTCCCGGCGCAGGCGGGCGGCGCGCTCGGCGGACGAGAAGGCGGGGGGAGCGTCGGCGACGTAGGTGCCGTCGCCGCGGCGGACCGCGAGGACGCCGCCGTCGGTCAGCCGCTGGTAGGCCTTGGAGACGGTCGCCGGGTTGACCTGGAGCTCGCGCGCCAGATCGCGCACCGACGGCACGCCCGCCCCCGCGGCGAGCATCCCGGAGGCCACCAGGTGCCGCACCGCCTCCTCGATCTGACGCCAGATCGGGCGAGGGTCTTTGGGATCGATCCGCAACGCTTTTTCCAAGGCACGGTCCTCTCGTCTCGTCCGCGATCTTCGGTGTATTACTACGCTGATACGGTACGCGCCGTCCAGGGTCTCTGTCAAGGGGGGCGGGTTGGCAGCGGTGGCATCCGCCGTGCAGTAGAGTTCCGCTATGAACGAATTCTTCCGTAAAGCCGCGCGGACCGCCTCCTCGGTTTTCGGTTCGGCTTGGTCTTTCATTGCGGCCATCGTCATCGTCCTGGTCTGGGCGTTGACCGGGCCGCTCTTCCACTACTCCGATACCTGGCAGCTGGTGATCAACACTGGCACGACCATCGTCACCTTCCTCATGGTGTTCCTCATCCAGAACACCCAGAACCGCGATTCCAAAGCCCTCCACCTGAAGCTCGACGAGCTGCTCTACGCCATGAAGGAGGCGCGGACCGGCCTGGTGGACCTGGAGGATCTCTCGGACGCCGAGCTCGCGAAGCTGTCAAAGGAATTCCAGCGCATCGCCCGCGGGGAGGCCCGGGACGTGGTCGAGGACGAGAAGGCCAAAGTCGCAGGCTCCACCGCCAGGAAAAAGAAGGAGCTCAGGAAGGCGGGCTAAAGCACCTCGCGGACCCGTTCCATCCCGGTGTTGCCACCGGAGAGGAGCACCCCCACCCGGGCCTCGCGCAGGGCCGGATGGGCGAGAACGCCGGCGAGGCCGGCCGCCCCCGCCGGCTCGACCACCACCTTGAGGTGGCGGACGAGGAGCCCCATGGCGGCGAGGATCGCCGCGTCGTCGACCGTCACCACCCCCGTCGCATGGCGCCGGATGAGCTCGAAGTTGACCCTCCCCGGCCGCGGGGCGGTCAGGCCGTCGGCGACCGTCTGGATGCGCTCGGGCGCCGTGGGCTCCCCGGCGGCCAGCGAGCGCACGATGCCGTCCGCCCCCGTCGGCTGGACGCCGTAGACTCGGGCGGCGGGAGCGAGGCCGCGGACCGCGAGGAGCGTGCCGCCCAAAAGGCCGCCCCCCGAGGCGGGAACGGCGAGGAGGTCCAGATCCGGGACCTCCTCCAGAAGCTCCCAGGCGGCGGTGGCGGCCCCGGCCACCACCAGCGGGTCGTCGAAGGGGTGGACCAGGGTGTAGCCGTGGGCTTCCTGCAGCTCGGCCAGGCGGGCGAAGGCCTCCGTGGCGTTGGTCACCCCCCGCTTTTCGATCCGCGCCCCCATCGCCGCCACGGCGGCGAGCTTCTCCGGCACGGCGTTCTCGGGCATCACGACGGTAAGGTCCACCCCGGCGGCGCGGGCGGCCCAGGCGGCCCCCAGGGCGGCGTTGCCGGCGGAGACCGTGATCAGCCCGCGCGCCAGGTCGGCCGGCGGCAGCGAGCGGATCTTGTTGAACGCCCCCCGCACCTTGAACGAGCCAGTGACCTGCAGGCTCTCGGCCTTGAAGAAGAGCCGGGCGGCGGCGAGCTCATCCAGTGCCTCCGAGGTGAGGACCGGGGTGCGGCGGGCGACGCCCTGGAGGACCCGCCGGGCGGCGAGGACGTCGGGCAGGTCGGGAAGATCGAGGGCGGTTGGAGCGACCGTGGTCATGGCGGCGATCTTACCGCGGCGGTCCCTTCGCTCACCCGGCCAGAAACTCCACCGCCGCCGCCCCGCACCGCTCGTCGCGCAGGATGCGCAGATGCCCGAGCTTTTCGACCCGGCGCAGCTCCGCGCCGGGCCAGCGGCGGGCGAGCTCCACCCCCTCGCCGAACGGCATCTCGCGGTCCTCCGGGTCGTGGAAGACGAGGAGCGGCACCGTCATGCGAGGGGCGAGGTCGATCGGCGAGATGCCGTCGAAACGGACGTTCAGCCAGTCCTCCGCCTCGTGCAGCATGCGCTGCATGACCCCCTCCGGCAGGCCGGCGCCGGCCTGAAACCGAGCCCAGAACGACTCGAAGCGCGACGGCGGCGCGAAGAAGACGGCCCGCCCCACGGGGAGGCCGCGCGACAGGGCGTAGGTGCTCGCCGCGGCGCCGAACGAGTGGGCAAGGAGGCCGCGCACCGGTCCGAAGAGCGCCGCGGCGCGGTCGAGGGCGGCGGCGCAGTGGACGACCGACGACACGCTACCCGCCGACTCGCCGTGCCCCGGCAGATCGATCGCCACCGCCCGGAAGCCCGCCGCCACCGCCGGCTCGACGAACGGCGTCATCTGCCCGGCGTGGCCGCCCCAGCCGTGGACGAGGAACAGGGTGGGGCCCTCGCCCCAGGCCCGCCCCACTACCCGCTGCCCCAAGGCGGTAAGCGAGAACGCCTCGCCCTTCGCCAGGACCGCCCGCTCCTCGTCGCGCAGCCGCGCCCGCAGCGGGGTGAAGAACAGTTTGCGCGCGAAGCGCGCCGCGGCGCCGGGAGCCACCGTGCTCGCCACCCGCATCCCGGCGCGCAGCCAGGGCGGCACGGGAACGGGACGGAGACGAACGGTCGTGCTATTTCCTGGAGACAGCGGGGCGACGGCGAGCGGTTGCATCGAATCGATCTCCTTTCAGTGGACGGGGGATGCCGCCGATACCGCCGGGGGACGGCTGCGTTCGACGAGGGTCTCGAAGGCGGCGCGGGCGCGCGCCTCGGCGCGCGGGTTTTCGAGCAGCTTGGCGACCTGCTGAAAGACCATGCCGATGCCGACGAACTCGTAGGCGAACTGGTCGAGGTCGAGATCGGCGCGGAAGTACCCGGTCTGGACGGCGCCGCGCGCCACCCGGGCGATGGTGTCGTACCAGTCGCCCTGCGACTGCACGAGGAGGTCGCGGATGGGGCCGGGGCGGTCGTCGTACTCGTGGGTGAGGGCCATGAAGAAGCAGCTGCCGCGGCGCCCGTTGCCGTGCACCCAGCCGAGATAGCCGTCGAACAGGGTGCGCAGCCGCGCCTCGCCGCGCGGCGCCTTGAGGGCCGGGGCCACGACGTCCTCGACGAAGTGGTCGATCGCCCGCTGCAACACGTCGAGCTGCAGCGCCTCCTTCGAGCGGAAGTGGGCGAAGAGGCCGCTCTTCGACAGGTTCATGCCTGCCGCCAGCACCCCCAGCGACAGCCCCTCCAGCCCGACCTCGCCGGCCAGGGAGAGCGCCCGCTCGACGATCTCCTGCCGCGTCTGTTCGCCCTTGCTCACCACGGGGAAGAAAATAGCACGATCGGTCGCACTCCGCAAGACCGCCCCGCCGATTCAGTCGACGAGCACCGCCCGCCGCCACTTGCGGACCGAATTGACCAGCCAGAGCGCCGTCGCCCGGCGCAGGTCGGCGGCGGTCAGCACCCGCTCGCGGATCTCCCCCGTCCGCAGCAGCTCGCCGCGGAACACCCCGGGAAGGAGGCCGCAATCGAGGGGTGGCGTCGAGCGTTCGCCGTCGATCTCCGCCACGAGATTCGCGATCGTCGACTCGGTCACCTGGCCGCTCTCGTTGACCAGCAGCACGTCGTCGCAGTCCGGCCGTGCCGCCGCCCGCCGCTCGTAGACCTCCCTCCGGGTCGTCTTGTGGTAGAGGAGCACCTCGCGGC
>DASQPA010000464.1:0-10856 GCA_035644215.1 Thermoanaerobaculia bacterium
TCGATCGTGGCAGCCTTCCGCGGCGCGGGGCGGATCGGCTATCTGCCGCAGAGCTTCGCGGTCGACCGCACCCTGCCGGTTACGGTGACCGACTTCCTGGCCCTCGCCCGCCAGCGGCGGCCGGTCTGCTTCGGCGTCGAGCGTTCCGCTCGGCAGCGCATCGAAACGCTCCTCTCCCGGGTCGGCCTCTCCGGTCTCGGGGAACGCCCGCTCTCGGTCCTCTCCGGCGGCGAGCTCCGCCGGGTGCTCCTCGCCAACGCCATCGATCCGTCGCCTGAGCTCCTCCTCCTGGACGAGCCGGCGAGCGGCCTCGACGAGGTGGCGATCGGGAGGATGGAGCAGATCCTCCTCGCCCTCCAGCGCGAGGCGGGTCTCTCGATCCTCATGGTCTCGCACGACCTCGCCCAGGTGCGCCGCCTGGCCGACCGCGTCACCCTCTTGAACCGCCGGGTCGAGCGCGACGGCCCACCCGCCGAAGTGATGACCGCCGACCTCCCCGAGGTCCTCCTCGCCGCCAGGTGGGCGGCGGTGCCGGAGGCGGCGGGAGCGGCGGGGGAGTGATGGAGTTTCTCTTGTGGTGCATAGACGGCTCAACTAGGATGGATTCATGTACGGTACCGCGTCGTTTCTTCCCATCGTCCTTCGAGCCGAGTATTGTGGTGGTTTCAGAATCCGCGTCATCTTCAACGACGGCCTCGAAACCACGATCGACTTTTCGGAATGGCTCGAGGGTCCGATCTTCGAGCCGCTCAAGGATCCCCAGTACTTCGAGCGCTTTTTCATCGACGGCGGAACGGTCGCCTGGCCGAATGGGGCTGATATCGCACCGGAGACGCTCTACGAACGGGCCAAACGCAATGAGGCTGCCTGATCCTAGTGCAGTGGGTCTTGCAGATCGGTCCTTATGTCGGGTGTCCGCGGCGCCTCCTCCTATCGTCATCCTGAGGGCGAGTTCCGCGAGCCAGAAGGATCTGGGCGGGGGAAAAGAGGGCGCGAAGGCGGGAAGCTCCCCCGCCCAGGTCCTTCGGTCGCCAAGGCTCCCTCAGGATGACTCTCCGGAGGGTCCGCGAAAAGGCACTGAATTTCCGCCGCGCTACACTAGCCTGACCGGCGGTCGCGGGCGTTGATGGAGACCTTCTACGCCTGGGTGGCGGCGCTCGCCCGATCCGGCCGGCTGCCGGCGGACCTCCAGTATGCCTTCCTCGTTCGCGGCATCCTCTGCGTGCTCGTCCTGGCGCCGCTCCTGGGCGGCCTCTCCCATCTCGTCGTCGCCCGCCGCATGGCGTTCTTCAGCGCCGCCCTGGGCCAGGCCGCGCTCACCGGCCTCTCGATCGCCCTTCTCCTCGGAGAGCCGCTCAACGCCCCCTATGGCGGAATCTTCGCCTTCTGCCTCCTCTCGGCCCTTGGGATGGTCTACGTCAAACGGCGCTCGACCCTGCCGCCGGATACGTTGATCGGCGTCTTTCTCGCCCTAACCCTCGGGCTCGGGATCTGTCTCCTCGTCGCCGTAACCCGCCGCTTCAACATCCACCAGGTCGAGTCGGCGATGTTCGGCAGCCTCTTGACCGTCACCGACGGCGACCTCGCCCTCCTTGTCTTCGCCGGAGCTCTGGTCGCGGTCCTCCTGGCGCGCGAGTACAACGGCCTGCTCCTCGACAGCCTGAGCCCCACCCTCGCCGGTGTGGACGGGGTCGACTCCGCCTACGTTGAATATCTCTTCGCGGTGCTCCTGACCATCGCCATCGTGGTCAGCCTAAAGGTGATCGGGGCGCTCCTCGTCGAGGCCCTGGTGGTGGTGCCGGCAGCGGCGGCCCGCAACCTGGCCCGGAGCACCCGCGGCTATCTTCTCTGGAGCATCGGCATCGCGTTCCTCGCCGGCGTGGGGGGCCTGAGCCTCTCCACCCGCTTCCTCGTCCCCACCGGCGGGGCCGTGGTGCTGGCTTTGAGCCTTCTCTTCTTCGTCACTCTGGCGGTTGGGGCGCTGCGGCTGCGGGGGGGCGGGCGGCCCTGAAGGACCTTGCCGCGGCAGGGTCTTCGGTCTTCGTAGAGACGCCCAGCCGCTATCACCGACCTCTCCGAAACCACCGCCGCCAGGGCGTCTCCGCAGTCCTGAAACTCTGTGGTCCCGGCGGCGTTGGAGACGCCCTGGCGATCGTGGTTCCAGAAAATTCTGGGGTAGCGGCTGGTCGTCTCTACCAAAATCTTCGGCATCGTCGATCTCTTCGCAGATAGAGAAAGGGCGGCTGACGCCGCCCTCTCTCTACCTACACGATAGTCCCCTCTCCTACCGCGGCGTCCAGTTCGGCACCCGGCCCGGCGTCCAGGGGGCTCCGGCGGCTTCCAGCTGGTCTTCGAGCTTCTTCAGATCGACGTCGATCAGCTGGTGGAGCTTGGGCAGCACCTCGGCAAAGTCCTCGCTCGCCACCTTGTAGGCGTCGAGTTGCACCTGGGTGGGAGCGGCGCTCGCCGTCCAGTGGCCTTCGACGATCCCCTGCACCCGCTCGACGATCGAGGGGGGGGCCGGCTCGCTGTAGCGGGCCTGGATCGTGCCGCCCAGGAGCCTTAGCTGGAGGTCGGCGAGACGGTTGCGCAGAGCCAGAGACTCGTCGGCCAGGCGCGGATCGGCGCCGGGGGTGGCGAGCAGGGCCTTGTCGAGGTAGTCGAGCCGGACCTGCGCCTCGTGGGCGGCGGAGCCGGCGCCCAGGACCGCGCGCTGGAGCTTCGCCGTGTCACGCTCGAACTGGTAGAGCGCCGGCAGGTCCTTCGTCGGCAGAGAGGCGAGGCCGAGCGAGGTGGCGGTGAAGGTCTGCGGCTCGCCCAACGGCGTCTCCTTGCCATTCACCCGCTGGGAAAGCGCCACCTTGTAGGTGCCCGGCACCACCATGGGGCCGCGGTCGGGCTCCTCGTAGGGGCTGACCTCCTCGGGCTCCAGGGAGATCGGGTTGGCGGGCGGGAACCGCAGGTCCCAGGCGATGCGATGGAAGCCGGCGGCGGTCGAACCGGTCAGGCGCCGAACCACGTGCCCCTCGCTGTCGGTGACGGTGAGGAGCACCGTCGGCTCGGGCTCCCGCGCCTCGGCCTGGAGCGACTCCCAGGTCGGATAGGAAACCTCCTTGCCCTCCTTCACCAGCTTCTTCTCCGCCTCCTTGCGGGTCTTCCCCTGGGTCTTCAAACCGTCCTTCAGGTAGTAGGTGAAGACGGCGCCGAACGGCGGGTTGGGCGCGGTGAAGAACGAGGCGCCCTGGAAACCCTCGCCGCGGCCGCCCAGCGGCTGGGCCGGGTTGTAGAGCTTGACCGGCGGAACCGGGAGGAGCGCCGGACCCTTCTCGACCATCTCGGGAGTCACCCGGCGCAACGGGCTCAGGTCGTCCAGGATGTAGAAGCCGCGGCCGAAGGTGGCGAGCGCCAGATCGTTTTCCCGCTTCTGGATCACCATGTCGCGCACCGGGGTGGGCGGCAGGCCGCCCTTCAGCTGCAGCCAGTGCTTGCCGCCGTCGCCCGAGAAGTAGGCGCCAAACTCGGTGCCGGCAAAAAGCAGGTCGGCCTTCTCGGTATCCTGAAGGACGACGTGGACCTCGCCCCGCGCCGGCAAATCGCCGGCGATCGAGGTCCAGGTCTTGCCGCGATCGGTGCTCTTCAGGAGATAGGGCTTGAAATCGCCCATTTTTTGATTGTCGAATGCAGCGAAAACCGTGTCGGCATCCTTGGTGCCCGCCTCGACCCGCGACACGTAGGCGCGATCGGGAACGCCGGGGAAGCTCTCGATCTTCCGCCAGTGGCCGCCGCCGTCCTCGCTCACCTGGATCAGGCCGTCATCGGTCCCGACGTAGAGGAGGTCCTCTTTCACCGGCGACTCGGAGACGGAAACGATGTTGCCGTACAACGAGGTCGAGGTGTTCTTCGCCACCGCGTCGATGCTCCATACGCGGCCCATCACCGGCAGCTTGTTGCGATCGATCTGGCGGGTCAGATCCGGCGAGACGGCCCGCCAATGATCGCCCCGGTCGTCGCTCCGGTAGAGTCGGTTGGAGGCGAAGTAGATCCGGGTGTGGAGGTGCGGACTGATGATGATCGGCGAATCCCAGTTGTAGCGCAGGGGCGGCTCGCCTTTGCCCGGCTGCGGCTGGATGAAGATCTGCTCGCCGCTCTTGCGATCGAAGCGGGTCAGGGCGCCGTACTGCGCCTCGGCATAGAGGATGTTCGAGTCCTCGGGATCGACCTGGGTCTGGAAGCCGTCGCCGCCCTCGGTCACGAACCAGTCGGCGTTGGTGATGCCGGAAACCGAGTTGGTGGCCGCGGCGCCGCCTAAGCTGAAGTTGTCCTGGGTGCCGCCGTAAACATGATAGAAGGGCTGGGCGTAGTCGACGGCCACGCGATAGAACTGGGTGATCGGCAGGTTCGCCTTGAACTGCCAGTTGGCGCCGTGGTCCCAGGTCTCGTAGACGCCGCCGTCGCAACCGTCGATCAGGTGGCGGGTGTCGTCCGGATCGATCCACAGGACGTGGTTGTCCGAGTGCTTGCCGGGTTCCCCCAGCTTGTGGAAGCTCTTGCCGCCGTCCAGGGTCTCGGCGATCCAGACGTCCATCGAGTAGAACCGGTCGCCGTTTTTCGGATCGACGAAAAGCTCCTGGTAGTACTGGGGCGAGGAGGAGACGTGGCTGCTCCGCTTCTCCCAGGAAGCGCCGCCGTCGGTCGAGCGGAAAAGGCCGCTCGCCTTGTTCGCCGCCTCGATGATGGCGTAGACGGTGTCGGGCTGAGTCGAGGAGATGGCGAGGCCGATGCGTCCCAAGTCTTCCTTGGGAAGACCCTTCTCGAGCTTCGCCCAGGTCGCCCCGGCGTCGGTCGACTTATAGATCGCCGACTCCGGGCCGCCGTCGATCAGGGTCCAGACGTGGCGCCGGCGCTGGTAGGCGGAGGCGTAGAGGACGTCGGGATTGCGCGGGTCCATCACCAGGTCGCTCACCCCGGTGTTCTCGCTCACCGAGAGGACCTTCTTCCAGCTCTTGCCGCCGTCCGTCGTCTTGTAGAGCCCGCGATCGCCACCCGCGTTCCACAGCGGACCCTGGGCGGCGACGTAGACCACCTTCGAGTCGCGCGGATCGACGAGGATCTTGCCGATGTGCTCCGAAGACTTGAGCCCCAGGTTCTCCCAGCTGGCGCCGCCGTCGCTCGACTTGTAGACCCCGTCGCCGTAGGAGACGCTGCGCTGGCTGTTGTTCTCGCCGCTCCCCACCCAGACGACCAGGGAGTTGTTGGGATCGACGGCGACGCAGCCGATCGAGAACGAGGTCTCGCCGTCGAAGACCGGTTTCCAGGTCAGGCCGGAATTGGTGGTCTTCCACACCCCCGAGGAGGCGGTGGCGACGTACCAGACGTGCTTGTCCCGGGGATCGACGGCGAGGTCGACGACGCGGCCCGAGGTCAGCGCCGGACCGATGCCGCGCAGCTCCAGCCCGGAGAAGGTGTCGGCGCTCCAGGCGCTCTTCTTCTCCCCCTTCTCGTCGCTCTTCTTGTCCGCCGCGATGGCAGATCCCGGTATCCCTATCGTCGTCAAAACCGCTCCCGCGACGATCAGACCGCGGAGCGTGCGCTGCCCAAGGTTTCGTTTCACGAATCGCCTCCGGATACGTAGATTGCGAGTTTACCGTCCCGCCGGCACGTAGATGCGGGGCAGGTCGAGCTTACCGGCCGTTTCGTTCAGGGCGGAGAGATCGGTCGAGAGGAGGCGCCCGAGCTCCGCCTCGTCGTTGTCGAGCTCCTGCTTCTCCCGCGCGTACTCCTCACGGGCGCCCTGGGTGGGGGCGCCGTCGCCGCCCTTGACCCCGTCGAAGAGGGGGGACAGCCGCGAATAGAGCTGGGTTCCCCCCTTCTGGGCGAGGACGTCGTAGACCACTTCGGCCTTCGGATTGTGGAGCTTGCCTTCGAGCCCGTCGAGCTTGGCGAGGAGGTCGGCCGAGCCCTTGCGCAGCGCCTCGGCGCGCGGGTCGGCGGCGAGGATCTCGTTGCGCGCCGCGAGCTGCTGCCGGACCGTGCGGAGGTCCCGGACCGTCCGCGTCAGCCGGGTGATGGCGTCGCGGATCTCCAGGGCGAAGCGGAGCTGGGCTTCCAAATCGGCGGTGGGGACCGTCTGGCGCGGATCGGGCTTCAGGTGAAGCGTCGTCGTCTGGCTCTTGCCGTCGACGGTCAGGCGCACGGTGTAGGTCCCCGGCAGGGCGTTGGGGCCGATGGCGGGAAAACCGGCGTCCAGCTTGGCGCCGGGGATCATCTCGGCCCCGGCCCAGGTCAGAGTCCAGGTGCCGACCTGCACCCCGGCCTCCTTGGGGAGGGCGAGCTTCTTCCACCCCTCCTCCTCGTCCTGCGTGTCCTCGGAGGCGCCGGTCACCTCGTGCGGCTTCGAGGAAAGAGTGGCGACCAGGGCGCCGCGCTCATTGAGGACGTCGATCGTCACCTCGCCCTTGGGCGCGCTCTTCAACCAGTAGTAGATGCGGGCGCCCTGGGGCGGGTTGTCGGCGGCCCAGGTGGCGCCCTTGTAGGCGTCGTGGTAGAGCCAGCGGATGGCGTCCGGAGCGGCGAAGAGGTGGACCTCCTGGGCCGTCACCTCGGGGGTGAATTCGTAGAGCGGCTCCCGGTCGTCCAGAATCCACATCGAACGACCATGGGTGGCGAGGACGAGGCTCGAATCCTTGAGCACCAGGTCGTGCACGGCGACGGTCGGCAGGTTGAGCTTCAACCGCCGCCAGGTGGCGCCGTCGTCGAGCGAGTAGTCGACGCCGCGCTCGGTGCCCAAGAAAAGCGTGCCGCGCCGCTTGGGGTCCTCGCGCACGGCATGGAGATAAATGTCTTTCGGGAGCTTGCCGTCGAGCCGCTTCCAGGTGGCGCCGAAATCGGTCGTCTTCCAGAGATAGGGACGGGTGTCGTCGAGCCGGTGGGCGTCGACCGCCAGATAGGCGGTGCCGGCGTCGAAGTGCGAGGGCTCGAGCCCCACGACCGTCCCCCACTCGGGGAGGCCGGGAACGGCCTTGGTCACGTCTTTCCAGTTTTTGCCGTCGTCCCGCGTCACGTGCACCAGGCCGTCGTCGCTGCCGGCCCAGATCACTCCCTTTTCGACCGGCGACTCGGCCACGACGAAAATGGTGTCGTAGATCTCGACCCCGGTGTTGTCGCCGGTGATCGGGCCGCCCGACCACTTCTGCTTCGACTTGTCGTTCTTGGTCAAGTCGGGGCTGATGGCGCTCCAGGTCTGGCCGCCGTCCTGGGTGCGGAAGAGGACGTTGCCGGCGTGGTAGACGACCTTCGGATCGTGCGGCGAGAGGGCGATCGGCGCCGTCCATTGGAAGCGATAGCGCAAATCCTCGCCGCCGTGCCCCGAGGGGTTGTCGGGGTAGACGGTGACGCTCCTCTCCTGGCCGGTGCGGTTGTCGTGGCGGGTGAGGATGCCGCCGTACTCGCCGGCATAGACGATATTGGGATCGTCCGGCTGCGAGGCGACCCACCCGGCCTCGCCGCCGCCCACCCCGTGCCAGTCGGTGTTGCGGATGCCGGAGCCGGCCAGGGTGTTGACCGGGGCCTGGGCGGTGCCGATGTCCTGGAGGGCGCCGGCGACCTGGAACGGCACGCTGTTGTCGGCCGCCACGTGGTAGAACTGGCCGATCGGCAGGGGCGGCGTGAGCCAGGTCTCCCCGCCGTCCTCCGAGACGTCCACCCCGCCGTCGTTGGCGCCGATCATCCGCTTGGGGTTCCTGGGATCGATCCACAAGTCGTGGTTGTCGCCATGGTGAAGCCCGCGCACCGGAGCGAAGGTCTTGCCGCCGTCGATGCTCCGGAGCATCGGGACCTCGGGGCACCAGATCTCGTCCGGGTTGGCCGGCGAGACGGTGAGGGTGGTGTAATACCAGGCGCGCTGGCGCAGGCCATGGTAGCCGGAGGCCCGGGTCCAGCTCTCGCCGCCGTCGTCCGAACGGAAGAGTCCCCCTTCTTCCGCCTCGATCAGGGCGTAGACCCGGCGGCCGTCCGACGGCGCCACGGCGATCCCGATCTTCCCCCAGATGCCGGCGGGCAGCCCCTTGCCGGTCAGCTGCTTCCAGCTGTCGCCGCCGTCGCGCGAGACGTAGAGGCCGCTTCCCGGCCCGCCGCTCGTCATCTCCCAGGGGCGGCGGCGGGCCTGCCAGAGGCCGGCGAAGACGATGTGGGGATTCGAAGGGTCCAAGGCGACGTCCGAGGCGCCGGTCCATTCGTCTTTCTTCAATACCTGCTGCCAAGTCCGGCCGCCGTCTTTGGTGCGGTAGACGCCGCGCTCCGGGTTGGGGCCGAAGGCGTGACCTAAAACGGCGGCGAAGGCGACGTCGGCGTTGCCGGGATCGACCGCCATGGTGCCGATCTGCCCTTCCTGCTTCCAGACGTGATTCCAGGTCTTGCCGCCGTCGACCGATTTATAAATCCCGTTGCCGGCCCCCACGTTGCCGCGGATGTTGGCCTCCCCGGAACCCACGTAGACGACGTTGGGATCGGAGGCGGCGACGGCGATCGAGCCGATCGAGGAGATCGGCTGGTCGTCAAACACCGGCTGCCAGCGTTGGCCGCCGTCGACCGACTTCCAGACCCCGCCGGAGGCGGTGGCGGCGTAGTAAATCGCGGGGTTGCCCGGCACCCCGGCGGCCCGCGCCACCCGCCCGCCCCAGGCCGGCCCCAGCAGGCGGAACTTGAGTTGCTTGAGCTCGGCCGGCTCCTCCAGGGTACCGGGCAGGCCGGAAGGCGGAGCGGCCTGCGGCTTCTCCGCCGCGAAGGCGGCGGAGGCGAAGGTCCCCGGCAGAGGAATCGTCAGAACGAGGGCGAGGGCCAGGCGCCAGGCAGGGGATCGCATCTTGTCACCTCGGAGGGAGGGAAGGGAGTAGGAGTGCCACCGCGGACGGAGCTTACTCAAAGGACGGAGGAGGGGGCAAGGGTGGCGGGTCCGGATCTCCCTGACGCCGTCTCGACCGGCCCCTCCTGAAATACTCTCGGCGTTTTCGACACTCCTCTCTGAAGCGATTCTGAAAGGAGCAAATATGAACAGACAGCACCTCACCCGCGTCCTCTGCGCCGTCTCTCTCCTCCTCGCCGTCAGTCCCGCCGCCCAGGCCACGATCTCGCACACCTGGGTCGCCTCCACAGGCAGCGACACCAACGCCTGCACGAGAAGCGCCCCCTGCGCGACCTTCGCGGGGGCGCTGGCCAAGACCAGTGCCGGGGGCGAGATCGACGTCGCCGATGCCGGCGACTATGGGCCGGTGACGATCAGCCAGGCCGTCTCGATCGAGGCGGTGGGCGTCCTCGCCACCATCCAGGTCACGTCGGGGAATGCGATCACGGTCACCGCAGGGTCGAGCGACGTGGTCGTGTTGCGAGGTCTGACCCTCGAAGGACAGGGAACGGCGACCCACGGCATCAGTTTCTCGACCGGCGGCTCGCTCTATGTCGAGAACTGCCGGATCAATAGATTCGGTACGAACGGGGTCAACTTTGTGCCTACCGCCGCGAGCAAGCTCTTCGTCACCGACACGATCACGCGCAACAATGGTGGATCCAGCGGCTGCGGAGTCTACGTTCAGCCCGGCAATTTGGGCTTCGCGACGGCGTCGATCGACGGCCTGCGAACGGAGAACAACGTTTGCGGGGTCAAAGGGGTGGACGCGGTCAACATTACGATTCGTAACAGCGTCGCTGCCAACAACGGATTCACTGGGTTTACGGTTGCAGAAGTTGGCAATTTACCGTTGATGCTGATCGAGAACAGCGCGACGGTTCACAACGGTACGAATGGAGTTTGGTCGAACGGCCAAGCCCCAGGATCGCCTCAGCCGCCTGTCATCCGCATGAACAACGTGACGGTCACCGACAACGGCACGGGGCTGTCGTCCACCGGCGGCGGCCTCATCCTCTCATTCGGCAACAACAAGAACGACGGCAACGCCGGCGGCAACAACGGCGCACCGACCTCGACCATCTCCCAGCAGTAGAGCTTTCTTGGGAGTGCTCCCTCGGCCCTCGCGGATCGAGGGAGCATCTTTCTTCCTGACCAAGGCCCTGGGCCGCTGAGGTGATGGGGGCGCCCCTTGGGGCGCCCGACAGGTGGTTCCGCCGAGGGATCGGGGCTTCGACGACAGTTGCCTGGCGAGGCAGGGTCGCATACCCTTCCAGGGTTGCGCTTGTACTGGTAGCTCCATGCGCCGACCCGGACTAGCAGGCCGCCCTATGACCCTCCTCCGTCGCTGCTTCCATCGGCTCGGTGTGGGGCGCCGCGCCTTCGTGGACTGCGGCAGCAATACCGGTGCGGTTCTCCTTGACCGGATCCGCCTCGGAGTGGACGACGAGTTCTACGCCTTCGAGCCGCAGCCCGAGCTCGCCGCCTCGGAGGACGAGGTGAGGCGCCAACATCCAGATGCCTTGCTTCAATGCTTCCGCAAGGCGGTCTGGGTGGAGGACGGGGTCTCCAACCTGTTCCTGGCCACGCGGTGGGGACCGAACCACCGGGGCGGTTCGACGCTCCTTGCCGGGCACGTCCGGAATACTTCCGAAGTGGACTATAGAAGCCCAGTCGCCGTGGAGTGCATCGACTTCAGCCGGTGGGTCCACCACACCTTCCGCAAGATCGACCATGTCGTGGTGAAAATGGATATCGAAGGGGCTGAGTATGCGGTCCTGGAGAAAATGCTGCAGGACGGCTCGATCGACTACATCTCCGAGCTCATCGTCGAATTTCACTGGCAGATGAACGAGACCCTGAGCCGAGAGCGGCACGAGGCGCTGGTCCGGGCGCTGGAAGGCCGGGTCGTTCTGAAGGAATGGCATTGAAGATGCTGAGAGCCTCCCTCGACCGG
>DASQPA010000465.1:0-13340 GCA_035644215.1 Thermoanaerobaculia bacterium
CCCCCGCCCCGGGGGGAGGGACGCGATAGCGGGCGCCATGCCGGTCTGGGAGGCTGCCCCCTCCCGCACGGTTTCCGGAGCGTCCGGAAAGCTTTTGGGACCTCCGGAAACGTTTCCGGAGCATCCGGAAAGACTTTGGGAGCGCCCGAAACGTTTCCGGAGCATCGGGAACGACTTCCGGAGCCTCCGAAACGGTTCCGGCGCGTCCGGAACGACTTCAGAAGCGTCGGGAACGGTTTCCGGAGCGTCCGGAACGGTTTTCGGAGCATCGGGAACGACTTTCGGAGCATCCGGAACGGTTTTCGGAGCATCCGGAACGGTTTTCGGAGCGTCCGGAACGGTTTTCGGAGCACCCGGAACGACTTTGGGAGCGTCCGGAACGGTTTCCGAAGCATCCGGAAGACTTTCGGAGCGCCCGGAACGGTTTCCGGCGCGTCCGGAACGACTTCCGCGGGCGCTCAGAGCGCCAGCCGGTTGGCCGCGTCGAGCGCCGCCACCTTGTAGCACTCGGCCAGGGTGGGGTAGTTGAACACCGTCTCCAGGAAGTAGTCGAGCCCGCCGCCCAGGGCGAGGACCGCCTGGCCGATGTGGAGGAGCTCGGTCGCCCCGGTGCCGAGGATGTGGACGCCCAGGAGGCTCCGGTCCTCGCGGTGGAAGAGGAGCTTCAGGAGGCCGCTGTCGTCGCCCAGGATCTGGCCGCGGGCGATCTCCCGGTAGCGCGCCATGCCCACCTCGTAGGGGATCTTCTTCCCGGTCAGCTCCTGCTCGGTGGCGCCGACCATCGAGACTTCGGGGATGGCGTAGATGCCGATGGGGAAGTGGCGGGTCATCGGCTTCGCCGGGGCGCCCAGGGCGTGGCAGGCGGCGAGACGGCCCTGTTCGCTGGAGGAGGCGGCGAGGCTCGGATAGCCGATCACGTCGCCTGCCGCGGAGATGTGCGGCACCGCGGTGCGAAAGCAGTCGTCCACCTGGAGCCGGCCGCGTTCGTCGGCGGTCAGGCCCGCCGCGGACAGGTTCAGGCTGTCCGTCGCGCCGGTCCGGCCGACCGAGAAGAGGACGACGTCCGCCACCAGGCGCTTGCCGGATTCGAGGGTGAGGACCGCCCGGCGCGGCGGGCCGTCGTGCACCTCCAGGGTGTCCACCTTCTCGCTGCCGCGGAAGAGGACGTTCCTATTGCGCATCTGGTGGATCAGCTCGTCGACGATCTCCTCGTCGAGGAACTCCAGGGGGCGGCGCTGGCGGTCGACGAGGGTCACGTTCGTCCCCAGGGCGGCGAACATCGAGGCGTATTCGAGGCCGATCACCCCGGCGCCCACCACCACCATACTGTGCGGCACCTCCTGGAGGCGGACGATCTCGTCGCTGGTCAGGATGGTGATGCCGTCGACCGGCACGCCCGGGGGCGGCGAGGGGCGGGTGCCGACGGCGATCAGCACCTGGGTGGCGGTGATCGTCGTGCGGCTGCTGCCAAAGTCGACGTGGAGGGTATGGGGATCGGCGAAGGAGGCCTCGCCGCGGAGGACCTGGATGCCGTTTCTCCCCAGCTGGTCCTCGATCACCTGGGCCTCGCGATCCACCACCTCGGAAACCCGCGCCAGGAGGTCGGCGATCGAGGGCCGTCCCACCGGGTGCGCGTTGCCGCCGCGCTCGAAGGGAGAGCGGCGGGAGAAGGAGAGGACCGCCTCGCGGAAGGTCTTGCTCGGAATGGTGCCGGTGTCGAGGCAGACCCCACCCAACCCCGGCCGCCGCTCGATCAACGCCACCCGCCGTCCGAGCTTCGCCGCCTGCACCGCCGCCCGCTGCCCGGCTGGACCGCTGCCGATACAGACGAGGTCGTAGGGATCGTTTGCCGTCACTGCGCTCTCCATCCGGGGAAAATACGCCCGGGCGGGATTCTATCCCGCCCGGGTGACGGCGCGGTGGCGGCTCAGGGCTCCGTGAACCGGCTCTGGAAGAGCCCGTCCGCGCCGAGGGCGTAGACCCAGTGCGGCAGCGTGGGATGAAGGACGAGGTCCCGGACGTCGATGCGGCCGTCGACCGGCGCCCAGGTGGCGCCGCGGTCGGTGCTGCGCCAGACCCCCTGCCCGCTGGTGCCGGCGTAGAGGGTGGTCGGGGTCGCCGCGTCGACCAGGAGGGCGTTCACGGTGAGGCCCGCGTCGGCGGGGAAGTTGGAGATCGCCCGGAAGGTGCGGCCGTTGTCGTCGCTCCGCTCCAGGCCAGAGGGGTGAGTCGTGTAGAGCCGTCCCGAGCGGGTCGGATCGACGGCCACGACGTTCCCGTCGGCGACGAGGACCTTCCAGCTGGCGCCGTTGTCGAGGCTCTGCCAGACGTGGGGGGGCGGCGCCGCGGTCACGGGCGAGATCTCGAAGCCTTCGGCATAGACGGTATTGGAGTTCCTCGGATCGACGAGCAGCCCGGTGATCGAGCGCGGGTACCCGCTGCCGGGGCTCGGGCAGGAGAGAGCGACCTTCCAGGTGCGGCCGCCGTTGGTGCTGCGCTCTATGCCGCAGCCGGCGCCGAGGAGCGTCCGGCCGGCGAAGTCGAGGCGGGCGAAGCTCTGCGGCGTGGGATGGTCCCAGCTCGCCCCGGCATCGGCGGAGTGGAAGACCCCCTGGCCGGTCGCCAGGTAGACGGCGGCCGGATTTTGGGTGTCGATCGCGAGGTCCTGGACGACGGTCGACTGGAGCGGCGCGAGATCGAGCGCGAAGCTCGCCCAGGTGGCGCCGCCGTCCGCGCTCCGGAAGGCGCGGGTGCCGAAGACCGCGTAGGCGATCGCCGGATCGCCCGGCTGGAACCGCAGCCGGGTCGGAGACCCCGGGGAACCGAGGAGGATAAAGGGCGTCACGCCGCTCTCGGTGGTGAGCGACCAGTGCCGGCCGCGGTCGGGGCTGGTCGAGATGTCGTTCCTGCCGACCGCATAGAGAGTGCGGGTGCCTGGGGCGGCCAGGGGGGTGCCTGGCGGCGGGACCGGCCGCGGCGTCCAGGTCGCTCCGGCGTCGGTGCTGAAGAGCAGGCCGGGACCGCCCAGGCCGTAGACGATCGACGGCGTCTGCGTCTCGTAGGCCACGGGTTCGACGCCCACCGGGCTCTGGCTCCAACTCACGCCGCCGTCCGGGCTCCTCCAGGAGCCGGCGAGGATCGTCTCCGGGGTCGTGGGGAGAACGAGGATGCGGAGGTCCATGGCCTGCGGCGCAGGGAAGCTCGGCACGGGAGCCCAGGTCTGGCCGGCGTTGGTGCTTTCGAGCAGGCCGCCGCCGGGAGGGGAGAGCCAGGACAGCAGCGGGTCCGTCGGATCGGCGACGGGGCCCCAGTTGGTGGCGAGGAAGGACGTGGTGAAAACGGTGCTCCAGGTCACCCCGCCGTCCTCGCTGCGCTGCACCGTCTGGACATTGGTCGCCAGCAAGGTGGCCGGCGCGCCAGGGCCGGTGGGGAGGGCGGTGAGGACGGCGTAGCTGCGGGAGTGCGGGGTGAAGAGCGCCGGGAAGCTCTGCCCGGAGGCGACCTGGGTCCAGTGCCGGCCGCCGTCGGTGCTGTGGAAGACCTCCGACAGGCTGATGGCATAGAAGCTCCCCGGGTTCGCCGCATCGGCGGCGATCGCCTGTACCCCGGCGAGCCCGGCCCCCGAAAACGCCCAGCGATGGCCGCCGTCGTCGCTGCGGAAGAGACGGGTGCCGGCGGTCAGGGCGAGCAGGGAGCCGGGGTGGAACGGGTCGACCAGGACCTTGATAAGGTCGCCGTTCAAGGGGCCGGTCGGCGTAAAGCGGTCGACCCCGGCTGCCGCGGGGCGGGCGAGCACCGCGAGCAGCAGGGCAGAGGCGAGGCGGCGCAACGACGCGGAGCGGGTCATGGGGATCACCCTCCTTCTGAATACCCTTGTATACGAACCAGCGGCGATCGATGTCGGCCCACCTCCGGCAAGAACCATTTGCAGTGGCAGGACCCCCTCCGCCGGGCCGGGCGCCGGGGTAGGATACGCAGGATGACCAATCGCCCGACGCCCAAGCAGCTCGCCGCCGCCTGCCACCGGGAGTTCCACTATCTGGTGGAAAGCTACGGCTTCACACCCCCGCCGCCGGTCCCGCGCCAGCGACCGGAGACGGTGGAGACGGCGGAGACGGCGCCGTTCGAAGTCCGCTTCCAGGGACCTCACCTGGCGCTCCTCGTCCAGAGCATCCCCGACGGCTACGGCACCCTCGTGCAGTTCGAGACCCTGGAGGGGGAGCGGCTCGACGTCAGCTGGCTGCTCGACCGCCGCGCCCCGGGATGGAGCTCCCGCGGTTCGTGGAAGGGGCCGCTGAAGCAGATCCAGGGCTATGCGACGGCGCTCAGGGCCCACGCCTCCGATCTGCTGACCGGCGACCTGAGCGGTCTCCCCGGCCTCTTCGCCGATCGCGCCGAGTTCGTGCGGCGCAGCGAGGCGGAAGCCCGCCGCGAGCAGGCGGAGCAGAGATCGTACGAGTGGCGGGACCTGCGGCCGCGGACTCTCCGCGACCAGGCGGACATCGCCCGCCAGGTCCGCACCGCGCTCGGCCTCCTGCGGGTCGAGTCGAGACTCCTGCGCAGCCGGCTGGGAGACGGCCACGACGCCTCGTTCCGCACCCGCTTCGCCGCCAGCTGGGAGGCGATCGAGAAGCGGCTGGAGGTGGAGCGCCGGCAGGGGGCGTCGCTCACCGCCGGCGACGCCCGCGACTGGGTGGACGAGGGGTTGAGGAACCTCCTCCGCGGGGTGTCCCAGGTCCGCAAGGCGATCGCCTCCGGAGAGCTGGGGGGGCCGGTGGCGGAGTGCCTCGAAGGGCTCGACCGGCGCAGCGCGGAGCTCCGCCAGGCCCTCGACCGGCTGGGCCGGGAGCTCGAAGAGGTCATCGAGCGCAAGGGCGGCGGTTCGCTCTGGGAAGGCTCGTAGCGGTATGGCATGGAAAGCTCGCAGCAAGCCCGGAACCGGAGCAGACGCGCCGTTCCAGGTCAAGGGGAAGGTGGGACGGATCGAGGAGCCCCCGCCCGCCGCCTTCCAGAAGGGGTACGTCCAGGCCAACCGGCCGGTCGTCGTGCAGGGGGTGATGGGAAGCTGGAGGGCACGGGAGGCCTGGTCGTGGGACGCTCTCGCCGCCCGCACCGGGGACCACGCGGGGGAGGTGATCGTCTCGGCCAACGGCCTCTATCCCGACTATCTCTCGCAACCCTCGCCGATGACCAAGGTCGCCATGACCCTCCGCGAGTTCGTGGAGCGCGCGGTTTCCGGTCGGGACGGCCGGGGCGGCGGTGCATCCCGCGCTCCCATCCTGACGCCCGGGGAGACCTACTACATCTACGGCAAGTCCTACCTCTTCGAGGCCTTCCCCGAGCTCCTCGACGACGTGGAACCCCCGGCCTGCCTGGGGACCCTCCCGATCTCGACCACCAGCACCTGGATCAGCTCGGCAGGGTGCGTCACCCCGCTGCACTACGATCTGCCCAACACCCTGCTCTGCCAGGTACGGGGAGAAAAGCAGGTCTGGCTCTTCGACCCCTCCCAGTACGACCGCCTCTACCTGCGGGGGGCCAAGTTCCCCGGCTTCGACAACTTCGAGCGCCAGAGCCAGGTCGACATCCACCACCCGGACTGGGCGGCCTTCCCGGCGTTCCGGCAGGCCGTGGCGCTCACCTGCACCCTGCGCGAGGGGGAGGCGCTCTTCATCCCCTCGAACTGGTTCCACGAGGTGGAGACGCTCGCGCCGTCGATCTCGGTCGGCTTCACCTTCGCCGGCGGGACGACGACGAGCGAGCTCGCCGTGCTGTCGGATCTCTTCAAACAGATGGGCGGCGGGGCGCCGGTCGCCGGCATGGACCTGTTCAACCGGGCGGGCGGCGCGGCCGGCGCTCCCGGCGCGGCCCTCGATCCGATCAAGCTGCAGCAGCTGATGAGCGCGCCGGCGGTCCAGCGGCTGCTCGCCGATCCGGCGATCTTAGAGAGCCTGATGCGCCTGATGGCCGAGACCGGTGGCGGGGCTCCGGCCTGAAGTGGCGTCGGGCGGCGGAGAGGCGGCGAGACCCGCGTCCCGCTTGAGCTTGGCGATGTCGAGTTTGCGGAAGAAGTGCTTCTCGGTGATCCCCAGGAAACGGCTGGTGTGGAAGTCCCCGCCGAACATCTCGGCCATGGCCTCGTCTTTCGTCCACCCCTCAAACACCACCCGGTAGACCGCGCACAGGAGGCCCGCGCGGTCGGCGCCCAGGTTGCAGTGGATGAGGATCGGTTTGGGCGCCGTGGCGACGATGCCCAGGAACTGCACCATCTCGGATTCCAGGGGAAAGCCGGCCAGCTGCCGGATGCGGTCGTAGTGGATGCCGTGCCGGGTGAGCAGCCCGGGAGAGAGGCGCCGGGTATCATTGTGGAACAGCCGGAGCGACACCACCGTCCGGATGCGGAAAGGCGCCTTGGCCAGGCTCTCCACCCCCTCGTTGGTGAGCTGCCCCGCGCGGTAGAGCTCCGGCGAGATCCGGGCCAGGCCGGGGACGCCGGCCAGCCGGATGGGGGTCGTCCACTTCGAGTTTCTCTCCCTGGCCTGGCCGAGGGCCGGGAGCGCGAGGAGGAGCAGGACGGCGAGGAGGCGGCTTCGGGAGGCGACTGCGTGGGTCATGGCAGATGGAAAGGACTGTATGCAAGGAGCTGACCACTACGAATTGCTGACCCGCGCCGGCTGCCACCTCTGCGACGAGATGGCGGCCGTGCTCGACGAGGTCCTCCCGGAGCTCGGACAGTCCTATGCGCTGCGCGACGTCGACGGCGATCCCGAGATGCTGGCGCGGTTCGGCGACACCGTTCCCGTCCTCCTGCGCGACGGCCTGCCGGTGGCGAAGGTCCGCCTCGACCGCCGGACGCTCGAACGGATCGTCCGGCGGCGGGTGTGAGCGGGCGTCTAGGTCGACGGTCCCAGGATGCCGAGCATGGCTCCGGTGGGATCGGCGATGACGGCGAAGCGGCCGACGTTGGGGATGTCCATGGGCTGCACCCAGACCTTGCCGCCCAGCTGGGGGACCCGCTGGGCGCGGTCGTCGGTGTTCTCGACCGCGACGTAGGGAAGCCAGGCCGAGGGGCCGCCGCTCTCCGCCGGCTTCTGCAGCATCCCGCCGGCGTCCTTGTCGTCGTCGCGCTTGAAGAGGCGGTAGGTGCCCATGGGGCCCATGTCCACGGGGACGATCTTCCAACCGAAGACCTCGGCATGGAACTTCCCCTCCTCTTCGGGGTCCACGGCGAGCAGCTCATGCCAGCAGAAGGTGCCGGGAGCGGGTTGCGCGGCCCCCTCGCCGCCCCAGGCCGCGGGCTTGTAAAGGGAGATCGTGGCGCCCTGGGGGTCGGCGATCACCGCGTAGCGCCCGACGGTCGGGATGTCGGTCGCCGGCACCTGGGTCGTGCCGCCCAGCTTCTCGGACCGCGCCACGGCCGCGTCGACGTCCGCGACCGTGCAGTGGGACATCCAGTGCGGGGGAACGCCCTGGGCGGTCTGCTCGGGAGAGAGCGCCGCGAAGCCGCCGTGGTTCTCCCCCGCGGCGTGGATCATCTTGTAGGTGCCGCCCGGACCCATGTCCCACTCCTCGATCGTCCAACCGAAGAGGTCCAGGTGGAACGCGATGGATTTGTCGAGGTCGGTCGTCAGCAGGTCGTGCCAGACAAACTTGCCCAATACCGGGTGTCCTTCGCTCATGTCTCTTTCTCCTTGGGAGTCGTGGACTCGTTTCGACGCGATATCCTATCGCACGGACGAGCGTACGGCACCGGCTCCGGTGTGACGGCACCGTTTCATCCTACGGCGTCTTCACCGGATCGGCCGGCCGGGCCGGCAGGTGGCGCGGGTGCTCGGCGATCCGCTTCAGGGCCTCGGCCACCGAGCGTTCGAGCTGCGGGTCGCGGCCGTCGAGGAGCGACTTGGCGTCGTTGTCGACCTCGACGTCGGGGTCGACCCCGTGCCCCTCGATGATCCACTTGCCGTCGGCCGAGGCGGTGCCGCCCTCGGGGACGAAGACGTTGCCGCCGTCTAAGAGCGGGCCATGGCCGTTGATCCCCACGACGCCGCCCCAGGTGCGCTTGCCGACGACCGGCCCGAGCTTCGCCTCGCGGAACATGGCGGCGAAGACGTCGCCGTCCGAGCCGGTGGTCTCGTTCTCCAGGCAGACCAGGGAGCCCCAGAAGAGCGTCGCCGGGTAGGTGGTCAGGAAGCGGACGTTCCTCGACACGCCGACCGACAGCAGCTTGCGCCGCAGCCGTTCGAGAATCATCTCCGAGACGAAGCCGCCGTTGTTGCCGCGGACGTCGATGACCAAGCCCCTCCTTGCGCACCTGGGGATAGAAGGCCTTGTTGAACTCGCGCAGGCCGTCGCCCCCCATGTCCGGGATGTGGAGGTAGCCCACCCGGCCGCCGGAGAGCTTCTCCACCCGCTCCCGGTTCCGGCGTACCCAGTCGAGGTAGCGCAGGTTCGTCTCGGTGCCGATCGGCCGGACGAGCACCTTCTGCGCTTCCTCCAGGGTGGGACGGCGGTTGAGGGTCAGCTCGACGGCATGGCCGAGCTTGCCGCGCAGCAGGCGGTAGGGGTTGTCACCGCCATCCAAGTCGGTGCCGTCGATCGCCAGCAGGTAGTCGCCGACGTGGGCGTCGACCCCGATCTCGGTCAGCGGCGAGCGGTAGCGCTCCTCGTCGTTCTCCCCCTGGAAAATGCGGGAGATCCGGTAGCGGCCAGCCTGCCGGTCGAGCTCGAATTCAGCGCCCAGGAGGGCGACCTTCGGCCGCTCCGGGACCTCGAAGTCGCCCCCTTCGATATAGGAATGGGAAGTGCTGAGCTGCGGAAGAGCACCGCTTTGCCGTCTTTGGTCCAGCCGTAGACCTGGTTGTCGGAACCCCACCGCGGCGGCAGGGGACCCTGGGCCGGATACCAGGTGAGCTGCTTCGGCACGCCGCCGGCCGCCGGGATGACGTAGACCTGCTCGTCGCCGTCGTACTGGCCGGTGAAGGCGATCCACTGGCCGTCGGGCGAGAACTTGGGGAAGAGCTCGAGCCCCGGATGGGCGGTCAGGCGGATGGCCGTGCCGCCGGCGACCGGAGCGATCCACAGGTCGCCGCCATAGCAGAAGACGACCTTGTCGCCATGGACGTCGGGAAAGCGCAGGAGCTGGGTGGCGAAAGCCGCCGACGCCACCGCAATGGAGAGCGGGAGGGCGAGAGCGGCGGCAAGGATGGACAGGCGGGTGCGGAGCATGGTTTCTCCCAGAGGACAGAACGCCGGCCGGCGCCCGGAGGGGCGGCGGGGCTCGGAAATCGGATCTCGTTGCTACGCAGGAGGATGGGGGAGGGTTGCAGCGGCCTGGCTCTCGGACCGAAGCCCCTGGTTTCCCCGATTGGGGGGCGCGGCAAGCGCATTTCCAGCTATCCTTTCCCCATGCGCGCCATCGTCGTCGACCGCTTCGGCCCCCCTGACGTCCTCGTCCTCGGCGAGATCCCCGAGCCTTCGCCGGGGCCGGGAGACGTCCTCGTCCGTCTGCACTCCATCGGCGTCAACTTCTCCGAGACCGAGCGGCGGCGCGGGGTCTACGACCCACCGCAGATGCCCTGGATTCCGGGCCGCGAGGGCGCCGGAGTCGTCGAGGCCCTCGGGTCGGGGATCGACCCTTCCTGGCAGGGGGCGCGGGTCGCCTTCTGGAGTCCCTCCGCGGCCACGGCGACCTATGCCGAGGCGGCGGTCGTCCCGGTCAGTGCGCTGTTCCGTCTCCCCGACGACCTCTCCTTCGATCTCGGCGCCGCGCTCCCCCTCCAGGGGCTCACCGCCTACGGGCTCGCCTGCTTCGCGGCGCCCCTCGAGGCGGGGCAGGTGGTCCTCGTGCACGCGGCGGCGGGAGGCATCGGGTCGCTCCTGGTGCAGATGATCGCCCATCTCTACGGCGCGCGGGTCCTGGGAACCGTGTCGAGCCCGGCGAAGACCGAGCGGGTGCGGGAGCTCGGCGCCGAGCCCTTCCTCTACGGTCCGCGGCTGGTCGAGGAGGTCCTCGCCGCCACCGGACGGCGCGGGGTGGACGTCGTTTTCGACTCGGTCGGGCGGGAGACCCAGGCGGCGAGCCTGGCGATGCTCGCTTCCTACGGGCGCCTGGTGTTCTACGGCGATGCGAGCGGGCCCACCGAGCCGGTCTCGATCCCGTCACTCCACAGCCGCTCGCTCTCGGTGAGCTCCTTCGGCCTCAATTTCCAGGTCAAGCCGGAGCGCTGGATCCGGGCGCGGCAGGAGCTGCTGGAATGGGTGCGCTCGGGCACCTTGCGCCTGTTCCTCCACGAGGTCCTGCCCCTGGGCGAGGCCGCCGAGGCGCACCGCTGCCTCGAAGAACGGCGCAACCAGGGGAAGCTGGTGCTCCGGCCGTAGCGGTGGAACTGCGGCTACTTCATGTAATGGAACCGGCAGGAGATGATCGTCACGTCGGCATGGGTTGCGGCATAGACCAGACGGTGCTCGTCCGTGATCCGGCGGGACCAATACCCTGCCAGGTCCGCCTTAAGAGGTTCTGGTTTACCGATTCCTTCGAAGGGACTGCGGAGGACGTCCTTGATCAGCAGATTGATGCGCTTGAGAAGCTTTCGGTCATGATCCTGGAACCAGAGATAGTCCTCCCAGGCCGAGGGAGTGAATCCCAGCTTCATTCTTCGAGAAGCTCCCGCTCCTGCACGTTGTCCGCCCGCGCCTCCGCGATCGACTGCCGCAGGTGGTCGGCGTTGGCGGGATTCGACAGCAGGTAGAGGGTCTCCTTCCAGGAGTTGTACTCGTCGAGCGGCAGGAACACGACCTGACCGCCGGTCTCGGTGACGACGATCGTCGGCTCCGCGTCAGCGATCACCTGCTCGACGAGCTGTTCCAGATGGAGCTTGGCATCTTTCAAGGTAACGGCGTTCATGGAGCCCTCCTTGACACCAGTCTAGCAAACTCGTCCTTCCGAGTCGCTGAGACCTCCTGCTCAGCCGCCATTCCCCCTCCCCCCGCCCTCCCCGCCCCCGCGCGCCGCTTCGAGCGCGATTTTCACCATCTTCTCCGGGTCCTTCTTGAGCTCCCGGGCCAGGCGGGCGGCGACTTCGCGCTGGCCGCGGCGGCGCTCTTCCAGGGAGAGCTTGGCGACGTCGATCCAGCCGCCGGCGGTGCGGCCGTGGCCGCCGCCTTTGCCGCGGCGGCCCAGGAGGCGGCGCATGAGGGTGCCGGCGTCGGCCCTCGGGTTGGTGGTGCGGATCGAGAGGTAGATGCGGTCGTCGAACAGGCCGGTCGCGAGCGACCAGGTCTTCCCCTCCATGCGGAGGAGAAGGTCGGCGATCTCGGGGACGATGTCCGGCTGCTCGACGGCGCCCAGGTGGGTGACGATCAGAGTGTCGACCGTCTCCAGGCGCTCCAGCGCCTCGTGCAGATTGCTGAAATAGGTGAGCGGCAGCCGCGGCGTCTGGATGCGGGCGAGGAGACGGTGGTTCGCCTGCGGGAAGACGGCGTCGTAGATCTCCTTGTCGTGGCCGGCGTACTCGCGGGCGAAGTCCTGGGTCTCGGAGCGGATGGCGTAGACCAGGGCGGTCGCCAGGGCGTGGGTGGGACGCAGACCGGAGGCGAGCAGGTACTCGGCGAGGATGGTGGCGGTGGCGCCATAGTCCGGTCGCACGTCGCGGAAGAGGGCGAGCTCGGTCGACTTGCGCAGGGGATGGTGGTCGATGACGACGTCGGGCACCACGCCCCGGGGGAGCTGGTTGTTGCCCGTCCGCGGCTGGGTGTCGACGAGGGCGAAGTGAGAATAGTTTTTGAAGGCGAGCTTGCGGACGTGCCGGAACGGCAGGCGCAGGGCGCGCACCATCTCCCGGTTCTCGGCCCGGCCGATGATGCCGCCATAGGCCTCCGTCACCTTTTGTTTGAAGGCTCGGGAGAGCAGCAGGGTGAGGATCTGGGCGGAGGCCAGGGCGTCGGGATCGGGGTTGTCGTGGGTGAGGACGAGCCAGCGGCCGCCGCTCCCGCCGCGGCGGACCTGCTCCGCCAGGCGGGCGAAGCCATCCCGGGTGGCCTCCGTGACGATCGGCATGGGGAGGCCGATTGTACCCCAGGCGGGGAGACCCCGCCTTCTGCTACCATTGCGCCCGCCAACCGGGGCTCCGCGAGCCCCGATCCCACGCCAACCCCAAGACCTTGGAACCCCAGACCGGCAACCCATGATCCAAGAGCTCTTCCACATCGGGTCGTTCTCGATCAGCCCCTTCGGCGTGATGCTGGTCTTCGCCTTCGTCGGCGGCTACCTCCAGTTGCGCTGGGGGATGCGTCTCCAGGGCATCGGCGACGAGGAGGACGCCTCCGCCATCATCTTCGCCGCCGGCGTCGGCGGGATCGTCGGCGCCAAGGTCTATTACGCCATCCTTTACCATAGCTGGCGGCTGCTCTTCGACCGCTCCGGCCTGGTCTGGTACGGCGGCTTCGCCCTCGGGGCGGCGGCGGTGGTCTGGACCATGCGCCGTCGGCGCCTGCCGGCCTGGCCGGTGGTCGACGCCGCGGTCCCCGCCCTCGCCCTGGGCTACGCCATCGGCCGGATCGGCTGCTTCCTGGTGGGGGACGACTACGGCCGGCCCACCTCGCTCCCCTGGGGGGTCGCCTTCCCCGTCGGCCTGCCGCCGACCACCGCCGGGTCCCTGCGTGACAGCTTCCACGTCAACCTGCCGTCGAGCCTCCCCGACAGCGCCCTCGTCCGCGTCCACCCGACCCAGCTCTACGAGACCCTCGCCTGCCTGGTGATCTGGTGGCTCGGCGTGCGGCTCCTGCGCCGTGAGGCGGCCGCCGAGGGCGTGCCGGGCGGAACCGCCCTTCCCATCCTGGGCCTCCTGGCCGTCGAGCGCTTCCTGGTCGAGATCCTGCGCGCCAAGGACGACCGCTTCCTCGGCTCCTTCACGCTTGCCCAGGCGATCAGCCTGCTGGTCCTCCTCGTGGTCTCCGGGCTGTGGTGGGCGCGCCGCCGCGCCACCGCTCCCACGGCCCCGCGCCCGGCGTGAACCGGCAGCCGCATGACCTCCGGGATCCCCGCACCCCGCCGCGCCTGCTGACCATCGCCGGCTCGGACTCGGGCGGCGGTGCCGGCCTCCAGGCAGACCTCAAAGCCTTCGCCGCCCACGGCGTTTACGGGATGAGCGCGGTGACCGCGGTGACCGTCCAGAACACCCGCGGGGTGACCGCGGTCCACCCCGTGCCGCCCGCGATCGTCGCGGCGCAGATCGATGCCGTTTTGGACGACATCGGCGCCGATGCGGTGAAGATCGGCATGCTGGGCGAGGCGGCGGTGGTCGCCGCGGTGGCGGAGCGCCTGCGGGCGCACGGTGTCGCCC
>DASQPA010000466.1:0-3211 GCA_035644215.1 Thermoanaerobaculia bacterium
CTCGACGCCGAAGCAGACCGGCCGCCGCTGGCGGGCGAGGGCCAGGAAGTCGGTCACCGTAACCGGCAGGGTGCGGTCGACCGCGAAGCTCTGCGGCAGATAGCCGATCCGCCCCGCGCCGCGGAAGGCTGCCACGATCGAGCCGGAAAACGGGATTTGGCCGAGGATCGCCGCGAGAAGCGTGCTCTTGCCCGCTCCGTTCGGCCCGACCACGACGTGGATCGAGCCGCGGCGGACGGCGAAGGAGACCCCGGCGAGGAGCACCTCCCGACCGCGGCGGACGCCGACGTCGCGAAGGTCGAGGATAGGGAGGCCCGAGGGGGCGGAAGTCTCCGCCATCAGCTCCCCTGCACCAGCGCCCGGATCATGGTGTCGACGTTTTTCTGCATCTCCTTCTCGAACTTGTCCGCGGTGTAGACGCCGGAGGCGATGTGGCTGATCTGGTAGACCTTGACGCCGGTTTCGTCCTGGAGCACCTTCAAGAGGGCCGGCGGGAAGCTCTCCTCGCTGAACACCACCCGGATCTTCTCCCGTTTCAGGAGCTTCACCATGTCCTCGAGCTCGGCCGCCGAGGGGGTCAAGCCGTGCGCCGGCTGCACCACTCCGGCCACCTCCAGCCCGAATTCCTGGAGCAGGTAGCCGTAGCCGTCGTGCACCGTCACCACCCGGGTGATTTTGGCGTTGGCTAGCTGGGTCGCGGCTTTCGCCTTGATCTGCCGCAGCCGCTTCGCGTAGTCGGCGGCGTTTTTCTGCAGGCCGGCGGCGAGGTCCGGGCGGAGCTGGGCGAGCGCCTTTTCGATGGCATAGGTCTGCTGAATGGCGTTGGTGAAGGAGAGGAAGGTGTGCGAGTTGACCGCGCTGCCGTGGATCGCGCGGATCTGCGGCGTCTCGGCGTTGGGCCGGATAACTACGACTTTTTTATTCCCCGAGGCCTTGATCATGGGGAAAATGAAGTCGTCGTGGCCGATGCCGTTGACCACGATGGCGTCCAGGTCGGCGAGCTTCTTGATGTCCTCCGGGCGCGGCTGATAGTCGCCGGCGTCGATCTCGCCGGGGAGGATGGGGCGGATCTCGATCCCCGGCAGGTCGCCCACGACGTTTTTGGTCCAGGAGTAATAAGGATGGAGCGTCACTCCGACCTTGAGGGTCCGGGCGGGGGTGCCGGCTGCGTCGACACCCATCGGGAGGACGGGCAGGAGCAGGAGGCAGAGGGCAAGGTGGGTCATCCATCGGCGCATCAACGTTTCCTCGGATCGGTTCACTGGGGAGAGGGGGAAGAGGCGGCGGAGGCAGAGGCACCGGCGAGGAGCTGGATCCAGCCGTCGGACTCCGGGAGGCCGTAGAGGGTATCGCCGAGCTTCGCCCCGGGGGCGTGCAGCCAGACCGAGACGTGCAGCACGTCGCCGTTCGCCAGCCGGTGGTGCTCCTCGTCGTTGGGCGCCCGGTCGGGAGGCGCCCCGGGGGTGGGCTCCTGGACGAAGAGGAGGTAGGCTGGCCGGCCCGATGCCGCCGGCGCCGCGGGGAGCCCCAGGTAGTTGAGCAGGATTCCCTCGTGGTGGAAGGTCCAGGTGTAGGTCTCCCGATCGGTGGGATCGGCGGCGAAGGGGGGGATGCCCTGCTCGGCGAGCGTGGCCGGCGTCGGCCAGGCGCCGCTCGCCGAACGGAGGTTCTCGGCTTCGAGCAGCCCCTCGTGGAGAGCGCGGAACATCCGCTGCTCGTGGGGAGAGAGATCGCGAAAGAGCTTCTGGTAGGAGACGAGGTCTGCTCTCCCGGCCGCGCTCGCGGTCCGCGGCGTCGCCGTATGGGCGAGGTAGACCCAGGTGGCGAGGAGGATCACCGCCGCCAGGCGCAGCACGTTGGCCGCCTCGCGGCGGGCGGAGGGGGGATGGATCTCCATCGCTTGGGAATACGGAGCTGCGGCGCGTCCTGCCTGGTCCTCCAGGCGGGAGGATGGTACAACAGGGAGGCTGGAGCTGGAGGGCCGGCCTGTCCGGGGGAGCCGGGCGTCCCTCCGCGACGGCTGAAAACGGCTCCAATTCGAATTTGAGCGGCTCGAATTGCAATTCGAGTCACTGGAATTCGAATTCGAGCCACTCGAATTACAATTTTGGGCGCAGGAATTCGAATTCGAGTCGCAGGAATTCGAATTCAAGCCGCTTGAATTACAATTCGAGCCGCCGGAATTCGAATTCGAGCGGCTCAAATTACAATTCCAGGCTCCAGAATTCGAATTCGAGCCGGAAGAATTCGAATTCGAGGCGAAAAATTGTAATTCCGAGCCCCTGAAATCGGAATCAAGGCGTAAGACTCCTACGCTGCTCTAGCCGGAGACCGGGTTCTTCGGAGAGAATAGGCCGGCTCGGACCCCTCGAATGACCGATCTCGCCCGTTTCGACGCCCTGGGTCCCCATGGCGAGGGGCGCTCGTTCGTCTTCCGGCGACCCGAGGGAGTCGTTCTGGCGCGAACGCTGGCGGAAGTGGTCCCCGCTCTCCAGGCGGTCGAGGCGGCGGTGGGGCGGGGTCTCCACGTCGCCGGGTTCGTGGCCTACGAGGCGGCGCCGGCCTTCGAGCCGGCGCTCGCCGTTCGTGCCCCTTCCGGTCGGCTGCCGCTCCTGCGCTTCGGCCTCTTCCGGGAGCGGGTCGAGGGGCAACCCCCCTCCATCGAGGAGGCGGCGGGCGCCTTCTCGCTCGGTGCCTTTGCCCCCTCCGTCACCGAGGAGCGGTTCGGCGAGGCGGTCCGCCGCATCCGCAACTGGATCGCCGCGGGCGACACCTACCAGGTCAACTACACCTTCCGGCTGCGGGCGGCTTTCGAAGGCGACGACGCGGCCCTCTACGCCCGGCTCACCCTGGCGCAGCGCGCCGCCTACTGCGCGCATCTGCGCTTCGACGATCTGTCGATCCTCTCGCTCTCCCCCGAGCTCTTCTTCCGCTGGCAGGACGGCGCTCTGGAGCTGCGGCCCATGAAGGGCACCCGCCCCCGCGGGCGCTGGACGGCCGAGGACGACGCGCTCGCCGCCGAGCTCCTCTCGTCGCCCAAGGACCGGGCGGAGAACGTCATGATCGTCGACCTGCTGCGGAGCGACGCCGGGCGGCTGGCGGTGCCGGGGAGCGTCTCTGTGCCGCAGCTTTTCGCGGTGGAGCGCTACGAGACGGTCCACCAGATGACCTCCACCGTCCGCGCCCGGACGCCGGCGGGCACCCGGCTCGG
>DASQPA010000467.1:0-3204 GCA_035644215.1 Thermoanaerobaculia bacterium
GGCCCCCCCGGCGGGCCGGGCGAGATCGACCAGCTCGGCGAAGACCCCGGCGCCGTGCCAGTGGACGCCGGCGAGGAACGGCCGGGGATCGAGCGAGCAGCCGAGGAGATAGATGCCGCCGTCCGGCGAGGGACCGAGGACGATGGGCCGCTCGGCCAGGAGGGCGAAGGCGCGCGCGAGCTGCGCCGCGCCCAGCCGGGGGACGTCGCCGGGGACCGCCACCACCTCGCGGTAGCCCAAAGCGCGAGCGTCGGCGAAGGCGTTCTCCAGCCGTTCGGCGAAGCCCTGTCCCCGCTGCGGCAGGAGGAGGAGGTCGACCCCGGGCAGAGCCGAGACCGCCTCGGCGATCCGCCGCCGGGAGTAGGCGAAGAGGGCCTCAGCCCGGGAGAGGCGCTTGGCGTGCGCCTCCTGCCGCGCCGGCAGGGCGAAGAGGAGGACGCAGCGGCGGGAGGTCTCGGAGGTCAAGGCGCCCACGCAGCATATACGGCATCGAGGGCGCCCTGGATGGTTCCTCCTGCGGTACCGGGGCTCAGCATTGCAGCGAAGACAGACGTGTTATCCTCAAGAAGCGAGAATAGCAGCCATGGAAAAGAAGGCAGCCACCGTCGAACTGGAGATCAAGCTCCGCCTACCCGACGACATCGCCCGGGAGGCGGCCAGTGGTGGCCTCCTCGAGCCGGACTCCCTGGAGTCCATGCTGCGAGAAGAGCTCCGCCGCCGCCGCGTGGACGGCCTCTTCGCTGCCGCGGACCGCTTGGCCGCTCTCCCCATTCCCCCTTTGACCGAGGCGGAGCTCGACTCCGAGATCCAGGCCGCCCGAGCCCGACGCCAGCGGCCGCATGCGCGCCGTCGCTGACACCAACGTCGTTATTTCCGGATTGTTATGGAACGGCCCGTCCCGGGCTGTTCTCGATCGGGCACGGTCCGGTGCCGTCGATCTCTTTACCAGCCCGGCTCTCCTGGCGGAGCTCGAAGATGTCCTCGCGCGACGGAAATTCCTGCGCCGGCTGCAGCTCGCCAGAACCTCGGTCCACGAGCTGATCCTCGGGTATGCCTCTCTGGCCCACGTCATCCGGCCGGCGCCGATTGAGCCCATCGTGTTGGCAGACCCTGACGACGATGCCGTCCTGGCTTGCGCTCTCGCCGCTCGCGTGGATGTCATCGTCTCGGGAGACGGGCACCTGCTGGCCCTGGGTCAGGTCGAGGGTATCCGCGTCGTGACCGCCGCCGGGTTCTTGGCCTTGACGCCAAGCCCTCGATGAACCTCGCGGCTCCGGAGCTCAGGGCCGCGAGGCGGCAGCCACGGACACCGCGAAGCGCTGCGCCGACTTCGCGCGCGCCTTGGCGGCCTCGACCTCGCGGCTGCGCGGCGACCCACCCGTGACCAGCGACGCCAGCATCTTCCGGGCCGCCGCGGCGACCTCCTCGACCGCCTCCTCGAAGGCGGCCTCGTTGGCCTTGGACGGTTTGCTGAAGCCGCTGATCTTCCGCACGAACTGGAGCGATGCCTTGCGGACCTCGTCCTCGGTGGCGGGCGGCTCGAAGTTGAACAGGGGCTTGATGCTTCTGCACATGCAGCGAGTATAGCGGAGCTGCCGGCTCGGGGTCCCTCAGGGACAGGTCGAAAACGCCGCCGTGTCCTGGAGCGGCGCGAACGGGGTGCCCTGGGGGTTCCTGTACGTCTTGACCGCGCCGGTCTGGGTGTCGGTCACGGCCAGGGTGGTCTCCACGTTGGTCAGGCCGCCGGCGAAGACCCAATGGTGGCCGCCCAGGGCGCAGCCGTCGAGCACCTTGACCAGGAGCTCGACGTTGCCGGCATCGAAGAACCAGAAATAGGCGCTGTCGCCGGTCAGCCGTACGGCATGGCCCGGGCCGCCGGCGCCGTCCGCCGTGCGCCAGGTCACCTCGACCCGGAAGCGGTTGCCTTCCAGGCAGAGGTGCGTTGCATCTTCCTGGCAGGCGGCGGCGTCCGCGGTGAAGACGAGGTAGGTGGGGAAGACCAGGGGGAGCCCGGTGACCAGGGCGCCCAGGAAGGCGCCGTCGCTCCCGCGGTAGCGGAGCACCTGGGCCGAGCTGATGCTGACGACATAGAGATTGCCGTCCGGCCCGAAGCCCAGGCCGTACGGCCCGTTCAACCCGCCGCTCCGCGCCGGCACGAAGACGTCGAGAAAGGCGCCGGTCTTGCCGTCGTAGCGCAGGACCTGGTGGGTGAAGAGGCTGCTGACGTAGAGGTGGCCGTCGGGGCCGAAGGCCAGGCCGAGCGGCTTCTGCAGGCCGCCGCTGCCGGCGGCGACGAAGGCCCCCAGCAGGGCGCCGGTATGGCCGTCGTAGCGCAGCACCTGGTGGGTTTCGGTGCTGCTGACGTAGAGATTTCCGTCCGGACCGAAGACGATGCCGCTGGGAGTGTTGAGCCCGCCGCTCCCCGCCGGCACGAAGGCGTCGAGAAAAGCGCCGGTCCGGCCGTCGTAGCGCAGCACGGCGTGGGCGTGGGTGCTGCTGACGTAGAGGTTGCCGTCCGGCCCGAAGGCGGGGACCTCCGCGATGTCCATCCCGCCGCTGCCGCTGGCGACGAAGGTGCCGAGCGAGGCGCCGGTTTTGCCGTCGTAGCGCAGGACCGAGCTTGCCCGCTCGTTGCAGACGTAGAGATTGCCGTCCGGCCCGAAGGCCAGGCCGTCCGGGCTGGTCAGGCCGCCGGAGCCGGTGGGGACGAAGGCGCCGAGCGAGGCGCCGGTCGCAAGGTCGAACCGCTCGACGGACGCCGAGCTGTTGCTCGAAACCAGGAGATCCGCCCTGGCCGGCGCGCCGGCCAGGGCCAGGAGGCCGGCCAGCGCGCCGAGCAGGAAGCTTCGCGGTCGGCGCATTCGGCTCGTCTCAGAAGGCCGAGGTGTCGGCAAAGCTCGCCAGGTGACCCCGGGGGTTGGTGTAGGTGCGCACCGCCCCGGTCTCCGTGTCGGTCACCGTGACGGTGTACGCGAAGTCGGAAAGTGCGCCGTAGAACACCCAGAAATGCCCGTTCAAGCCCCGGCCGTCCAGAACCTTCACCGCCAGCTCCAGGTTGTCGGGATTCAGGAACCAGAAGGCCCCGGTGTCGTCGGTCAGCGGGATGGTGTGCCCGGCACCGGCGAAGGGGCCGCCGCTCCAGGCGACCGAGACGGCGAAGCGGGAACCGGCGAGGCAGAGCGCGGTGCTCCCCGCGGCGCAGCC
>DASQPA010000468.1:0-5770 GCA_035644215.1 Thermoanaerobaculia bacterium
CCGCCAAGCCGCCCTGGAGGCGGCGGTGGCGCGGTTGGCGAAGGCGATCGGGGCGGAGCGGTGGGAGCTGCCGTAGGGCCTCGGTTCGGGCCGGCATGCTACATTCCCCCGCCAATACCCACTCTGCCCAAGACTCAGAGGAGGCGCCATGTCCCATTCCCGCCGGCAGTTCCTGAAGGAGTCCGCCCTCGGCCTCGTGGGTGCCGCCGCGGTAGTCCATGCCGCCAGCACCGCCGAGGCGCTCACCGCCGAACCACCGACGCCCGCCACCCCGCCTCCGGGCACCCCGCCGGCCTTCGGGACCGGCCCCGCGGTCGGACCGGCGATCACCCCGGCCACCCTCGCCGAGGCCGAAAAGCTGGTGCAGGTGGAGTTTACCCCCGCCGAGCGCGCCCAGGCGGCCGCCAACTGGCGGGTGTCGCTGGCGCCCCTGGTCGAGCGGCGCACCGGGCCGCGCAAGGTGGCCCTCGAACCGGCGCTGGCGCCCGCCACCCGGTGGGACCCTACTCCCATTGCCGGGGGAACCTCCGCCCAACCCGCGGAGGACCGCTTCGTCCGAAGCGCCGCGCCCCTGCCTCCCTTGCCGGCGAGAGACGAGGACATCGCCTTCGCCCCGGTCGCCATGCTCTCGCGCTGGATCGAAACGAAGGCCCTCTCCTCCGAGCGGCTCACCCGGATCTACCTGGCGCGGCTCGAACGCTTCCAGCCGCAACTCCTCTGCACCATCACCATGACCCGTGAGCTGGCGCTTGCCCAGGCGAAGCAGGCCGACACGGAGATCGCCGCCGGCCGCTACCGGGGTCCCCTCCACGGCATCCCCTGGGGCGCCAAGGACCTCCTGGACACCGCCGGCATCCCCACCACCTACGGCGCCGAGCCCTTCCGCGACCGCGTCCCGGCGGCGGATGCGGTGGTCGTCGACCGCCTGCACCGTGCCGGGGCGGTGCTGGTCGCCAAGTTGAGCCTCGGGGCGCTGGCGCTGAACGACGTCTGGTTCGGCGGGCAGACCAGGAACCCCTGGCTCCTCGAGGAGGGCTCCTCGGGCTCTTCCGCCGGGCCGGGCGCGGCGACCGCCGCGGCCTGCGTCGGCTTCGCCATGGGGAGCGAGACCGGCGGCAGCATCGTCGGCCCCTCCATGCGCTGCGGGGTGACCGGTCTGCGGCCGACTTTCGGCCGGGTGGCGCGGACCGGCGCCATGACCCTCTGCTGGTCGCTCGACAAGCTGGGGCCGATGGCTCGCGGCGTCGAGGACACGCTCCTCGTGCTCGCCGCCATCTCCGGACCGGACCCGGGGGACGTTTCGAGCGTCCCCAGCCGGCTCGATTTCGACGCCACCGCCCCGGTCGCCGGGCTGCGGGTGGGCTATTTCCCCCGCTGGATGGCGGAGCCGCCGGCGACCGACGTCGATCGGGCGGCGCTCGAAACCGTCCGCCGGCTCGGCATGGTCCCCACCCCGGTCGAGCTTCCCGACTGGCCCTACGGCTCGCTCGCCACCATCCTCTTCGCCGAGTCGGCCGCCGCCTTCGAGGAGCTGACGCTCTCCCATGGCCTGGACGCGCTCAAGATGCAGGTCCCCGATGCCTGGCCGAACACCTTCCGCCAGTCGCGCTTCCTCTCGGCGGTCGATTTCGTCCAGGCGGATCGCCTGCGGCGGAAGGTTTCGCAGGAGATGGCGCGGATCTTTGCGGGCGTCGACCTGCTCCTCGTCCCCTCGCTCCGCGACGAGATGCTGACCCTCTCGAACTTCACCGGCCACCCCTCGCTCACCCTGCGCGCCGGCTTCGTCGAGGTCGCCGAGGCGAGGAGCGACTGGGCGCCCGATCCGGCCCATCCGCTGCCGCGCTTCTCGCCGCCGCGGCGGGTGCCCCACGGCATCACCCTCCTCGGCCGCCTCTTCGACGAGGGGACCCTGGGCCGGGTGGGGCTGGCACTGGAGAGCGCCTTCAAGGTCGCCGGGGAGCGGCCCAAGGGGTTCTGACGGCGGGGCGGCCCCCGCTCCTAATCCCAGGCGGCGTCGAGGATCGCGTCCTCGTGCAGGTCGGTCGGCCGGCCGAGGGCCTGGGCGCGGTGGCGGACCTGGCGCTCGATGTGGAAGCGCAGGGGGGCCAGGAGGGTGTAGATCGAGGTCAGGTTCAGGCGCTGGTCGCTGTTCTCGCCCGGATAGGTGCGGGTGATGAGCTCCAGGCGCTCCTCGTACCACTCGCGGGTGACCTCGCCGCGCTCCCACTTCTGGTTCAAGAGCATGCGCTGGCGGCCGCGGTCGCCGATCTCGGGGTGGTGGTTGACCCCGAAGATGCGCGGCATGACCCCGCCGCGGTCGCGGGCGAGCTCCATCATGGTCATCGCCTCGCCGCGGTTCCCGCCGTCCGGGCCGGTCTCGAAGGCGATGGGGATGAAGTTGGGGAGGAAGCGCGCCGGGCCGGGGATCAAATCGAAGAGGCGGCTGTCGACGATCCGCAGGTGCCGCCCGTCGGGAAGGCTGGCGGCGAGGCGCGAGAACCAGGGATGCTGGCGCCCCTCCGGGGTGAGCACGTTCTCCAGCACGCCGCTGCTCTTCCCCTTCTCCGGGCCGCGCAGCACCGGATGGGCCGCCCCCGACCAGCGGCAGAGGACGCCGAAGGTGTGGCAGACGGCGAGGAGGGCCGCTTCGGGATCGCGCTCGATGGCGTCAAAGAGGGCGAAGGCGGGCCGCTCCCAGGAGGGGTCCTCGCGCACTCCCTGCGAGCCCGGGCTGTGGCCGTCGTTCTCGTGCGGGTCGATGTGGCCCGGGCCGCCGGTCCCGATGTAGACCGCGAAGCGGCCGCCCGGGGGCTCGGGGAGCATCGTATGGTCGCGCACGGCGAAGGAGATGGCGCGCAGGGAGAGCCCGGTCTCCTGGAGCACCGGCAGGAGGTCGCACGCCGTTTCGAGGACGGCATGGACGAGCGAGTCGTGGCCGAGGTTGGACCAGCCGCAGTTCAGGTCGAGGATGGCGACGTCGACGATCTGCTCGTCGGCCGGCGGCAGATCCCCGGCGTGGTCGACACGGGCATAGCGAAAGCTCCCGCAGGGAGCGGTGGCAGGACAGTCCGAGGCACAAAAAGAGTGCCCTTGGGCGGTCTTATAGTGGCAGGCGATCATGTAGCGCTCGTCTCCAGGTTGCTCCCCAGAGTTTACCGGGCTGCCCTTGTTCCGTCCAACGCTGGAAAACGGTTTCAGCCCGGCCGGGAGACGGCCATGCGGGCTTCATGCCAAGGGAGTAGCCGGTGCGCTCCTCCTGCTCCGGTAACGACTGGGCGCTACCGGCTCATTCCTGCCTATGGGCTCGCCAATGGGGTACACTTCCGCCATGGATCGCCTCCCCCCCGCCCTCGCGGTCACCCTTGCGAAGTTGGATCAGGGCCTGCGCGACCTCTACGGCGATCGCTACCGTGGTCTTCTGCTCTACGGCTCCTACGCCCGCGGCGAGGCCGACGAGGGGAGCGATGTGGACCTGCTGGTGCTGCTGGAGGGGTCGGTGAACCCGGTGCGGGAGCTCTTGCGCATGGAGCCGGTCACCTGGCCTCTCTGCCTGGACTCGGGCTTCCTCCTCTCGGCCCTTCCCTACAGCGTCGAGGAGTACCGGGAAGCCGTCGACAACTCCTTCCTGAGCACGGTTCGGCGGGAAGCCGTCGCGGCGGCGTGAGCGAGAGCGCCCTCTTCCTCGAGAAGGCAGAGCGCTCTTTCGGCGCCGCCGAGCGCCTCATTGAGGCCGGGGATCCGGATTTTGCCGCCTCCAGAACCTACTACGCCTGGTTCTACGTGGCGGAGAGCCTGCTCCTCACACAAGGTTTGAAGTTCTCGCGGCACGGGCAGGTGCTGGCGCAATTTGGCTATTGCTTCGCAAGGACCGGACTCCTGGACCCCGCGTTCCATCGTCTCCTGATCCGGGCACACCAGCTGCGCGAGATGGCCGATTACTGGAGCCGGGTCGAGATCGATTCCGAGGAGGTCATGAAGCTCCTTCGCGAAGGGCGGCGCTTCCTGGAGGCCGCGCGAGCCTACCTGGAAGCGCATCCCCCCGAAGCCCAGCCCTGAGGTCCGCCCCTACCGCTCCTGCTCGGTCGGCCGGATTAGCAGCTCGTTGACCGCCACGTGCGGCGGCTGGGTGACGACGTAGAGCACCGCCGCGGCAAGGTCTTCCGCTTGGAGCGGGGTCATGGAGCCCATCCAGTCCTCGAATCCCTTCTTGGTGGCCGGGTCGGGGATGTGGTCGGCCAGCTCGGTCGCCACCACCCCGGGCGAGATCACGGTGACCCGGATGTGGTCGCGGAAGACCTCCTTGCGCAAGGACTCCGAAAAGGCGTTGACCGCCGCCTTGGTCGCCGCGTAGACCGCCGAGCCGGGGTTCGAGAGGCGCGCCGCGACCGAGGAAATGTTGACGATGTGCCCGCTCCCCTGCTCCTTCATCAGCGGCAGCACCGCCTGGCTGGCATAGACCAGGCCCATCACGTTGAGGTCCACCATGCGCCGCAGGTCGTCGGTGGCGACCGACTGCAGGGGGGAGTTGAGCATCACCCCGGCATTGTTGATCAGGATGTCGACCCGCCCGAAGCGAGCCTGGGCCGCCGCGAGGACCCGATGCACCCCCTCCTCGCCGGAAACGTCGGCCTCGACCGCCAGGGCCTCGCCGCCGGCGTCGCCGATCTTCTTCTCCACCTCCCGCAGCCGCTCGATCCGCCGCGCCGCGAGCACCACCTTCGCCCCCTCCCCCGCCAGCGCCTCCGCCGTTGCCGCGCCAATCCCCGACGAGGCCCCCGTCACGATTGCCACCTTGCCTGCCAGTCGTTGCATGCATCCTCCTGTCGTTCCAGCGGGAAGTGTAGCGGAAGGGGTGGAAATCTCTCCAACGGCTTTCGGAGCCTCTGTAAACTCGACAGGAGCCTCTCCGAGCTCCTTCGGCCTCTCTCCGAATGACCTCGAAACGCCCTCCAAGGGCCTCCGAAGCGACCTGGAGACGGTAGGGAGGCGGTGTGGAGCCCTCCAAAACGGCTCCAATTTCAATTCAAGTGGCTCGATTTGAATTTGGAGTGGCTCGAATTGAAATTCTTACGCCTTGTTTTTGAATTCGCGCGGCTCGAATTGAAATTCGACCGGCTCGAATTGCAATTTGAGTGGCTTGAATTAAGATTCTTACGCCTTGTTTTCGAATTGGAGCCGCTAGAATTGTAATTCGAGGGACCCGAATTGGAATTCGAGCCACTTTCAGGGTAATTCGCCCCCCTGAAGAGGACCGGCAGGGTGCTGCTCGTCTCCTCAGCGAGGGACTCGCCCGCTTGGTAGCCGCCGAGAACACCCGCAGGGCCCGATTCCGTCCTCCGGCAAGCGTTATACTCCCCTCTTCGATGAAAGACTTCTTCATCAGCTACAACCGCGCAGACCGTGCGTGGGCGGAGTGGATTGCCTGGCACCTGGAGGCCGAGGGGTTCTCGACCGTGAACCAGGCATGGGACTTCCGCCCGGGCTCGAACTTCGCCCTGGAGATGGACCGGGCGACGAAGGAGGCGGAGCATGGGATCGCCGTCCTCTCGCCGACCTACCTGACCTCGAAGTTCACCGCGCCGGAGTGGGCGGCCTACCTGGCGGAGGACCCTACCGGCAACGGCCGGCGATTGATCCCGGTGCGGGTGAGTGAATGCGAGGTAGATGGACTGCTGCGTCAGGTGGTGTACATCGATCTCGTCGGCACAGCCGAGGGGGACGCAAGGCAGCGCCTCCTTGACGGAGTCCGCGAGGGTCGCGCCAAGCCGCC
>DASQPA010000469.1:0-4226 GCA_035644215.1 Thermoanaerobaculia bacterium
ATGGGGGCTCGGGCAAGGGTCGGTAGCAACCGATGACCTGCCGCTTCTCCGAAGGAATGACACCGCCCTTCCGGTCTGTTATCCTCAGGGCGGAGTTCCGTCTCCCTTGCGCCTATAGGACACCACCATGGAAGCAACCCAAACCCCCACCCTCGACCTCTTCCACCCCGCCGTCGCCGCCTGGTTCTCCTCCCGCTTCGGGGCTCCCACGGAGCCGCAGCGCCGGGCCTGGCCGTCCATCCGGGAGGGGCGGCATACCCTGATCGCGGCGCCCACCGGGTCGGGGAAGACCCTGGCGGCGTTTTTGGCGGCGATCGACGACCTGGTCCGCCGGGGGTTGCTGGGGGACCTGGAGGAGACGGTACAGGTGGTCTATGTCTCCCCCTTGAAGGCGCTGTCGAACGACATCGAGAAGAACCTGGAGGAGCCGCTCTCGGGAATCCAGCGCGAGCTCGCGGTCCTGGGCCTGCCGGAGGCCCCCATTCGCACCCTGGTGCGCACCGGGGACACCCCGGCCTCCGTTCGCGCCGCCATGGTGAAACGGCCGCCCCACATCCTGGTCACCACCCCGGAATCGCTCTACATCCTCCTCACCAGCGACTCCGGCCGGCGGATGCTCTCGACCACCCGGACGGTGATTGTCGACGAGATCCACGCCGTGGCGGACGACAAGCGGGGCTCCCATCTTGCGCTTTCTCTGGAGCGGTTGGAGGCGCTGGTCGGCGCCCACGCCGGAGGATGCCGGCGGCTGGCCCGGGTCGGCCTCTCGGCCACCCAGCGGCCCATCGAAGAGGTGGCGCGGTTCCTGGTCGGGAACCGGAACGGCGATGGCGACTGTACGATCGTCGACGTCGGCCACCGGCGGGACATGGATCTGGGGATCGAGGTGCCGGGCTCGCCGCTCGAAGCGGTGATGTCGGCCGAGGTCTGGCAGGAGGTGTACGACCGGCTGGCGGATCTGATCCGCGCCCACGGCACGACCCTGGTCTTCTGCAACACCCGCCGGCTCACTGAGCGCGCCGCCCGGTTCCTGGAGGACCGGCTGGGGGAGGGGCTGATCGCCACCCACCACGGCAGCCTCTCGAAGGAGAAGCGGCTGGACGCCGAGCGGCGCCTGAAAGCCGGGCAGCTGAAGGCGCTGGTCGCCACCGCGTCGCTCGAGCTGGGGATCGACATCGGCGCCGTCGACCTCGTCTGCCAGCTGGGCTCGACCCGCTCGATCGCTACTCTCCTCCAGCGGGTCGGCCGCTCGGGCCACCACCTGGGGGGGCTCCCCAAGGCGCGGATCTTCCCCACCAGCCGCGACGAGCTGATCGAGTGCGCCGCCCTGGTCGACGCCGCCCACCGCGGCGAGCTCGACCGGCTCTACATCCCCGAGCAGCCGCTCGACATCCTGGCCCAGCAGATCGTCGCGGCGACCGCCGCCGAGGAGTGGAAGGAGGACGACCTCTACGCCACTTTCACGCGCGCCTACCCTTATCGTGATTTGAAGCGCGAGGAGTTCGACGAGGTCGTCGAGATGCTCGCCGACGGGTTCTCCACCCGTCGCGGCCGGCGCGCCGCCTACCTGCACCACGACGCGGTGAACGGCCGGCTGCGGGCACGGAAGGGGGCGCGGATCGCCGCCGTCACCTCGGGCGGCGCCATCCCCGACGTGGGCGACTTCCACGTCGTCCTGGAGCCCTCGGAGACCTTCATCGGCACGGTGAACGAGGATTTCGCGGTCGAAAGCATGCCGGGCGACGTCTTCCAACTCGGCAACGCCTCCTGGCAGATCCTCAAGGTCGAGCCGGGGCGGGTCCTGGTGGCGGACGCCAAGGGGCAGCCGCCGTCCATCCCCTTCTGGCTGGGCGAGGCGCCGGGGCGGACCGACGAGCTGTCGGTCGCCGTCTCTCGTCTGCGCGAGACGGTGGGGGAGAAGCTGAATACCGCTAACGGGGGCGGCCTCCTCGCCGCCCGGGACTGGCTGGTCGAGGAGGTCGGCCTGACGGTCGAGGCGGCGCGGCAGATCGCCGAGTACCTGGCGACGGCGCGCGCCGCCCTGGGCACTCTGCCCACCCGCACCACCCTGGTCGCCGAGCGCTTCTTCGACGAGGCGGGCGACATGCACCTGGTGGTCCATTCGCCCTTCGGCAGCCGGATGAACCGCGCCTGGGGCCTGGCCTTGCGCAAACGCTTCTGCCGTACCTTCAACTTCGAGCTCCAGGCGGCGGCGTCGGAGGATGCCATCGTCCTCTCGCTCGGCCCCACCCACAGCTTTCCCCTGGAGGACGTCTTCCACTTCCTCCACTCGGCGACCGCCAAGGACGTCCTCGTCCAGGCCCTGCTCGACGCCCCCCTCTTCGGCGTCCGCTGGCGCTGGAACGCCAGCCGTGCCCTGGCGCTCCTGCGCTTCCGCGGCGGCAAGAAGGTGCCGCCCCGTCTCCAGCGCCAGGAGTCCGAGGACCTGATCGCGGTGGTCTTCCCGGACCAGCTCGCCTGCCTGGAGAACATCGTGGGTGAGCGCGAGATCCCCGATCACCCGCTGATCGAGCAGACGTTGAAAGACTGCCTGACCGAGGCCATGGACGTCGAGGGGCTCCTCACCCTCCTTCGCGCCATGGAGGCCGGGGAGGTCGAGCTGGTGGCCCGCGACCTGACCGAGCCCTCGCCCCTGGCGCACGAGATCATCAACGGCCCGGTCTACACCTTCCTCGACGACGCTCCCCTGGAGGAGCGGCGGACCCAGGCGATCCACACCCGCCGCTTCGCCGATCCGGAGACCGCCGCCGACCTGGGCGCTCTCGACCCCGAGGCGATCGAACGGGTGCGCGCCGAGGCCTGGCCGGAGGCGGAGAGCGCCGACGAGCTGCACGACGCCCTGATGACCGTGGGGTTTCTCACCGCGGCGGAGGGGCAGCGGGCCGGCTGGCAGTCCTACCTGCGGAGCCTCGCCGCGGAGGGCCGGGCCGGTGTGCTCACCTTGGGGATGCCAGGGGCGGGGCTTGATCTCTGGGTGGCGACCGAGCGGCTGCCGCAGCTTCAGGCTCTCTACGAGGGGCGGGAGATCACCCTGACCCCGGCCCTGACCGTGCCCCCCCGCCTCGCCGCCCGGGTCTGGACCTCCGGGGAGGCGGCGGTCGAGCTGGTGCGCGGCCGGCTCCAGGCCCTGGGACCGGTGACGCCGGCGGCTCTCGCGGCGAGCCTCGGCCTGCCGGTGGGGAAGATCGACGCGGCTTTAGCCGCCCTCGAAGGCGAGGGCTTCGTCATGCGCGGCCGGTTCACCAAGGCGACCCCGGAGACCGCAGGGACCGAGTGGTGCGAGCGCCGGCTCCTCGCCCGCATCCACCGCTTCACCCTCGACCGGCTGCGGCGGGAAATCGAGCCGGTCGCCCCGGCCGACTTCCTGCGTTTCCTCTTCGCCTGGCAGCGAGTGGCGGAGGGGGAGCGGGGAGAGGGGCCGGAGAGCACCGGGGCGGTCCTCGCCCAGCTGGAAGGGTTCGAGGTGGCCGCGGCGGCCTGGGAGGGGGAGATCCTGCCGGCCCGGCTCAACAAGTACGAGCCGGCCTGGCTCGACGCCCTCTGCCTCGCCGGCCGCTACGTCTGGGGCCGGGTGGCGGTGCCGGCAACGCCGGAGGGCCGGCGCTCGGGGCCGGTCAAGGCAACGCCCATCTCCCTCCTCGGCCGGCCGAACCTCGGGCTCTGGGGAGAGGTGGCGCCGGGGGTGGATCCCCAGGATCTGCCGCTCTCCGGCTCGGCGCGGGCGGTCTACGACGCCCTGGCCAAGCGCGGCGCCTCCTTCTTCGGAGAGATCGCTGCGAATGCCGGCAATACCGGGCTCCTCCATACCCAGGTGGAAGAGGCCCTCTCCGAGCTGGTGGCCTGGGGCCTCGCCACGGCCGACAGCTTCACCGGCCTTCGTGCCCTCCTCGTGCCGTCCAACCGGCGGCCGCCCATCCAGGCGGTGGAAGGAGGCATGGGGAGCCGCCGGCGGGGCCGGGTGAGCGCCTTCGGAATCGAGAACGCCGGCCGCTGGTCGCTCCTCCAGATCCGCCCGGCCGTAGAAGGGAACGGGGAAGGGCCCTCCGATCCGGCGACCGAGACGGTCGCCTGGACTCTGCTCCATCGTTATGGCGTCGTCTTCCGCCGGCTGCTCGAGCGGGAGACCCTGCTCCCCCCCTGGCGGGACCTCCTGCGGGTCTTCCGTCGCCTGGAGGCGAGGGGCGAGATCCGCGGCGGCCGCTTCG
>DASQPA010000470.1:0-17876 GCA_035644215.1 Thermoanaerobaculia bacterium
CGGCCCAGTGGCGCGCCCGGACCCCGCGGACGGTATCCGAGCTCTCGCTCTTGATCCCCACCCCGAAGATGTCCCGGCTCCAGGTCTGGACCGACATCGACTTGGGGATGAAGTAGACGATCTCCGAATGGAGGGTGGGCAACCGCCGGGCGAAGTACCAGGGCTCGATGAAGAAGATCGAGTCGAAGCGCAGGTCGTAACGGTAGTCGAGGATGGCGCCCACCTGGACGGCGGGGAAGGCGATCGCGGTGACGTAGAGGTTGCGGTTCTTCGAGGTCCGGCGCACGAACATGGCGTCGGCGGGGAGGGGGACCACCGTGCCGTCGGGGAGCACCGTACGGCCCGCAAAGCCCGACAGGCGGACGTCCTCGCTGTGCTCGATCTCGATCTCCCCCTGGCTCTTGCCCTCCTCGGTCAGGATCTTGATCCGGCCCTGGACCGAGAGCCGCGAGAAGACCTCGTGCTTGACGCGGTCGAGCATCTGGAACTCGCCGTTGTGGAAGAGCACCGCGGCCGGGGCATTGGGCGCCCCGTCCACGCTCTTGAGGGCACGCTCCGCATCGGTGATCGGTGGGAAGGCATCGGCGCCGCGCGCCGCGCCCGGCACTCCGACGTGGACAAAGATCACCGCCGTGAGCGCGACGCTCCAACGAACAATACGCAACTGCATCTCTACCCCCTTCGATCGTGGGATTTCAGGAATTGTAGCAGCCCTGCTCAAGAGTGACGAAAGGGAGCGAAGCATTTCAGGGGCGCTCTTTCGCCTGCCGCACCAGGACCAGCGGCTCGGAGTCGCTCTTTTCCGCCGCGTCGTAGAGGGCGCGCAGGCGCTCGCAGGCGTCGACCTTGACGAACTGCCGCTGGCGGACCTCCAGGCGGCGCCGGTAGGTCAGGGTGCGCTCCGCCTCCTGGACCGCGACCTCGGCGGTGAACGCCCCGGCGTCGCTCTCCTGCCGGACCGCCTGCGGCTGCGCCTGGACCGCCCAGCCGGTCGGCCAGGCGAGGTGCAGCTCGACCTCGCCGCGGTCGACGAATTCGAAGAGGATGGGGGAGCGCCGCTTGGCAGCCGACAGCGTGAACGGCTGGCCTTCCGGCCCGAGCGGCCGGCTGGGAGCGAGGCTCGCCTGGTCGCCCAGCGTCTCCTCCGGGCGCTCGGCCTGGCGCCAGCGGACCTCGACCTTCGGCTCCTCGGGAGACTCGGTCACCTTGACGTCGGAGATCGTGAAGTCCCGATAGGACTTCTCCAGCCACTCCTTCCAGGCGGCGGCGGTCTTCTCGGCGTCCCCCTTCCAGCCGATCCGGGCCAGGGCGTGCTGGCCGGAGAGGAGGAGGCTGCCGCTCCCCTTGAGGACACCCTTCTCGTCCGCCGCCAGGTCGAGGACGGCGCGCCGCGCGTTGCGGTCGGCCGGGGTTTCCGGCAGGACCAGGGTCTCCGGCTTCTTGCGGTCGGGAAGGAGGGCCGTCGTCCCCTCGAAGTCGGCTGCCAGCTGGCCGAAGGGCAGGCGCTCCGCGGGGTCGAGAAAGACTCGCTGGCCGTCGATCTGGGCCATGACCAGGGTACGGTCGAACCAGTTGGGGTTGGCGAGCCGCAGGTCGATGATCCCACCGCGGCGCCCGGCGGCCCAGACCGGCCGGGCCTCGATCTTGACCGCGTCGAGCATGGCGATGAGAAGTAGGGCCTTCCTTACCGAGTTGCCGCTCCCCTTGGCGAGGACGGCGTCGACCGAGCTCTCCCGGGCGAGGACGATGCCGCCCCCCTCGGTGGTCGTGACCTGGTCGCGGACGAAGTGGTAGAGGGCTGCCGCCCGCTCGCGCGGGTCCTTGGCGGCCGCCGCCAGCTCCCGGGCGCGGCGCTGCGCCTCGCGGTGGCTGGAGAGAGCCTCTTTGTAGGCTTCGAGCAGGAGGTCGGAGGTGTCCGCCCAGTTGTCGAGCAGGGGGCGCGGCGACCCGCCGGTGGAGAGGGCGGTGGGGATCACACTGACCTGCGCCGCCAGGTCCTCGAACGGGAAGCCGTGGGCCTCTCGGGCCACCGGCGGCAGGCGGTCGGCCCAGGTCTTGAGCCGGGTGCCGCGGAGGGTGTTCGTGCGCTCGCTTTTCACCCCCACCCCGTACGGATCGCGGCCCCAGGTCTGAATGGCGAGCGAGGCGGGGATCTGATAGGTGATCTCCGAGTGGAGGACCGGCAGCCGGCTGGCGAAGTACCAGGGCTCGAGGTAGAAGATCGAATCGAAGTGCAGGTCGTAGCGGTAGTCGAGAATGGCGCCCACGGTGACGGCGGGGAAGGCGACCGCGGTGACGTAGAAGTTGCGGTTTTTCGACAGCCGGCGCACGAACTTGGCGTCGGCGGGCACGGGGACCACCGTGCCGTCGGGGAGTACCGTGCGACCCGCAAACCCCGACAGGCGGACGTCGTCGCTGTGCTCGATCTCGATCTCCCCCTGGCCCTTGCCCTCCTCGGTGAGGATCTTCACCCGCCGCTGGACCGAGAGCCGGGAGGAGATCTCGTTGCTGGCGAGGTCGAGCATCTGGAACTCGCCGTTGTGGAAGAGCACGACGGCCGGGGCGTTGGGGGCGCCGGCCAGCGCCTTCAGGGTACGCTCTGCCTCGGTGACCGGCGGGAAGGGATCGGCGCCGCGCGCGCTGCCTGGAAGCCCAAGCTGCGCCAGGGCCAGGGTCGCCAGCGTGGCGCTCCAGCGGAAAAGACGCAATGGCATCTCTACCCCCTTCGGTTACGAGATTGCAGGAATTATAGCAGCACTTCTCCGTAGGAGAGTGACGGAAAGGGGCGAAGCCTTTCAGGGTGGGGAGAGCCCCAGGTAGGGTAGCCCCAAGAAAACAAAAGCCCCGAAGGGGCGACGGTCGTTCTGGCGCGGACCTCCGCCCGGAGATAAATCTCCGCGCTATGAGTTGCGCTGGATGAATCCAGCTTTGCGTGGGCGGGAAGCTCCTCTCGGTGGCCGGACACTTGGTCGTCGGCCCTCGGCGTCATGACGCGAGCCATCGGCGGTAGGGTCGTTGGTCGTCGGCGTCATGGCGCGAGTCACCGAATTCAGGGCACCGGTTCTCGTTTGACTCGCCTTCCCCGCGGGCGGAGTAGCACCACCGGCTGCCAGCGCCCTAACGGTGGGCGAAGCGAATTCGCTGAACCGAGGCGTCCTCCTCCGTCCCAGCCTCCGGAGGCTCCACCAGGGGAGCCTGCGACGGGTCTCGTGCCGCTTCCGACCGCTTGAGATCCGCGAAGATCGCCTGCAGATCGTAATTGAACTGCGCCGCGTACTCTTCCCGAATTCGCCGGACTTCCTGAACGATAGGATCGTCGGTCATGGTTCACCTCCGAGCAGCTCTTCTGGAGTGCAGATGAAGGGTAGCAGCAATTCCCGTTTCCAGAGGAAGTCTGCGAGTTGGGCCTGGATTTCAGGGTTGGCGATATGAGCGCAATTCCACGTCAGTAGATAGTCGACCCGGTGTATAGTTGCCAGCGCGATATGCAACCCGTCCCCAGCAGCTTTCGATGGAAGGAGGCGGCGTTGCACAAACTCGGCGGAAAGGGAAAGTGCGTCCTCCGTTAGGGTGAGACGGGTGATCCCCTCAAGAGCCGCGAGGCGCCGCTTGGCGGCTTCTGGATCTCCTCCACCAGCTTCCCGAAGTACAAGCTCAGAGACCACGAGATCGAAGTCGTGACGGCGCTGGTCCCACCAGTCGATCGTGAGTTGCTGGTGCGCGGCTCCTACCAAGGTCCGGCTTGGCCGTGCCGTTAAGTAGCTGATCACCGTGGTCTCCAGGTAGACGCGCTGCCGCATGAAGCAAGTGTACCGTAGGGGGTGCTTCCCCGCCCGTTCTGATCTCGAAGGAGGAGCCCCGAGGGGGACAAGTCCCCCTCGGGTGCGTCATTCTTACCCCCTACCCCCCAACCAACAACCGCCCCGCCCGCGCCAGCGCCACCCCGCCGCTCGCCTCGAGCAACTGCGCCAGGCACTCAGGCAGCCGGACGACCGCCTCGGCGGTGTTCAGGGCGGTGACGAGCTCGGGGTTGTAGTGCTGCAGGTGGCCGACGACCTCGCCGTGGGAGAGGACGGGGTGGGCACCTCCTTCGCGGGACGCTTCGTTTGCGCCAGCGTATAGGAGGCGACGAGAGAGAGTCAAGCGAGGAGCAGATCCGCAACCGGCACCAGGAAGTGCCTGCCCTGCCCGGGGCACGGGAGCTCCGCAGCATTTCGAAATCCCACCCCAACGCTATAGAATCCCAAAGCCATTGGGCCATGGATCTCCCCGAGGGGTGGGGAGTGGATGCGGTCGGGCGTTTCTGAGGGTCAGCGGCTGGGAGATCGACAGAGCATGGACAGCTCCTTGAGGCCTCCCTGGCAGGATCGGCTGAGCACCGACACCACGGTGGAGAAGGCCCAGGTCGAGGTGCTCAGCCTGACCGTCCCGGGCCTGACCCTCCTGGCCCATCCCGATCCGCAACGGACCGGGGAGCGGGTGGTGCTCCGGGCGCTCGTCTCGGGACGGGAAGCCCTCCTCTCGCGGATGGAGCCCCAGTTCGCGGCCCCCGCGGGAGGGGGTCCCTGGCGTCCCCTGGCCGACCCCCACCTGAGCCGGCGGCCTCTGCTCCTCGCTCCGGCGCCTCAGGGCGGCGTGCGGCTCTCCACCGCGGGCAGCCCGACGCCGGTCCTCGCCGGCGGCGAGCCCCTGGGGGAGGACCATGCGTTCTCGGCGCAGGACCTCGCCTCGGGCGTCGTCCTGATGCTGGCCAGCCGGATCGTTCTCCTGCTCCACCGCTTCCTGCCGCATCCCGACACGGACACCCCGTCCTTCGGCCTGATCGGCGAGAGCGACGCGATCCGGGAGGTCCGGCGGCGGATCCGCCAGGTGGCCGATCTCGACCTGCCGGTCCTGCTCCGCGGCGAGACCGGCACCGGCAAGGAGCTCCTGGCGCAGGCCATCCACCAGGCCAGCCGGCGCCGCGACCGGCCCTATTACGCCATCAACATGGGAGCCGTGCCCGCCTCGCTCGCCGCGGCGGAGCTGTTCGGCGCGGCCAAGGGGGCGTTCACCGGCGCCGACCGGAAGCGGCGGGGCTACTTCAGTCTCGCCCATGGCGGCACGCTCTTCCTGGACGAGATCGGCGAGGTGGCGCCGGAGATCCAGCCCCTCCTGCTGCGCGCCCTGGAGAACGGCGAGATCCAGCCGGTGGGAGCCGAGGAGACCGTCCGGGTCGACGTGCGGACCATCGCGGCGACCGACGCCAACCTGGAGGCGGAGATCGCGGCGGGCAAGTTCCGCGCTCCCCTCCTCCACCGGTTGAGCGGCTATCCGATCCGCCTCCCGCCGCTGCGCGAACGCCGCGACGACGTCGCCCGACTGTTCTTCTTCTTTCTGCGCCAGGAGCTCGAAGCGGTCGGCGAGAGCCACCGCCTGGACGATCCAGGTCCCGGCGGCCGGCCCTGGCTGCCCGCCCCGTTCGTCGCCCGTCTCGCCGCCGCCGACTGGCCGGGCAACGTCCGGCAGCTCAGGAACGTCGCCCGCCAGCTCGTGGTCGACAGCCGGGGCTTCGAGGTGGCGCAGGTCAGCTCCCAGCTCGACCGGCTGCTCGACACCGCCGAATTCCGGCGGCCGCGCCGCGATCGCCGCCAGGGGGGGGACTCGACGAGCTCGGCGGCTTCGGCGGCCGCGGCGGCTTCGGCGGCATCCCCGAAGGCGGAGCGGAGCCGCAGCCCGATGGAGGTCTCCGAGGACGAGCTGGTGGCGGCGCTCAAGGCCAACCGCTGGCATCCCGGCGCCACCGCCCGGCAGCTCGGCATCTCGCGGCCGGCGCTCTATACCCTGATCGACGGCTGTCCGCGCACCCGGAAGGCCGCCGATCTCACCCGCGAGGAGATCGAGCACGCCGCCGCCCGCTCTGGCGGCCACCTCTCCGCCATGGTCGATCTCCTCGAAGTCTCCGAAGACGGCTTGAAGCGCCAGATGAGGAAGCTCGGCCTCCAGCTCCCCGCAGTCTCGCCGCCAGAACGACACGGCTGACAACGCTGACAACGCGGACAACGCCGACAGGTTCCTGACAACGCGGCGGGCCGGCTTTTTTCGGCCCACGGAGCGCTCCGCGCCCGTCGAAACGGCGTGGCAAGGCCCTGGCGCGGGCCTTGCAAAAACCCTTTTCCGCGTATCCATTCAAACCGGTTCGAAAAAGAACCAAGGAGGCTGAGATGATCTTTCGCTTCGTGGCCGAATATTCGAAAAGCTCCGCTTTACGCCGAGAGTTCGCAGAGGATCGCGACCGTGTCCTGGACCGCTATGGCATTTCCCAGGCGGAACGCAAGAATCTGCTCTCGGGAGACCGCGAAAAGGTTGCTGAGCAGTTGCACGCCGAAATCAATGGCATGTTCGCGGGAACCACCGATTATCCGATCATCTGGCCGGTCGATTATCCGAAGATCATCGGCCAGCCCACCCTGGCAACCCGCCCGCTGGGCCCCTGGATCGAGATCGCGATTCCGACGCTCAACCTCGCTCCTCAAACCAAGGTACGATTCCACCAGGGCAGCCGGCAGGTCGAGGCCGAGGTTACCAAGATCGATCGCTCTGCCGGCGTCCATACCCTCCATTGCCGGGCCGTCTTCCCGGTAGCGGGGACCTGGGACGTCGAGGTCGTCAACGTCGTCGACGGCGAGGAGCGCAGCGACTCGAGCAGGGGCTACTTCACGGTGCCGGCCACACCCATCACCAAAGGAGATCTCTCTCATGGCGACCTACTCCATTCGATCCCTGCTGCCGGCGCTGACCCCTCACGCTTCGCGGCTCGTCGGGCCGGCCGCCCGGGAGCGCCTCGCCCAGCTGGCGAGCCGTCTGCCCGCGATCGGTTCCTGCGGCGCCTTCGAGTTGCACCTGGGGAGCGGAGAGGAGCGGGCGGATCTCCTGATCTTCTCGGATGGGCAGGGTGGTCGGCGAGAGCTGGCGCGGGATCTCGACGCGTCGCTTCTGGCTGGCCCGGAGCTGCGGTCGCTCTTCTCGGAATGGACGCTTCCTGGATCGATGCTCGAAACCAGAACGTCTCACATCTGGCTTGAGTACGACCTGCCGGAAGGTCGGGAGAGCCGGCTTCCCATGGTTTATTTCGGACTGTTGGGACTTTCACCGGCCGAGTTGGGAGAGCTGGCGCAGCGGATCCGCCAACTCCTGACCGGCCGGGCGGCCACCGCCACCGAAACCGCGCAGAGAAGGACCTTGGAACACTGTATGCGAACGCTACCCGAAGACGGCCAGGTCACCTTCCTGGCCGACCCGTGCCTGTCCCGCGGTGTCCAGCCGGTACGGCTCATCGCGCAGGTCCCCCGGGAGCACGCCTGGTCCTGGCTGGCGAGCATCGGCTGGCAGGGCAGCCGCGAACAGTGGGAGCGTGCCGCCGCCGTCTTCGCCAACTGTCCGCGGCACATCTCCCTCTATCTCGACGTGGCCGACACGGTGGGGCCCAAGCTCGGAGTGGAATCGCTGTTTCCGGCCTCGGAGGGAGCTCGGGAGCTGTGGGAGGGATTGGCGGCGCAGCTCGTCGACCTCGGGGTCACGACGGCGGCAGAGTCCGCCGCCATCCTTTCCTGGGCCGGAGCCGAAACCGTCGATCTGCCCGACCATGAATCGCTGGTTCGCATCGGCAGGAGCTTGAGCTTCAAGCTGGTGCTGGAGGCGCAGGGAGCCATTTCGGCGAAGGGCTATCTGGCCTTCCGGGCGCGCGAGGCGCTCTTCTAGGTCGCGGTCGCCATCTCTGCCGCGACCTGGTCCCCCACCCGCTTCACGAGGTGGGGGATGTCCTTTCGGAGGCTCTCCGCCCGCTCCCTCTCGCGGCTGCGGTCGCCCGGGAAACGGGAGAGACCGCGGATCGCCCGGTCCAGGTAGGCGACCTGCCAGCGCTCGCAGGCGAGGTCGAAGGCGCGGGACAGGGAGGCTTCCGCCTGCCGCCGTTTCTCCGCACTGGATGCGGAGCCGGATGCGGAGCCGGGTCCGGAGCCGAGCGGCCCCGCGAGCTCGTCGATGATCTCGCCGCGCAGGCAGCAGAGCTCCACCTCGGCCAGCAGACCGCCATTCTGCAGGGCGGCCATCCCCCTGTCGACCAGATCGAGCGCGTCCTGGAGCCTGCCCGTAAGGCGACAGACTTCGGCGCCAATGGCGTAGAAGGAGGCCATGGACGTCTTGCCGACGGCGCGCGAGTGCCTCTCCAGGTTCGCGAGGACCTCGTCGACGACCTCGCTCGCCTGCCCGAGCGCGGCCAAAGCCCAATCGCGATAGATCCTCGCGGCGGTCTCGTAGTCGGGGAAGCCACCGATCGTCTTCGAGACCTCGATCGATCTTTCCGCGCAGGCGAGGGTCGCCGCCGCGTCATGACGTTGCCGGTGGAGCCACATGGAAGTGCTCGCGGCCAAAACCAGGTTCAACGGATGCGCCAGCCGCGCCGCGACCTGCGAGATGATCTCGTCCCGTGCCAGGGCCTCGTTTTCCCGGCCGATCTGCCAGAGGACCCAGCACGAGATCGAAGCCGCGTTGATCCGCGGGTCCTCCCCATATTCGACGCGAAAGACGTTCTCGTCCACTCCCTCCGCCAGCGCCGCGGCGATCTCCGCATGGAGCAGACACTCCGGCAGACGGCAGACCGCCAGCAGGCTGTTGGCGAGCGTGTGGTGCGCCATGGCGCTCTCCGCCGGGCCCAGGTGCCGCGCCTCTTCGACATGTTCCTCCGCCAGTTGGATGGCCGCTTCATACTCGGCATGGATGAAGTGAGAGGCCCACAGCCCGAACAAAACCTGCGCCAGCTCCCGCCGGTCCCCCAGCTTGCGGCAGAGCTCCCTGGCGCGCTGGTAGACCTGTCCCACCTCGGGCGTGCCCCAGCCGCGGATCGCCTTGAGCACGGTCCCCTGGCGCGTTTGCAGGACGAGCTCCTGCCGATCGCGTTCCCTGCCTTCCGGCAGCGACGGCAGGAGGTCCAGAGCCCGCTCGAAATGGACGGAGGCTTCCCGGTAGGCGCTCAAAGCCAGCGCCTGCTCGCCGGCGGCGATCAGGTGGGTGATGGCATGCTGGAGCCATTCCGGCACCGGGAAACGGGGGTCGCTCGCCTGGCTCCAGTGATGCGCGAGGAGAGTCTGCCAGTTGTTTCCGGACTCGGGAGGAAGCCATTGCGCGAGCGGCACCCGATCCGCATCCGTGAGCTTCCCTTCCAAAAACTGCGCGATCCGCAAATGGAGCTGCCGGCGATCCTTGGCGAGGAGGGACCCGTAGGCGGCATCCTGAATCAGCGCGTGCTTGAAGGTATATCGGGCCCGGGTCCCGGCGCCGCGGCGATGCACCAGCTCGGCCTGCACCAGCTCGTCGAGCCCCGTCTGCACCGCCTCCTCGGGGAGCGGCGCGATCGTCCGCAGCAACCCGGGCAAGAAGACCCGGCCGATTACCGAAGCGATCTGGGCCACCTCCTTGCCCACTCCCAAGCGATCGAAACGGGCGGCGAGCGAGGCGTCCAACGTGGTGGGGATCTCCGCTCCACGGTGGGTCCACCCTTCGAGAACCGCCTTGGTCATCTCCTCGATGAAGAGGGGGACGCCATCGGTCCTTTCGAGAATCTGCTGCCGGACCTCGCCCGGCATCTCTCCCTCGCCGGTCAGCCGGTCGATCAGGTGCACGGCCTCTTCTTCGGTCAAACGGCTGAGCGCCAGCTGGGTGATCCGGCTGCGATGCCCCCAGGGCGCCTGGAGCTCGGGACGGTAGGTCGCGAGGAGCAGCAACGGGAGGGCGCTCAGCTCGTGGAGCAGGAGGTCGAGGAACTCCAAAGTCGACGGGTCGATCCAGTGCAGGTCCTCGATCACGAGGACGAGGACCTGCCGCTCGGAAAGCTCGGCGAAGAGCGCCACCAGCGCTTCGAAGACCTTCTTTCTCTGCGCCTCGGGGCGCAAGTCGAGGGCGCGATGGCCGTCTGGAGGGGCCGGGGAGAGAAGATCGGCCAGCACGGGGAGGCTCTCGGGAACGGGGGAGCCCGCCAGAAGCTCTTCAAATCTGCCGAGCTGGCCTCCCCGCGACTGCTCCCCCGAGCCGGAGAGGGTGCGGTCCAGCAACTCGAGGATCGGGGCGAGAGGTGAATTCTGCGTCGAGGGTGAGCCATAGGCGACCCACCAGACGGGCGCCCGCGTCGCCAGCCGTTCCCGGAGCGCCTGGACCAGCCGCGATTTGCCGATGCCGGCCTCGCCGGCGACCAGGACGGCCTGTCCCATCCCCGAGCTGGCGAGACGGAACCGATCCTCCAGGAGCTCGATCTCCCGCTCGCGGCCGACCAGGAGCGTCGACTCGCCGCTCCCTCTCTCCCAGTGTTCGATCTCCCCCAGCACCCGGTGGACGGCGACGGGTTCCCCCATCCCGGGAACGTGGACCGGCGGCAGAGGCTCGGTCGTGAAGTCGCGCGCGAGCAATTTCAGGCTCGCTCCGGAAACCAGCACATGGTCGATGGGAGAGGCGCTCTGGAGGCTCGTCGCGAGATCGAGGACCGAGCCGGGCTGGAGCCTCTCCTCCGTTCCTGCCCCGCTCACCACCGCCGGCCCGGTGTGGACGGCGATGCGGAGCGCCAGCCGCGGCTCGCCGCGCGGGCCGAGACGCCCGCCGATCTCGCCGACCCGGGCCAGCAGCTCCCGCGCCGCCCGAACGGCCCGCTGGACGTCGTCCTCATGGACATGGGGATACCCGAAATAGAGCCAGAGCACGTGCCCCAGCGTGGCGCTAAGGGAGCCGGAGTGACGCTCGCCGACCTCCTGGGCGAGCCCCGCGAGGGAGGCCATGTGCTCGGACAGCGTTTCGAGATCCAGAAAACCCGCCTGACTGGAGTCCTGGGCCCACTCCACCAACCCGCAACAGACGACGGTCAACAGCCGGCGCTCGCTCAAGGTCCGCCGGTGCGCGCTCACCGAGGTCGACCCGCGCGGGGCGTCCTGGCGCGGCGCCGTCGCTTCCATCGGCGGTCTTTGCGCCAGCGTCATGAGGGTCGAATCATGAGCGGAGGCGAGGCCCGCCAGCTCCCCGGCCCGGGCGCCCCCTTCGCCCACCGTCAGGGCCGACAGGATCTGGACCACCTCTCGCGCACTGCCCGGACGACCGACCGGCGACTTCTCCAGGAGGCGCTCGATCAAGTCGGAGAGCTCCTGGGGAAGCTCCGGGAGCGACTGCCGGAGCGGCGGCGGTTGATGGCCGAGGACCCGGGAGAGCGAGGCGGTCGGCGAATCCCCACGGAAGGGCGGGGTGCCGGTCAGCGCCTCGTAGAGGAGCGCTCCCAGGGAGAAGAGATCGGAGCGGGCGTCGAGGTCGCGGCCCAGCGCCTGCTCGGGCGACATGGCGTAGGCCGTCCCGAGGACGATGCCGGGAACCGAGAGGCTCAAGTCCTGGTCCGCCCCGGCGGTCGGGAGCTGCTTGGCGAGGCCGAAATCGAGGATCTTGGCCCGTCCCGAAGGCGTCACCATGACGTTGCCGGCCTTCAAGTCGCGATGCAGGATGCCGGCTTCGTGCGCCTCGGCCAAGCCCTCGGCGATCTCGCCGCCGAGCCGGCAGGCCATCGCGAAGGGGAGGGGTCCCTTCTCGTCGAGCCAGTGGCGCAGGGTCTGGCCGCGGACCAGCTCCATGATGATCCAATCGCCCTCGTCCTCAAAGACGATGTCGTAGATGTGGACGAGGGCGGGATGGTTGAGACGGGCCGCCGTCTGGGCCTCGCGGCGCAGCCGTGCGCGGATGTCGGCGACGGCCGTGTCGACGCGGATCTGCTTGGCCGCGACCTGACGTTTCAGCCGCTCGTCCCAGGCGCGCCAGACCGTGCCCATGCCACCGTGTCCCAGCGGCTCCTCCAGGCGATACGGCCCGACTCGCTCGGGTGGGGAACCGGGATCTCGGAACGCCGGCAAAACAACCTCCCTAGGTAGCCTCTAAAGAGAAGGGTGATTAGTTTACAGCATGCAAGGGCCTACTCTCCAGCCGACTCCATTCATTCGTAGTATCTTCCAGCAGGAGGCCACCCATGAGCCCATCGCAGCCGGAGATCCGCGGACCCATCCAGACCAAGCCGCAGCTCATCCGCGCCCTCCGTGAGGCGTCGGAGATCGAGCAGCAGCTCATGGTCATTTATCTATATGCCGCTTTCTCGATGAAGAAGCGGCCCGATGAGCATTGCAGCGCGGCGCAGTTCGAGCTCGTCCGCCGCTGGGGATCGACCCTCCTCATGGTGGCGCGGCAGGAGATGGAGCACCTGGCTCTGGTCAACGGGCTCCTGACGGCCCTGGGGGCCGACCCCTGGTTCAGCCGCGAGAACATCCCCCGCCAGTCGCGCTACTACCTGGGGACGCACCTCGCCGGCTTCGGCGCCCGGAGCGGCGCAGTCGTGCCGTGCGACATCCCGTTCGTCTTCGAGCGCTTCAACCTGCAGACCATCGGCCGCTTCGTCTGCGCCGAGAGCCCAGGCTACGACACGCTCCAGAAAAGCGGCGACCCGATCCCCACCTGGTGCTTCGGCACCCCCGAGCACCCCTGTGGCTCCCACTCGCTCGCCAACTACACCCCCGACCGGCTCGCCGCCGGTGCCGCCGGTGCCGCCGTTCCGCCCTACACGCTCGCCCGCACTCACCTGCAGCCGGACAAAGAGATCCACCCGGGCACGATCCAGGAGCTCTACGACCAGATCCAGCAGGCCGTCAACGAGTTGCCGGACCTGTTCACCGGCAACCCCAACCAGCAGGTCTTCGTCCCCGTCGAGTACCAGATCAACATCTTCCCCATCACCGACGCCGCCTCAGCGACCCTCGCCCTGGAGCTGATCGTCGAGGAGGGGGAGGGGATCGACGCGCCGCCCGGCTTCCAGAGCCACTTCCGCCGGTTCTACGACATCCGGGAGGAGCTGGCGGCCGAGCTCAAGCGCGATCCCCATTTCGAGCCGTCGCTCCCGCTGCCCAAGAACCCGCGACGGGAGGCGATCACCCACCCCTTCGCGCGGCGCACCTTCGACCTCTACAACTACAGCTACGCGACGCTCACCTTCGTCCTCACCTCGCTCTACAAGAACTTCGTCCCGGTGGCGAACCAGACGTATCCCTTCTTCAGCTCGGCCCTCCAGGAGACCGCCTTCGGCCCGGCCATGACCATGCTCCTGCGGCCCATCGCCGAAGTGCTGGCCTACACCCAATCCGGCGACGGCGTCCACACCACCGGCCCGAGCTACCATCTGACCCCGGAGGACGAGAAGCTCCTCGCCCACTACGATCCGGACCAGCTCGGCAACGTCGATTTCTTCCTCCACCGCTTCGCCCACATCGTGGCCGAGCTCACCGCCCTCTCGACGGAGAACCTGCTTTCCGTGGCGCGGAGCGCGGACGACCTGCCGTATTTGAAGCGCCAGCTCGCCTTCGTCCTCGAAAGCGCCACCGCCATGTCCAACAACCTGCGGCGGATCTATCAGATCGGCCAGCTGCCGCAGTTCGTCGTCGCGCCGTAAGGGAGGCTGCCCATGACCTACGCGAAGCTGCTGACGATCCAGTTCCAGGGCTACTTCCTCTGCCGCCTGGCGACCGACCCCGATCCCACGAACGAGGCGCGCGGCGTCTCCGGCTACACCATGTCGCTTTTGGGGGAGGACGAGCTCGACGCGGTGATCCGCACCCAGGTCAGCCCTGCGTTCGCGAAGAAGAACCTGCGCGAGCCGGCCGAGCGGATGGGGATCCAGATCGGGGTGAACGTCACCGGTGTCAGCTTCGACGGCGATTCCTATCCGCCGGGCAACGCGCTCCTCGGTGCCAAGGTCTACCTGGAGGGGAAGAACGAGCCGTTCGACGGTCCGACCTACGACAGCCGCAACAACATCGTGGGCTCGGACGACAACATGGCCTTCGTGGTCAACCCCTTCGAGCTGGCGATCCGCGGGGACGGGGTCTCGATTTTCGCCAAGGACTACCTGAACCCGGCCGATCCCGAACAGAAGATCTGGAAGATCGAGGACCCGGCCCTCTACGCCCGAAGGCTCCCCACCGCCTTCTCCTCTTCCTCGACCGAGGTGATGGCGATCCTCCGCGTCTTCGACCAGTTCTCCTACTTCCGCGACCGCAGGCGCTACCTGACCGAGCGCATCGAGCAACTGGAGAAGAAGCTGGCGGCCGGCGATCCCGGCAACACCGATCGCGAGGGCATCCAGGCCAAGATCCAGGCCCTGAAGACCCGCATCTACCAGATCGAGTTCTGGGGCGACCGGGTGAGCAGCAAGCTCGCCTTCCAGCTCACCTACAGCCACAACAACAACGGTCCGCAGCGGATCGAGGGGCTGGAGAAGCTCAAAGGCCAGGCCGACACCCACCACCCCTGGCCGGTCACCTACTGGTTCGGCGGCTGGGACGGCGATCTCTTGACCGGGTACATGGCGGGGACGCTGGGGATTCCGTTTTTGCCGGCGTAACGGCCAAGGCCAAGATCCTGCGGCTCAGGGCCCTCCGGTACCTTCCAGAACCGCTCCGGACGCTTCCGAAACCTCTCCGGGAGCTTCCTGGCCGTCTCCGGGCACTTCCGGAGTCTCTCCGGACGCTTCCGGAAACCCTCCGGGCACTTTCCAAAACTCTCCGGACGCTTCCCGAGCCCCTCCGGGCGCTCCCCAAGACTCTCCGGACGCTTCCAGAAACCCTCCGGACACTTCCCAAAACTCTCCGGGAGCTTCCAGAAGCTCTCCGGACGCTTCCGGAGGCGTGGAAAGTCTTCGGGGACGCACGGAAAGTCTTCCCGGAGCCATGGAAAGTAACTTTCCATGCATGGGAAGTCGAGCCGGAGACGAAAGAAGTCGAGCCGGACGCGTGGGAAGTCTTCCCGGAGGCATCGGAAGTAACTTTCAAGGCGTGGGAAGTCGACCCGGAGGGACCGGAAGTCGAGCCGGAGACGCAGGAAGTCGACCCGGAGAGCTTTTCCACGACTTTCATGGCGTTTTGGCCCCGCGCGCAAGGCGGCCCGCCCCTCCCGGCTGGTACACTCGCGCCCTCCATGAACCTCCACGACCTCTTCGCCATCCCTTGCCGCCGGGCGCCGGGGAAGCTCGCCCTGGTGGCGGCGCCCGGGACCGCCGGCCTCACCTATGAGGAGCTGTTCGACCGCGCCCGGCGCCTCGCCCTGGGGCTTGGCCGGAAGGGGATCGGGAAGGGCGACCGGGTGGCCTTCTTCCTCGGCAACCGGGTGGAATTCGTCGTCGCCTACCTGGCGGTCCTGGCCCTGGGGGCGGTCCTGGTGCCGATCAATCTTGCCTACCGGCGGCGCGAGATCGCGCACATGCTGGGGGACGCCGAGCCCAAGCTCCTGTTCACCGAAACGGACCAGCTGCCGGTCTGGGCCGAGCTGGCGCCGGAGGAGCGGGGAGGGGTGGAAGTCATTCTGGCGGAGGAGCTGGATGACCTGGCGACGCCGGCGATACCGGTGATACCGGCGACCACCCCCACGGACCTTCCGCCCCTTCCGATCGTCGACGGCGGCGACCTCGCCATGCTCCTCTACACCTCGGGGACCACCGGGCGGAGCAAGGGGGCGATGCTCTCCCATGACAACGTCCTGGCCACGGTCACCGGCCTCCTCGCCGCCTGGGCCTGGGAGCGGGAGGACGTCCTTCTCCTCACCCTGCCGCTCTTCCACACCCACGGCCTGGTCGTCGGCCTGACCACCGCCCTCGCCGCCGGCGCCACCGTCCACCTCCATCGCCGCTTCGACGCCGCCCGGGTGGCGGCCGATCTCGGGGTACCGGCCGCTCCAGCGGGGGGCGAGGTTCCCCGACCCACCCTCTTCTTCGGCGTCCCCACCATGTACGTGCGCCTGGTCGAGGCGCTGCGCCAGACCGGCGCCGGATCGGCCCTCGGCCGCCTGCGTCTCTGCTGCTCGGGGAGCGCCCCGCTCTCTCCCGAGACCTTCGCCGCCTTCCAGGAGCGGACCGGCCATGCCATCCTCGAACGCTACGGGATGACCGAGACCGGCATGAACCTCTCGAACCCCTACGCCGGCCCCCGCGTCCCCGGCCAGGTGGGGACGCCGCTCCCCGGCGTCTCGATCCGCATCGTGACCTGGGAGGAGCCAGTGGGGAAGGACCGGCCGGCGGGGGAGGAGGGGGAGCTCCTGGTGCGCGGCTCGAACGTCTTCTCGGGCTACTGGCGGGCGCCCCAGAAGACCGCGGAGAGCTTCGTCCACGACGCCCTGGGCCGCCGCTGGTTCAAGACCGGCGACCTGGCGCGACGGGACCCGGCGACCGGCGCTGTGACCCTCCTCGGGCGGTCGAGCGAGCTGATCCTCTCCGGCGGCTTCAACGTCTACCCGCGGGAGGTCGAGGAGGTGCTCGCCGCCTACCCCGGAATCCGCGAGGCGGCGGTGGTCGGCCGGCCGCACCCGGAGTGGGGGGAGGTGCCGGTCGCCTTCCTGGTGGCCGAAGGGGAGCTCGACGAGGCGGCGCTCCTCGCCTATTGCAAGGGGCAGCTCGCCGGGTTCAAGGTGCCGCGGACCTTCCGCTACCTCGCTTCGCTGCCGAGGAACGCCCTGGGCAAGGTGCAGAAGCACCGTCTGGGCGAGGAGGCATAAAGAAGTTGCAAAGTTTTCGCTTCGGCAGCACCGGTCGAGGAAGGCTCTCTGCTAGGCTCGTTCGGTTGTCTCAACCTCTAAAAGGAGAGCCTCCCATGAAGCGCAGAGTTGCAACGATCGCAATGGCCGTCCTCCTCCTGACCCTGCCGTTCATCACCCCGGCCTCGGCGGCCGGACCGGGGATGAAGGGTGAAAGGGCGATGCACCCGCGGATCGCCAAGGCCATCCACTCTCTCCAGGACGCGGTCGAGTACATGCAGAAGGCTCCGCACGACTTCGGAGGCCACAAGGCCGATGCGATCGCGGCGAGCGAGAAGGCCATCGAGCAGCTCAAGCTCGCCCTGGCCTACCGCGCGGGCGCCGACCACTAAATCCAATCTGGCTCGACAGTGCCGACGGCCCGGGAATCCGCGTTCTCCGGGCCGTCGGCGTATCTGGGCGAGGTGCAGACGCACCGACTGGGGATGTAGAGTCGGGATGCAATGTCGATTCGGTATCGCGATCGTTACCGGGTTCCCTCTGCCCGGCTCCCCGGCTGGGACTACCGTCAGGCCGGAGCCTATGCGGTCACGATCTGCACGCAGGCCCGGAACTGCTGTCTGGGCAAGATCTCCAACGACACTGTCGTTCTGTCTCCGATCGGCGAGATCGTGGCGCGGGAATGGCTACGGATTCCCCGGCTCTGGCCCCATATCACACTGGATGCCTGGATCATCATGCCGGACCACCTCCACGGCATCCTGGTCCTTGCGGACTCGCCATCTCAAGCACCCGCTGCCGTCGAAGGGCAGGTAGGGCGATTGGCGTCGCATTCCCTGGGTGCCATAGTCGGTCAGTTCAAGGCGAATTGTACCAAGTGGATCTGGGATAGAGGGTGGCGAGATTTTGCCTGGCAACGGCGATTCTATGACCAGATCCTCGGTGATACCGCGGCCTTACAGGCGATGCAGATCTATATCCAGGCGAACCCGAGGCGATGGCAAGAGAAGAACGCCAGTGGGTCGGATGTAGAGACGCCTCTCGCGACAACGTAAACGCTGAAGGAATCCCGGGGTCGGGGCGTCTCCAACGGCGATTGAGGGTTCGGCGTTCTGCCTATGCGGGAGACGCCCCGCCGTATGGGTTTCTGGGAGGTTATTCCGATCCGCCTGGGTGTCACTAGCCACGCGGAAGGGACCAGGTGTTAGCCACCAGCATGGGACCACCCTGGTTGATGTTGTCACAACTTCTCGATAGCTCGTCGACTCCCTATGCATGGGGTGGATGGTGGGTCCCTGCCCGGCTGGGGGGCT
>DASQPA010000471.1:0-25937 GCA_035644215.1 Thermoanaerobaculia bacterium
CTGCGCCGCAAGCGCTACGAGGCGGTCACCCTGGTCCACAACGAGACCTCGACCGGAGCAATGAGCCCGCTCGCAGAGATCGCCCGCGTCGTGCGCGAGGAGAGCGACGCCCTCTTGATCGTCGACACCGTCTCCTCGCTGGGCGGGGCGCCGGTCGAGTCCGAGGCCTGGGGGATCGACGTGGTCCTCGCCGGCACCCAGAAGGCGCTCGCCCTGCCTCCCGGCCTGACCGTCTTCACCCTCTCCGAGCGCGCCGCGGAGCGCGCCGCCCGAGTTCCGCACCGCGGTTTCTACTCCGACCTCCTGCGCTACCGCGACAAGCACCGCGAGGGCGGCTTCATCACCACTCCGGCCATCCCCCTCCTCTACGCCCTGGACGTCCAACTCGACAGCATGATGGCCGAGGGGATGGAGGAGCGCTGGGCGCGCCACGCCCGCCTCGCCGAGCAGACCGCGGCCTGGGCGGCAGAGCGCGGCTGCGCCTACGCCTCGGCGGCGAATGCCTGCTCGGTAACGGTGAGCTGCCTGAAACCGCCCGCCGGGGTCGATCCGCAGGCGATCGTCAAGGGTCTGGCGAGCCGCGGCTACACGATCGGCGGCGGCTACGGAGACTGGAAACCCTCCACCTTCCGCATCGGGCACATGGGCGAGGTCCGGGCGAGCGATCTCGAAGGTCTCCTCGCCGTGACCGACGAGGTCCTCGCCGGCCTGGTCCACGTACCGACGGGCGCTCCGGCGCGAGGATGACGGCCATGCCCGAAACTGCAGAGAAGGCCGGGAGCCCGGCGCCGCACCGCATCCTCGTCTCCGATCCGCTCGATCCCCTGGGGCTCGAGCTGCTCCGGGCCTCGGGGCTCGAAGTCCACCAGATGACCGCCGAGGAGCGGCCGCGGCTTACGGAGATGATCGCCGACTATGACGCCCTGGTGGTGCGCAGCATGACCCAGGTGACCGCCGACCTCCTGGCCGCCGGCAAGCGGCTCAAGGTGGTGGGGCGGGCGGGGATCGGGGTCGACAACGTCGACGTCCAGGCGGCCACCGAGCGCGGCATCCTGGTGGTCAACGCCCCCACCGCCAACCTGATGTCGGCGACCGAGCACACCTTCGCCCTCCTCCTCGCCGTCGCCCGGAACGTCCCGGCGGCCGACGCCTCGATGAAGGCGGGGGTCTGGGACCGGAAGAGCTTCTTAGGCGTCGAGCTCCAGGGCAAGACCCTGGGGGTGATCGGCTTCGGCCGCATCGGCCAGCGGGTGGCGGCGCGCGCCCGCGGCTTCGAGATGGGGGTCGTGGCCTTCGATCCGTTCCTCGACGAGCAGGCCGCCCGCCGCCTGGAGGTCGAGCTGCTGTCGATCGACGACCTCCTCGCCCGGGCCGACGTCGTCACCCTCCACATCCCCTTGACCGAGCAGACGAAAAACCTCCTCTCGGCCGAGCGAATCGCCCGCATGCGTCCCGGGGCGCTCCTCATCAACTGCGCCCGAGGCGGGGTGGTGGACGAGGCGGCGCTTTTCGCCGCTTTGGAGAGCGGCCATCTGGGCGGCGCCGGCCTCGACGTCTACGCCGAGGAGCCGCCGAAGGACCTCACGCTCGTCCGCCATCCCAAGGTGGTGGCGACGCCGCACATCGGCGCCCAGACCCGGGAGGCCCAGGAGCGCATCTCGCAGGAGACCGCGGAAATGCTCCTCGCCGCCCTTTCGGGCTCGCTCTCGGTCGCCGCGGTCAACCTGCCGTTCCGCCCCACCGGCGGCCGGGTGGAGCCCTATTTAGCCCTTGCCGAGCGGCTGGGGAGGATGGCCGGCCAGCTCCTGGGGAGCGCGCCGCAGCAGCTCGCCGTCGAGCTCTGGGGGATCGAGGAGGGGTACCGGGTGCCGGTCGCCGTGGCGGCCTTGAAGGGAGTGCTTTCCAACTTCCTGAACGAGGGGGTCAACTACGTCAACGCCGAGCGGATCGCCGAAAGCCGCGGCATCCAGGTGGTGCGCTCGACCCACAGCGGCAGCGGCGACTACCCGCACCTGGTCGGGGTGAGCCTCTCCGGCGGCGGCAAGCGGGTCGAGCTCGATGGCACCCTCTTCGGCGACCGCGACCCCCGGGTGGTCCGCTTCGGCGGCTTCCGCCTGGAGTTCCGGCCGGCGGGGAGGCTCCTGGTGCTGGAGAACCGCGACGTCCCCGGCGTGGTGGGGAAGCTCGGCACTCTCCTGGGTCAGGCCGGGGTGAACATTGCCGACATCCACCTCGCCCGTCGCGAGGCCACCGAGGGCCGCGAGGCGGTGGCCCTGGCCGTGCTCCGCCTCGACCAGGAGCCCAAGGACGATCTCATCGCCCGCCTCCAGGCGCTCCCCGAGGTGAAGAGCGCCTACCGGGTTGACCTCGGTTAACCCGGCTAACCCTCGGGAGTCAGGGACGGCGCGGCGACCGGCATCTCCCGCCCCTTCCAGGGGGCGAAGAAGCCGCGACTGTAGTCGCGGAGAGCGAGGAGCAGGACTCCGCTCAGCACCAGGGCATCCAGGGGATAGAGGAGGCCCCATCGAGGAGAATGCCGGCTGCCGCGCCGCAGGACCATCGAGGTCACGGCTCCCCCCAGCCACAGCGCCAGGGCTGCCGGCCCCTCCCTCCTGGCGAGCTCGAAGCCCAGCAGCACGGAGGGCCCCAAGAGCACCAGCAGCACGCCCAGGGCCTGGGTCCACCGGCCACCGAACAGGGCCCCCAGGCTTCTGCGCCAGCCGCGGACCGAGGCGCCGAACCCCTGGTACATCCGAATTCTCAATTCTTCCGGAGCGCGAAAGAATCCTCCCTGAAAGCCTGCCGCTTTGAGCTCGACCGCCAACGCCACGTCGTCGATCGGTACACAGCGGACCGCCGCAAAGCCACCGATCGCCTGGATCGCCGCGCTCCGCACGAGGATGTACTGTCCATTGGCGAGGGTCGCGCCACCCGACGCGGCGCGGGTCCAGTTGCCGAGGACGGCATCCAGCACGGCGAAGACGGGTGGAGTGAGAAGGTTTTCTCCCACTCCCTGGACCTCCTGCTGGCCGGCGAGAGAGATCCAGTCCAAATGCCGGTGCGCTGCCGTCGCATGCGCCCGGGCCAGCAGTCCTGGCGCATGTCGCGTATCCGCATCGGTCGTCAGAATCCAGGGGGTTGTCACGCGATCCATGCCCACCGAAAGAGCGTGAACTTTCCCTCTCCAGGCCGGTGGCACGTCCCCTGCCGCCACCAACTCGATCCGCGGGTCGTCTGCCGCCAGGTCTGAGACGATGGCCGCCGTTCGGTCGGTCGAACCGTCGTCGACGACGATCAGGGAGGAGGAGCCACCCTGCCGGCGCAGCGACGTCACGCAGGGCCCGATGTTCGCCTCCTCGTTCCTGGCCGGCACGAGGATCGTGGTGGCCGGAAATTCGCCCTGCCGCTCCAACCGTGGCGCTTTCCATCTTAAAAAATTAATCCGTAGCGCAATGGAAAGCAGCAATGCCGATGCGACCAGGGAGACGAAAAGAAAATTCATGGTGGACCTCGCGCACACGAGTCTCGACGGAAACCAGGGCCGCTGTGCGGCATTCCCTCGAAGCTCAGGTGGTATGCCTAGACTCTACTAAAATCCTGGGGAGGAGGCAACCGGATCGGTTTCCGTCTCGATAGCGACCGATCGTCCCCGGGCTGGTAAGATCGCCGCCTTGGGAAAGGGATGGCGCATGAACGTAGGTCTCATCTTCGGCGGGCGCAGCGTAGAGCACCAGGTCTCGATCACCTCGGCCCGCACGGTGGCGCGGGGTCTGACCGAGGCGGGGCACCAGGTCATCGCCCTGGGAATCGCCCAGGACGGCTGCTGGATTCCGCCCGCGGCCGCGGCCGCGGTGCTGGCAGGCGGCGACAAGGCGATCGAGCCGGTCGGAGCGCCGGTCGCTCCCACCCTCGTCCACCTTACCGGGTCGGGGGCCGAGGCGCTCTTCCCCATCGTGCATGGGACCTGGGGGGAGGACGGCACCCTCCAGGGGCTCTGCGAGATGCTCGACCTCCCCTACGTGGGGCCGGGGGTCACCGCCTCCGCCCTCGCCATGGACAAGGTGCTCGCCAAGCGGGTGATGGCGGCGGCCGGGGTGCCGGTCGTCGACTACGAGACGACGACCCGCGCCGCCTTCGAGGCCGATCCCCAGGCCTTCGTAGCGCGCCTCGAACGCCTCCCGCTGCCGCTCTTCGTCAAGCCGAGCGTGGGCGGCTCCTCGGTGGGTGTCAAGCGGGTCGACAGCCGCTCCTGCCAGGAGACCTCGATCCGCTTCGCCCTCCAGTTCGACGACGCGGTGCTCGTCGAGCGCGGGGTGAAGGGGCGAGAGCTCGAATGCGCGGTCCTGGGCTACGGCAGGCTCGAAGCCTCGGCCATCGGCGAGATCGTCCCCGGCAACGACTTCTACGACTACGCCGACAAGTACCTGGAGGACAACGCGCAGCTCATCGCCCCGGCCGAGCTGCCCGCGGCGGTCGCCGCGCGCCTCCAGGACCTCGCCATCCGCGGCTTTGCCGCCCTGGGCGGCGCCGGCATGGCGCGGGTCGACTTCCTCTATGAAGAGGACAGGGGCGAAGAGGGTCTCTACGTCAACGAGGTCAACACCCTGCCCGGCTTCACCAGCATCTCCATGTACCCGCGACTCTGGGGCCTCTCCGGCCTCCCCCTGCCACAGCTCGTCGACCGCCTGGTCCAGATCGCCGTGGAACGCCACCGCGACCGCCACCGGCTGGACACCGGGATCAAGGCATGGTTGGCCGAGTTGAACGAGCGCTGAGCTCCGGCGGAGGGGTTGACAGCGGACCCGAGGCGACGCCATACTAGCGTCCAAAGGTTCCCACTTGCCGAAAAGAGCCCCGGGGGCTCTTCCTCCTCGGAGGATAGGTGAGTGGGTCGATTTTTTTTAGTAGTACTGCTTCGTCCTAGACCGGAAGATCTCAAACTCTGTGAGCACCGCGTGGTGGATCTTTGAGTAGGGTCTCAGCTCTGCGTCTTTCCACTTCTTGATGATCGCCCAGCTGCAGTAATCAGCCACCTGTAACATGGGGTGCGAAGCTGCGCTGTGGATGAACAGATGATAGGGGTGTCTCGCGTTGAGCTCATTCGAGAGATAGCCCTTGATCGTCTTCTCGAATAATCCCCGCTTCTTATTGGTCCCAATTCTTGCTGCCCAAACCAGAATTCTGTCGACATCTGTCGTTGGTCTGTGCTTGAAAACCCACTGCAGTAGGGTCTGGAGCATCTTGGCATAAAAGACGGCATCGGCTCGGATAGAGGGATTGGTCTTGTTTTTCTGGGCGATGACCGAGTCGATGGTGAGGCACTGATGCTCACAGTGTCGTTCGATCATCTTGTACATCTCATCCCGGACAGCCTGCTTGTTTTCTGTGGCGTGAAACTCCTCCAGCTCGAGGCCGGAGGCTGCCAACCTATGCTTGAGCTCGAAGAACTCGGAGAAGAGATCTGCGCACCCGGTCGTCGAAACGGCGGTCAGCAGGAAGTACTTGGTCCCCCGGACCGAGAAGTCGAAGTTCCCAGATTCGTCGATGAAGATGTTGAGGGACGCCACGAGGGCGGGATCTTACCCAAACCCGACACTGGGGTCGAGTGCCCAGGTAGGGCAGGGTAGGGGCAGGCCCCTGTGCCTGCCCTGCCCCGCTCCAGGATTGGAGATCGGATAGGGCGTTCTCAGTGCGCCGCGGCGACTACGAGCGCCGGCATTCCCATGGCGGCCAGCTCTCGGCGGAGGCTCTCGGCGTTTTCACGGTCGGTGAAGAGCCCGACCTGCACGCGGTTCCAGGTGCCGTCCGAGTGGACGTAGGCCTCGGGATAGAGACGCTTCAAGTCGCGGTGCAGGAGGACCGCGAGATCGGGGTCGCTGTAGGCGCCAACCTGGACGGTGTAGCTGTAGTGGGTCTCGGGAGGGACGTCCCCCTCCGTGCCCAGCACGGCGATCTCGACCTGCGCCGTTCCCGGGCCGGAAACTCCCAGCTGGCGCGCCGCCTCATAGGAAAGGTCGATCACCCGGCCGCGCGAGAAGGGGCCGCGGTCGTTGATCTTCACCACCACGGAGGCGCCGTTCTCCAGGTTCCTGACCTGCACCCGGGTGCCGAAGGGGAGAGTCCGGTGGGCGGCGGTCAGTTCGGTCCGGCGGTAGCGCTGGCCGCTCGCCGTGCGGTGCCCGTCGAACCCCGGCCCGTACCAGGAGGCCATGCCGCGCTCGACCGGTCCGGTGGGGCCGGGCTGGCTGGGACGCAGCCGCGGGTGGGCGCTGGAGCAGCCGGTGGTGAGGATCGGGAGGAGGAGCGGGACCAGGAGCGAGAGGAAGGGGAGGGAGCGCCGGGTGCCGGAGAGAGAGAAAGCCCGCCCGGGTGGTGCCGGTCGGTGTTGGGCGCGCCCGGCGGCATTAAGCTTGCAGCTACTTCTGGTGGGAGAGGTAGCTCTTGTCGGTAGTGCCGTATGATCCATGCTCGTCAACCCTCCTGGCGAGTTCGTGGGTCCCTGCGGCGCTCGGTACTAGCTGCGCTGAAAAGAGACTATAGCACAACCCGAATTTTCGCCGGGTTACCGCATTTCGGCGGCATTCCGGTACGTCCGGACGCATTACCGCGGTGTGACCCGCGCTTTCAGATCCGGGGGGCCTCGACGGTCGCTGCCTCGATTCCGGCCAGGGCGGGTGCAGCCACCTCCGCGAGGAACTCCTCGACCTGCGCCGCCGAGCGCCCGGTGAAGACACGCGGATCGAGCCACGGCTCGACCTCCGCTTGGGTCAGCCGGAAGTCGGGATCGGCCACGATGCGGTCGATCAACCGATTCTCCCCGCCCTGCTCGAGCTCGCCCTGCGCTTCCAGGCTGTAGCCCCGGATGCGCTCGTGGAGGACCTGGCGATCGCCGCCGCGCAGGGCGGCCTCCATGAGCAGGGTCTCGGTCGCCATGAACGGCAGCTCGCGGGCGACCCGCGCCGCCACCGTGGTCTCCCGCACCGTCAACCCCGCGGCGATGTGCCCGGCGAGGCCGACGACGGCGTCGGCGGTCAGGAACGAGTCGGCGAGGACCAGCCGCCGGTTGGCCGAGTCGTCGAGGCTGCGCTCCAGCCACTGGGTGGCGACGTTCAGGGGGCCGTTCAGGCTGTCGGTGATCAGCCGGCGGGCGAGGCCGCACATCCGTTCGGCGCGCACCGGGTTGCGCTTGTAGGCCATGGCCGAGGAGCCGACCTGCTCGGCGTCGAACGGCTCGGCGAGCTCGCCCACCCCCTGGAGGAGGCGCAGGTCGGTGCCGTACTTGTGGCAGCTCTCGGCGATCCCGGCCAGGGTCTGGAGCACCTGGCTGTCCTGCTTCCGCGGGTAGGTCTGGCCGGTCACCGGGAAGCTCGCGGCGAAGCCCAGCCGTAGGGCGAAACGGCGGTCGAGCGTGCGGACCTTTTCGGCGTCCCCATGGAAGAGGGTGAGGAAGCTCGCCTGGGTTCCGGTCGTCCCCTTCACGCCCCGGCAGCGCAGGCCGGCCAACCGGTGCCGCACCTCGTCCAGGTCCATGAGGAGGTCCTGGAGCCAGAGGCAGGCCCGCTTGCCCATGGTGGTGAGTTGGGCCGGCTGGAAGTGGGTGTAGGCGAGGGTGGGGAGGTCCTTGGTGCGGCGGGCGAACTCGGCCAGGGCCTCTCCGGCCGCGGCCAGACGGCGGGTGAGGAGGCGGAGGGCGTCACGGGCGAGAAGGGCGTCGGTGTTGTCGGTCAGGAAGGCGGAGGTCGCCCCCAGGTGGAGGATGCCGCCGGCCCCCGGCTCGACCCGGTCTGCCTGCTCGGCGAAGTGGCGCAGGTGGGCCACCACGTCGTGCCGCGTGCGCCGTTCGAGCTCGGCCACCCGGTCGAGGTCCAAGTCGCCGGCCACCGCCTGGAGGGCGCGGATCTGCGCCTCGGTGATCGGCAGGCCGAGCTCCTTCTGACACTCGGCGAGGGTGATCCAGAGCCGTCGCCACTCGCCGAAGCGGTGCTGGCTTGAGAACAGCCGGGCCATCTCGCGGGAGGCGTAGCGCTCGTAGAGAGGGTTCTGGGGAAGTTCGGGCATGGGCGGGATGATACAATGCGCCGCCGCGCCGAACCCGGCGCCTTGCCATCTTCAATCCGCCGGCGACATCGCAGGCCGTCAGGGCCGGCCGGCACCCGAGACCACCATGCGCGTTCACGTGGATTCAGAGATCGGACGGCTGCGCCGCGTCCTCGTTCACCGCCCCGGGCTGGAGATCGACCGGATGCCCCCGTCGATGATGGAGCAGCTCCTCTTCGACGACATTCTCTATGGCGACGAGGCGCGCGAGGAGCACGACCTCTTCACCCAGGTGATGCGCCAGGGGGGCGTCGAGGTGCTCGACGGCGAGACCCTGCTCGCCCAGGTCCTCCGCGAGGCGGTGCCGCGCGCCCGGCTGCTCGACGAGCTGCAGCGCGAGTACGGCGTGGGGGCGAGTCTCGTCTCCCGACTGGCGGAGCTGCCGGCCGACCGCCTGGCCGCCCTGCTCATCGAAGGGGTGCTGGCGGGACCCGATGCGGTCGAGGCGGGCGGCCGCCGGTTCTTCGACCTGGCGCCGCTCCCCAACTACTTCTTCCAGCGCGACTCCCAGGTGGTGCTCGGCGACCGGGTGATCTGCCCGTCCATGGCGACCGAGGCGCGGGAGCGCGAGCCGCTTCTCTCGCGCACCCTGTTCAACTACCATCCGGCTCTCCAGGGCTACGCCGACCTGTTCGAGATCGACGTCCCGCCGGTCGCCGCGCCGCATCACGATCCCCAGTATCCCTACGCCAGCCTGGAGGGCGGCGACGTCCTCGTGGTCTCGCCGGAGATCGTCCTCGTCGGCCTCTCCGAGCGCAGCAACCGGCGCGGCGTCGAGGTGCTCGCCGAGTACCTGCGCCGTGAGGAGACGCCGTTCCGGCACTTGATCCTCGTCGAGATGCCGCCCAAGCGCTCCTACATGCATCTCGACACCGTCTTCACCCTGATCGACCGCCACACCTGCCTCGCCCACCTGCCGGTCATCCAGCCGGGTGGTCGCGAGGCGGCGCACGTCTACTACGTCGACCTCCTGGCCCGCGAGCTGACCTTCGCCGTCCGCACCTCGCTGCTCACCGCTCTCGCCGACCTGGGCCTCGCGCTCGACGTGGTGCCCTGCGGCGGCGCCGCCGAGGCCATCGACCAGCAGCGCGAGCAGTGGACCGACGGCGCCAACGCCTTCGCCCTCGCTCCCGGGGTCATCCTGCTCTACCGCCGGAACCGAAAGACCATCGAGGAGCTGGGACGGCGCGGCTTCCGCATCCTCACCGAGGAGGAGGTGGTGGCCGGTGGCCACGACCTCGTGGGCGGCGGGCCGACCGTCGTCACCCTGGCCGCCAACGAGCTGTCGCGGGCCCGCGGCGGTCCGCGCTGCATGACGATGCCGATCGAACGCGACCCGCTCTAAAGCCCAATTTTTCGAGGAGATTCCATGCCCCAAACGCCCGATCTGCGCCATCTGATCTCCGTCCACGACCTGACCGCGGCCGAGGTCGCCGGACTCTTCCGCCTCGCCGCCGACGTCAAGGCCCATCCCGAGAAATACCGCACCGCCCTCGCCCACAAGAGCCTGGGGATGATCTTCGAGAAGTCCTCGACCCGCACCCGGGTGAGCTTCGAGGTCGGCATGGTGCAGATGGGCGGCCACGCCCTCTTCCTCTCCAGCCGCGACATCCAACTCGGGCGCGGCGAGCCGATCGCCGACACCGCCAGGGTCCTGTCGCGCTACGTCGACGGCATCATGGCCCGCACCTTCGCCCACCAGACGGTGCTCGACCTCGCAAAGTACGGTTCGATCCCGGTGATCAATGGCCTGACCGACGATCTCCACCCGTGCCAGGCGCTGACCGACTACTTCACCCTGACCGAGATCTTCGGCAGCGATCTCTCCGGCCGCAAGCTCGCCTACGTGGGCGACGGCAACAACATGGCCCACTCGCTCCTCTTCGCCGCCGCCAAGGTGGGGATGGACGTCGCCGTGGCCTCCCCCGAAGGTTACGAGGTCAACCCCCACTATGCCGACCTCGCGAGGCAGGACGCGGCGGCAGCGGGGACGAAGCTCGAGCTGACCCGCGACTCCAAGACCGCGGTCGCCGGCGCCTCGGCCGTCTACACCGACGTCTGGGCCTCGATGGGCCAGGAGGCGGAGGCCCAGAAGCGAATCCAGGCCTTCAAAGGCTTCACCGTCGACGCCGCGCTCATGGCACACGCCCGGGAGGACGCGGTCTTCCTCCACTGTCTCCCCGCCCACCGCGGCGAAGAGGTCGCCGCCGAGGTCGCCGACGGCAAGCAGAGCCGCATCTTCGACGAGGCCGAGAACCGCCTGCACGTGCAGAAGGCGGTGATGCTGTGGCTGATGGCGGGGGTGGCGCTGCCGGGGTAGGGGCGGCTCTGCCTCAGGAGCCCGGCTTCTGCAGCTCCTTGGCTTTCTGGATCAGAGTAGGTGCATCCCAGTCCGGCAGCAGAGTCCGACGTTCCTCGGTGTAGTTGCCTGCCCCGGGGTCATACTGGCGTAAGAAGCGGACTGCGTTGGCCCAGCCGAGGGCTTCAGTGAGGGCGCGGAACCCACGATTCCTCAGCTCACTCTGGTTGGTGATCAGTGCTTCCATTGAGAGACCTCCTCGACGAAGTGGACGGGGTCGGTGACCCGGACGTGAAGCTCGCCGGCCACCCGTGACGCGAGCCTGAGGATCTGAAGGTCGACGATGAGAAAAGCGTCCGCGCCAGCCAGCTCTGCTGATGCGAGATGAAAGGCGTCAAAGCTCTTAAAGCCCTTGGCCGTGAGCTCAGCGATGCGAACGGCCAGGTCGGTCTCGTCGGGAGCGACGGCAGCGTCCTCGGAGAGCCAGAGAGCGACCGCCTCGCGGCGGGTCTGGTTCGGGTTCAGGCTGTTCTCGAGGACCAGAGCCGGACTTCGGAGCAGCTCGACGGTGTCCGACGAAAGGGCCAGGATACTGAGCACAGCCTCGGTCTGGAGGCGGATGACGGGCTGCTCCTGAAGGTCGAAGGGCCTCTTGAGGCAGCAGAGATCAAGGTAGACGCGCACTGGGAGAGTTTATCAGCTGGAGGCTTGCTGCCGGCGCCTCGTCCGTCTACACACCGATGTCTGGGCCTTGATGGTCCTATGGTTCTGCCCTGCGGAGACACGGTTTCATCCCACCTCTTGCGGCACGAGTTGGAGCTGGAGAGCCGTCACCGCGCGGGCTACGTCGCGAATCCCGTCGCGCCGGGCGAGTTCGACACTTCCTGGGACGACGATCAGGTCTGGCCCGGCTGATGCAGCGCAGCAAAATCCGCTGATAGATCGTCCTCCTCCAGCAACCGGCAGAGGTACAACTGCCGCTCGGGCCACTCTCGCAAGCACGGCGACCGCCCGCGCAGGAGCCGCCGCCGTGCGGTGAAACGCTGCGCCACCTCACGGCTCAACCGGATATTCAGCGCCGCTCATCGCCTTCCAAAGGGCAGCGACCGCCCCCTGGAATTTCGTCATCGGCGTCCAAGGGGCAGCGACTGCCCCCTGGAATTCAGTCATCGGCGTCCGAGGGGCAGTGACTGCCCCCTGGAATTCAGTCATCGGCGTCCAAGGGGCAGCGACTGCCCCCTGGAATTCAGTCATCGGCGTCCGAGGGGCAGTGACTGCCCTCTGGAATTCAGTCATCGGCGTCCAAGGGGCAGCGACTGCCCCTTGGAATTCAGTCATCGGCGTCCGAGGGGCAGTGACTGCCCCCTGGAATTCAGTCGTCGGCGTCCGAGGGGCAGTGACTGCCCCCTGGAATTCAGTCGTCGCCATCCGAGGCGCAACGACTGCCTTCTGGAGCTGGACCGTCGGAGGCTCGCGGCCGTGCCTGCGCGACAACCCCACGCCAAGCCATTGCCAGTCGTCGGAAGCCTGATAGAATGTAACGACATGCGAACTCTAGCCCGCGCCGCCCTGCTGCCGCTCCTGCTCTTCCCCTCTCTCCTCTCCGCCGCTCCACCGCTGCAGGCCGGCCCCGCCTTCAAGGTCGGCGCCGGCGGCGGGTCCCAGGTCGCGGTCTTCCCGGATGGCGGTTTCGTGGTGGTCTGGAATGCCTTGTCCAACCAGCAGCCCAACGCGGGAACCCTGTACGCCCGGCTCTTCGACCGCAAGGGCAGGGCGGTGACCGGCGAGATCGAGATCCTGCGGCCGGCGGGCCAGATCGTCGACTCGGTCGCCGCTCTCCCCAATGGGTTCGTGGTGGTCTGGGACCAGGTGAACCGCCATCAGACCTATATCTATAGCGTCTTCGCCCGGGTCTTCGACCGCACCGGCGCTCCGCTCGGGCCGCCGGCCAAGATCCACCGCAGCAGCCCGTACAGCCGCTGCTGCGCGCAGGTCGCCGCGGCGCCGGGTGGTGGCTTCGCCGTCGCCTGGACGGCCGTCGCCGGCACCGATCATGCCCCCGACTACAGCCTCACCTCCTCGGTCTTGCGGCGCTTCTTCGACCCGACCGGCAAGCCGCTCGGGCCGGAGCCCCCGGAGCCGCCGGTGAGTCCCCCCTTCTCTCAGGAAGACTTCAATTGGTCGGATGCCTTGGCGGTAACTCCGGAGGGTGTGCTGCGCGACGTGATTTTCGAACAGTCTGACGGCAGCTATCTGAATGTGGAGGACTTCGACGGCTCTCATGCGACAGGGTATGAGATCCATGGCTCGCCCGCCGACGACGCCGCGGGTTTGGACCCGAAAAACACCGGTGCCAGCCTGCTGGCCGATGGCAGTTTCGTCCTCGCCTGGTCCAGCGATTATCTCTTCCTCTTCAAATCCACTTCCGACATCTATGCCCAGCGCTTCCGGGCCGACGGGACTCCCACCAGCAGCGTTCCCCTGAAGGTGAGCGTGCGGAGTGGTCGGGAGATCGACCCGGTCGTGACCGCCCTGGCCGACGGCGGCTTCGTCGTCCTGTGGTCCGAGATCGGCGCCAGCCCGGATCGCCCCGTCCTCGGCGTCTTCGGTCGTTTCTTCAGCGCCACCGGGAGGGCCACGACTCAGGAGTTTCCGCTGAGCACGCCGGGCACTGGACCACAGTATTTCTACGCCGCTGCGACGGGTCCGAACGGCGACGTGGTGGCCACCTGGTCGCAGCCAGACCCCAACGGCGGAGTGTACGCCCGCATTCTCCGCGCCGGCCGCCACTGAGGCGACCGCTGCGGCTCAGGGAAGCGGCGTCCACTCCGCGCGGAGCAACGAGAAGACCACCGCGTCGAGCGCCTCCCCATGGAGCAGAAGGCGGCTCCGCAGGACCCCCTCGCGGAGGGCGCCGAGCTTCTCTGCCACCCGCTGGCTGGCGCGATTCCCGGTCGCCGCGAGGATCTCCAGCCGGAGGAGATCGGTATGGCGGAAGGCCCAGTCCGCGAGGAGGCGCGCCGCCGCGGTCATCACCCCGCGGCCCGCCGCCGACGAGCGGATCCAGTAGCCGAAATTCGCCCGGCGGTTGACGGAATCCAACTGGTTCAAGCTGCATCCGCCGAGGAAGCGGCCGTCGGCCGAGACGATGGTGAAATGGTACTCAGTGCCCGCCTGGAAGGCCGCCACCTGCTTCTCCACCCAGGCCTGGGCTTCCTCGATCGCATAGCCGGCGTGGCACCAGGGCAGCCAGCGTCCCACCGTCGCGACCGACTCCCGGGCGGCCTCGAACAGCCGCGGGACGTCGTCGAGCTGATAGGGCCGGATGGAGATCGGGGTCTGGGTCGGTTTCGGCGGCATCGTCGGCATCGTGCTCCATAGAATATGCCCGATCCCCTCACGTAAGATACGCTGTCGCTAAGGGTCGCCACGGCCCGGGGGAGACACGATGATCACCATCCGCGAGCATGGATCCGTCCGCGAGCTGCAGCTCGACCATCCGCCGGCCAACGCTCTCTCTCCGGACCTGGTCGACGCTCTGGAGCGGGCGGTGTCGGCCGCCCCGGGGGAGGGGGTGCGGGGGTTGGTGATCTCGGGGGCGCCGGGGATGTTCTCGGCCGGCCTCGACGTACCCCACCTCCTGACTCTCGACCGGGAGGCCATCGCCACCGCCTGGCGCAACTTGTACGTCCTCCTCAAGAGCCTCGCCACCTCGCCCATCCCGATCGCCGCGGCGATCACCGGCCACGGCCCGGCCGGCGGGATCGTCCTCGCGCTCTTCTGCGACTGGCGGGTGATGGCGGAGGGGAACTGGAAGATCGGTTTGAACGAGGTGCAGGTCGGCCTCCCCCTGCCGCCGGTGATCTTCAAGGCGCTGCAACGCCAGGTCGGCCCGCGGCAGGCCGAGCGGCTCGCCGTGGGCGGCCTCCTCCTCTCGCCGACGGCGGCGGCGGCCTGCGGCCTGGTCGACGGAGTGGTTCCCGCCGAGCGGGTGGTGGAGCGGGCGGTCGAATGGTGCCAGAGCCTTCTCACCCTCCCCCCGGAGGCCATGGCCATGACCCGCCGGGAGGCGCGCGCCGACCTCGCCGCCCTCTTCGACTGGGTGTTCGATCGCGAGCTCGACCAGGTGGTCGAGAGCTGGTGGAGCCCCGAGGCGCAGACGGTGCTCCGCGGTCTCGTCGAACGGCTGGCCAGCAAGAAAGCGAAGTAGCTCCTACGGCCGGGGTCTCGCCAGACGCGGGTCCAGCCGAGATGGCGGCTAACGGGCTCGCCGCGCGCATTGAAATCTGCTCATGTGGCAATCATAATATATTATAGACACCAGTAGTTGCTCCACTTATACTGTCGCTAACTGGCGAGCAAGAGCACTCGTTGCCCTACCGATGCGTGCAATCCTGCGCGTATCGAGCGAGCTAGAAAGGACGGATCATGTCTTATCTCATCCAGTTCATCAGCAATGGAAGCCCGGTGGACCGCTGCATCGGCGTTACCACGATCGCACCCGGTGCGCCGGTCGTGCTCAGCCTTCTCGGCGCCTCCCCAAATACGATGTTCAACTTGGACCCGAACAGCGGCTACATCACCTCGGCGAGCCATCCCAACCTGTGCCTCGACATCGCCGGAACCCCCCAGAAGGGTGCGCAGGTGATCCTGGCACAGAAGGTCTTGGGCAAGGTCACCCAGAGGTGGAACTGGCTGGGCTCTGGACAGCGGATTGTGAACGTGGGCGTCCCCACCCTTTGTATCGACAACACGAACTGTAATTTGACTCCGGGCAACAAGATCGCGGTTTGGGACGCGAGCGGCGAATGCCAGCTTTGGCAGAGCGTCCCCACCGACATGGTGGTGGATACGGTGATCGGTGCCACGAGGACTACGTCGCTGGCAGGTACTCAGCCGGAGCTTTGACCTCTCGCTCAGGACCGCTGGTATGAAAATGGGGCGGCACGGTGCCGCCCCGCTTGTTACCCGCGCCCGGACTCTCGGGATGATGACCCCCTACGGCCGCCGCTTCGCCTTGATCAACACCGCGATCTCGTCATTCCGGGGATTCACGAAGTCGAGCCGGATGCGGCCGTCGGTGGTCTCCGAGATGAGGGCGGGGATCGAGCTGGCGGTCAGGTACCAGCCGGCGGGGAGGACGACGGCGTTTCTGGGGCGGCCGAAGGTGCGGTCGAAGACCAGCTCGTCCCCCTCCTGGCGGTAGCTCTTGGGGTCGGTGTAGGTCTCGGCGATGCGCAGGCGGACCGAGCCGCCGGTGGGCGCCGGGGTGAAGTGGATGACCACCACCTCGGCGTCGGGGGTCACCTCTCCGGCGTCGGCGTCGTCGCCATGGCCGGTCTTGGGGAGGGCGTCCCCCTTCACCACTTCCACCTGGAGAGTTTCGCCGGTGTCCAGGATCTGCGCCTTGGGGGCCGAGGCCGAGCTCCCCTTCCTCACGACGTTCAGATAGCGGTCCACCCCCGGCCGCGATTCGGTGTAGTCGTGGTAGAGGTCGAAGGCGTGGCTCTCGGGCGGACGCAGGAAATAGACGATCTCGCGGTCCTGGTGCGCCCGCTCAGAAAGGCGCTCCTCTTCCAGCCGGGGCGGCCGAGTCGGCCGGGGCGCGGCGTTCTGGGTGAAAGCCGGCGTCGCGAAGAGGGCCAGCGCCAGGCTGAGAAAACCGAGCCGGCGGAGAGGGAGGATTCTCATCGGCTGAGCCTCCGGCCGGTCAAGACCAGGGGGACGGCCTCGGGGCCGGGGTGCATGAAGCTCACCTTGATCCGCCCGTCGGGCCCGGGGAGGACCTGGGCCGGGTAGTTGCAGCCGATCAGCTCGTAGCCCGCGGGGAGCACGATGCTGTTCCTCCGGATACCCAGGGTACGGGCGAAGACGATCCGGTCCGCGCCCTCCCGCTTGTAGCTCTCCGGGTCCTTGTAGGTCTTCTCGATGAGCAGCCGCACCCCACCCTCTGGCGGGACCGGCCGCGGCAGGTGGACGCGGATGTAGTCGGTCGCGAGGTCGGCCTCGGGAAGGCCGCTCTTCCGGGCCTCCTCGCCGCTCACCACCTCGAAGACGAGCGGCTGCGCGGTCGCCAGGTCGCGCACCGACTCGCCGCTCGCCACGCTCCCCTTGCGGATCGGATTGAAGTAAGTCGTCGCCCCGGGGGTGACGGCGGTGACCTCGAAGAGGATGTGGAACTGGGCCGAGTCGGGGTCGAGCAACTCGTAGAGAGTGTACTCGTCTTCCTCCCGCCGGACCTCGGGCGCCCGCTCCCGGGGCGGAGCTGGAGCCGCGGCCGGCGCTGGTGCGGGGTCCGCCGGCTGGACGGCGGGCGGTGCGGCAGCCGCTGCCTCCGCGGCGGTCACCGGCTGGGGCCGCGGCGCACAGGTCGCGAGGAGCGGCAGGGCCAGTAGAAGGCACGAGAGCGAGGTGCGCACCCGGGGAGTATAGCGTTATCGTGACCCCTCGCCTCCGGCGCCCCTCCAGATACTGGAGAGATCCGGGAGAGACATTTCGGCTTAGTGCTAAGCGTCTCTATCTCTGTTAGTCTCCGCCCATTGGGGGAGACGATCCCTCTCCCGGTTCGCCCGGCCTGGAATGGTACAGGTCGGCTTGGAAGGAGGCTACGATGAAGAAGACGAGCCCGAAGCGCCTGATTCTCCACCGCGAAACCCTGGCTCACCTGGACGAGCTGATGCTGGCGAACGTCCAGGGCCAGTTCCTGAGCGCCTACCAGTCCTGCGAAGTGCCGTGCGCGACCAACTACACGGTTTGCTACGGGTCGGCCTGCAAACCGCTGTAGATCCGGATGAGCAAGGGCAGGCACAGGGGTGCCCTACCTGCCCTACTTCCTATCGCCGGCCTAGCGCCGGGTCCGGCCCATCAACCAGTGCGCCAGGGCGGCGAAGCCGGCGATGAGGACGATCAGCCCGAAGACGATCCACACCCGCCGGCCCTCGATCGCCGTCACCCAGAGCAGGTAGCCGATCCCCACCAGGAACGAGATCACGACGAAGAGGAGCGCGCCCCAGCTGAAGGGGGGCGGCTCGGCCGGCGGGCCGGTCGGATCGGCCGGGTCGGTCATCTAGGTTTCCTCCTCCTGCCAGGTGGCGGCGAGCACCGCGGCGGCTCCCCGGGGATGGAGGGTGGGGCAGCCGGCGGTCCAGACCGCCTCCAGGCGCAGGATGGGCCGCCCTTCCACCTCGTACTTGGCCTCGTAGTTGGTGCGCGGCCCCTCCGGCCAGCGCGCGTGGCGGATCACCGTGAGGCCGGGGTAGGTGGTGAGGATCTCGTGGACCCGCTCGCCGTACTCCAGGAAGTCGGTGGCGAAGAGGAGCCGTCCGCCGTCGGCCAAGAGACCGAGGACGAGGTCGACCGTCTCGGGGTCGAGGCTCCGCCGCTTCTGGTGCCGGCTCTTCGGCCAGGGGTCGGGGAAGTAGACGTGGACGGCGGTGGCGAAGCGCCGGGGGAGGACGGCCGAGAGCAGGTAGAGGGCCTCGCCGCGCAGGGCGAGCCAGTTGGCGAGGCCGCGGCGCCGCGCCCGCTCGACGAAGAGGCGCTGGTACTTGCCCGCCACCTCGATCCCCAGGAAGCGGCGGTCCGGGTCCTCCTGGCAGCGGCGGAGGAGATAGCGCCCCTTGCCGAAGCCGATCTCGACCTCCCAGGGGGCTGTCGTCCCCGGCGGGCTCGGCACCAGCTCGTCGAGTCGGAGCGGCGCCACGAGGTCGACGAGGGCGCGGTCGCCCGCGGGCAGCGAGATCCGGGTGGGCTCGCTCATTTAGAGAAGGTCGTTCCTACCGCGGGCGGCCAGCTCGGCGACCAGCCGCCGCACCTCCTGCGAGCGCTCCTTGGGACAGACGAGGACGGCGTCGGCCGTGCGCACGACGACCAGCCCCTCGACCCCGAGGACGGCGACGATGCCGGGGCCGTCCGAGACCAGGAGGTTGCCCTGGGCGTCGGCGGTGACCGCCTCTCCCAGGCAGAGATTGCCCGTGCCGTCCACCGGCAGCACCTCGGCGAGCGCCTCCCACGATCCCAGGTCGCTCCAGCCGCAGTCGAGCGGCAAGGTGGCGATGTCGTCGAGCTTCTCCATCACCGCGTAGTCGATCGACTCGGCGGGCAGCCGGGCGTAGAGGGCGTCGATGTCGCCCGAGGCCCCGGCGATCTCGGCGATCTCTTCCAGACCGCGCGAGAGCTCGGGAACGAGGCGGGCGACGTGGTCGAGGAGGGTGGTGCCGCGGAAGACGAAGATGCCGGCGTTCCACAAGTAGGCGCCGGAGGTGAGGAAGCGGGCGGCGTTCTCCGGATCGGGCTTCTCGACGAAGCGGACGACCTGGCGAATGCCCCCGGCGATCGACGGCTCCGCCCTGGGGGCCAGCTCCAGGTAGCCGTAGCCGGTCTCGGCCCAACGCGGCACGACCCCCAGGGTCATCACCCGATCGTGGGCCGCGACCGCCTGGGCGGCCCGGGCGAGGGTGTCGCGGAAGGCCGCGGCGTCGGCCATCCGATGGTCGGCGGGGAGGACGGCGACGACGTCTTTCCGCGCCGCCTCGGGGAGTGAGCGCACGGCCCAGCCGATGGCCGGAGCGGTGTTCCTCCCCATGGGCTCGGCGAGCACCTGGCCGGCCGGCACCTCGGGGAGCTGCTCGCGGACCTTGTCGGCCAGGTCCCGGGTGGTGACGATCCACACCGCCTCCGGGGGGACGAGCGGCGCCAGGCGGTCAACCGTCGCCTGGAGCAGGCTCCGCTCGCCGTCGAGCGCCAGGAGCTGCTTGGGGCGGAGCTTGCGCGACAGGGGCCAGAAGCGGGTGCCGCTTCCGCCGGCGAGAATCAGAGCCTGCAAGGCGGCGCTACTCCTCGGAGAGCTCCATCCCCATCACGTGGAACCCGGCGTCGACGTAGACGGTCTCGCCGGTGATCCCGGAGGAGAGGGGGGACAGCAGGTAGAGGCCGAGGTTGCCGACCTCCTCATGGGTGACGTTCCGCCCCAGGGGGGCCATGCTCCCCACCTTGCTGTACATCTTGATGAACCCGGGGATGCTCCGTGCCGCGACGGTGCGGACCGGCCCGGCCGACACCGCGTTGACCCGCACCCCCTTCTTGCCCATCTCGTAGGCGAGATAGCGGACGGAGGCTTCGAGGGCGCTCTTGGCGATCCCCATGACGTTGTACTTCGGGACCACCTTCTCGGCGGCGTAGTAGGTCAGGGTGACGATGGCGCCACCCTCTTTTAGCAGCGGCTCGGCCTCGCGGGCCACGGCGACCAGCGAGTAGGCGGAGATGCCCAGGGCGGTCTGCCAGTCCTCGCGGGTGGTCTCGATGTAGCGCCCGTCCATCGCCGTCCGGGGGGCGAAGGCGATCGAGTGGACCACCGCGTCCAACCCGCCCCAGGCCTCCTTCAAGCCCACAAAGAGGGCATGGAGCTCCGCCTCGTTGGTGACGTCGCACTGGGCGAGGCGGGTGCCGGGCATGTCCTTGGTGAGCTTCTCCAGGTCGCCCTTGAGCCGCTCCCCCTGGTAGCTGAAGGCGAGCTCGGCCCCCGCGTCCCGCAGGCGCTCCGCGATGGCCCACCCGAGGCTCCGCGAGTTGGAGACGCCCATGACGAGGGCGCGTTTGCCGGAAAGGTCGATGGGGATCATAGGGGGGTATCTTATCCGAAGCGGGAAGAGGGGGGTGGGACGGGGGAGCCCGGAGGGGAACGCGTCCCCCTCCGGGCTCCTTGGATACCGGTCCGCCGGGTCCTACCAGCCCACCGTCACATGCGCCAGCGCCCGGCGCGACAGGAGGTCGCCGCCGAAGGTCTGGTAGTGCTTCTTGTCGAAGAGGTTGCTGACGTCGAGCCCCAAGGCGACCCGGTCGGTCAGCTTGAAGCTCGCTCCCATGTCGACCACGCTGTAGGCTGGCACGTTGCCCACGAAGACGCCGGCCGCCCAGCGGAATCCCTGGACGGCGCGGTACTTGACCGAGCCGTTCCAGCGGTCGCCGTTGTAGGTGAGCCCGGCGTTCCACTTGCCCTTGGGGGCGTTGGGCAGCAGCTGGTCGCCCAGCGCCTGCTCCTTGACCGTGAAGTCGAACCAGGAGTAGCTCGCGTCGACCAGCCAGCGGGGATTCACGTAGTAGTTGGCCGCCACGTCGATCCCCTGGGTGTCGACGAGGCCGGCGTTGGCGTAGGAAAAGACCAGCGCCGGCTGGCCGTTCGCCAGGTTGGTGAAGCCCACGAAGCGGGAACCGAGCGCGCCGCGCAAGGTGGCGAGGAGCTGGGCCGCCACCGCTGCCGGCACCCCGGCCGGCGGGGCGTAGGGGCCGAAGTCGGGGTTGACCCCGGGGAGCAGGTCGGTGACGAAGTTCTCGATCCGGCTCTTGTAGTAGTCGACGGTCAGGAAGAGCTTCTGGCCGAAGATCCCCGAGTAGCCCGTCTCGTAGCTCTGGATCTTCTCGACCTCCAGGTTGCCGTTGCCGAAGGCCAGCACCGGGACGCGGGAGAAGCCGAGCTGGGTGCCGCCCAAGGCCGGCCGGAAGGCGTTTTCGATCGCCGACAGGTTGATCGGCGCTCCCGCCGGGACGTTCAGGAAGAACTCCGAGAAGTTGGGGACCTGGAAGGCACGGTTGTAGGTCACCCGCAGGGTATGGTTCGGATTGAAGGAATAGACGAGCGACCCTTTGGGGGAGAACTGGGTGCTGTGGAGGGTGCTCTTGTCGACCCGCCCCGCCGCCACCGCCTTCAGGCTGGCGCCGAAGCTGTACTCCACCTGGCCGAAGAGCGCCTCCTGGTGGGCGTCCTGCTTGGCGCTCATCAGTGTCTGCACGCCCTGCGGATTGGCGGTGTCGATGCTCTGCCGGTGGTAGGCCAGGCCACCGACCAGGAAGCCGTGGCCGTCGGCGAACGGGGTGTTGCCCTGGAGCTCGCCGTGGAGATTGCTCGAATCCTCGTAGAGCAGCGCCCCGGAGGCGAGGGCCAGCTGGGCGTCGGCTTTGCGGGTGTCGTAGTAGGAGAGGAAGTTCCAGTGCAGGCCGCTCCAGTTGAAGCGCCCCCAGGGCCGCTTGGCGTCGGTCACCTGGACCCGGCCGATGCCGGTCTGGAAGGTCGGGCCCTTGAGGTCGACGGTGCCGGCCTCGACCGTCAGGTGCTGGGTCTCCCCGGCGAGATAGTGATCGAGGCGCAGGCCGCCGAAGCCGATCTTCCCGCGGTCGACCTTGAGCGGCACCGCCTCGCGGCGCAGGCAGTCCTGGCTCTGGGTCGCGGTGCAGAAGGAGCTGTACTCGACCTCCGTATTGCGCGAGCGGGTGTAGTCGTCGCTCTGCTGGTAGCCGCCGACCAGCTTGTAGTACCAGCTGTCGGCGAAACCCGCGGCGTAGCGCAGGTCGGCGCGCCGGGTGGCGAGGTCGCCCGCGGTCAGCCGGACCTTCCCCCCCTCGCTGCCGCGCGGCGCCTTGGTGGTCATGTTGAGCACGCCGTTGAAGGCGTTGGCGCCGTAGAGGGCGGAGCCGGGGCCGCGCACCAGCTCGACGTTCGCCAGCTCGTCGAGCGGGAAGGAGACCGCCGCCCACTCCTGCGCCCCGAGGAAGGGGACCGAGGGGTCGCGGCCGTCGATCAGGGTGAGGATGCGGCGGTTGAGCGAGCTGTTGAAGCCGCGGGTGTTGAAGTTGAAGTCGTAGAGGCCGCTCTGGGTGAAGTCGATGCCGGGGGTGAATTCGAGGAGCTTCGGCACCTCGCCGCTCGCCGCCTCGCGCTCGATCTGCTGCTCGCTGATGACGGTCACCGCGGCCGGCGCCTGGGTGATCCGCTCCTCCCGGCGGGAGGCCGAGGTGACGGTGATCGCCTCGGCGAAGCTGACGTCCCAGTCGAGCTTGCGGTCGCGGACGGTCGGGCGGCCCGCCGCCACCTCCACTTTCTCCTCTTTCGCCTCGTGCTCGCCGAGCGTGAAGGTGAGAGTGTAGGTGCCGGGGGGGACGGCGGCGAAGGCGTACCGGCCGTCGTCGCCGGTCCGCGCGCTCATCCCGTTCTCGGCGAGGCGGACGGTGATCCCGGCGAGCGGGGTGCCGTCCTGGCGGGTGACCCGGCCCCGCAGGCTGCCGCCCGACTGGGCCAGGGCGGCGGTCGCCGCGAGGAGGGTCAGGGCAAAGAGCAGTGCACGTTTCATGGCGTTCGGTCCTCCTTGAAGAAGAGGCCGAAGCGACCCTCCGCCTGCGCCTCTCCCCGGCCGGCAACACCACCGGGGGGGGTGGGAGGAGCGCCCGACGCTCAGGGAAACAACACCGGCGAAGACTGACCAGGGAGCTTATAACAATTTATGCGAAAGAATCCGCAGGCCAAAAAAAGAGTGGCGCCGCCCGGGAAGACGGCGCCACCGTAGAGGATCGGCCGGTCAGTTGCCGGCCGCGAACGCCTGTCGGTAGTGATCGAGGGCGAAGGCCAGGAACGACCGCGTCAGCGATTTGGTCGGCAGCACCTTGGCCGACAGGGTCGGCTGGGAGTCGTTGGGACCCTGCTGGAGGTTGAAGAAGGCGTTGAGGATGCCGCGGTCGAGCGCCAACTGCACGTAGCCGCGGAGCGCCGCCGGGATCTCCGCCTCGTCGCTCACCACCACGCTCTGCCCGCTGTAGGTCGCGGTGACGTCGGAACCCGCCTTGGCCGCCGCCGCCGCGTCGAGCCCCAGGGCCTTGACCAGGGCGACGGCGAGGTCGGTGCGGGTGACCGTGCCGCCGGGATTGAAGTTGGACCCGCTGGCCGCCAGCAGGCCGGTCGGGGTGAAATCGAAGTCGCGGAGAGTCGAGCCATCCGCCGTCACCGCCTCGGCGATCGCCGCCAGAGAACCCGTCACGTCGGTATAGAGTGCAACGGCGGCCAGCGACTGGCGCAGCGCGGTATTGAAAACCAGGGTCTGGGCGAAGCTGCCGCGCGTCACCGCCACGGCGGGATGGAACAGGCCGTCGGCGAGCACGTCCATCATCCGGTTCTTGAGCACGAACTCGATCTCGGCCTGCGCCGGATCGCCCTGGACGTCGGCGATCGCCGGCAGAGTGGTCACCTTCTGGGTGATCGTGCCGTCGACCGGCCCGGGGAGCGCCGCCCCCGAGGTGGGGAGCGTCACCTCCGGGAGGGCGGTCAGGCCGCGCACGCCGCGGACCTCGAGCCGCCAGGAGCCGGGGGCCGGGTTGGCGACCACCACCTCCCGGTTGGGGGTGTCGAGGATCGGCAGCGCGATGCCGCTCGAATAAACCTTGCCATGGGGATCGGTCAAGAGCAGCCCGACGGTGTTGCCGTTGCCGGTCGCCAGAGCGTCGTCGATGTGGCTGGCGAAGACGTCGAGCACCGAGATGCCGGCCTGGACGGTGAACGTCGTCGCGTTGGCGCTCCCCGGACCGGGGGTCGCCGCCGGGTTGTAATCGATATGGAAAGGCTGCTGCGCCACGGTGTTCGTCGAGATCGCCAGGTTGTAGTGCTGGAGGTCCTGCGGACCGCCGTAGGTGCCATAGGGCTTGTTGCGGTGGAAGGCCTTGTCGACCGCGGCGTAGACGTTGACATACCCGGCGCCGACCTCGAACTCCGAGAAACCGGGCATCTGCGAGGCGGTTTGGGTGAGGATCGATTTCACCGCGTCCGGCGACAGCGTCGGGTCGACGGAGAGGAGCAGCGCCACGGTGCCGGCGACGAAGGGAGTCGCCATCGAGGTGCCGCTGATCTCGGTATAGAACGGCAGGTCGGCCGGAGCGAGCTCGGCGTCGGCGGCGGAGAGCTCCCCGTTGGCGAAGACATTGGTTTTCGAGCGGGTGGACACCACGTCCGAAGTGAACCGAGCGGCATCGGAGGCGAATTCGCGGCCGGTGCCCGGAGCGGTGATCGTCGGGGCGTTGGCGTCACCGGCCGGGCGGTCGGACTTCGGCACTCCGCGCGACGAGAAGCCGGCGAGCCCGCCCTCTTTGGTGCCCGCGGCGACGCTGATCACCCAGGGCGCCTTGGCCTCCGCGCTCATCGTGTCCTTGCCCGGGCCGGAGTTGCCGGCGGCGAAGACGACGACGATCCCGCGGTCGTGCGCCAGCTTGCTGGCGATGGCGATCGGGCTCGCCGGATCGAAGGCGCCCTGGCCGCCCCACGAGTTCGAGATGACGCGGATGTTATAGGTCGCCTGCTTGGCGAGCGCGTACTCGAAGCCGCCGAGACCGTTCAAAATGAAGAGCACCGCGCCGGAGCCATAGCCGATCAGGTTCGCCCCCGGGGCGACGCCGGCATACTTGCCGCCGGAGGCGGCGCCGATCCCCGCCACGATCCCCGCGCAGTGGGTGCCGTGGCCGACGTTGGTGTCGGTGTCCGGCACGTTCTCGACGAACAGATCAGGGGTGAAACCGGTCAAGGTTGCCGTGTCGGTCAGCCCCTGCACGTTCTGCAGGAGATGGCTCGGAAAGAGGAGGTCGGGATGGGTGCCGTCGATCCCGGAGTCGTTGACGAGAACGGCGAAGTTCCCCTGGCCCGAGACCGGCAGCCCCTGGTGGAGCGAGGTGAATCCCGCATCGATGCGCACCCGGTCGACGCCGGTCAGCACCCGGGTCTGATCGTTCAAGTAGTACCGCCGATCGTTCGCCCAGATCGAGCGCACCGCCGGGTTGGCGGCGAGGGTGCGGACCTGGGCCGCGGTCGCCGGGGCCGCCACCATGCCGAGGTTCTGCAGCAGGTAGCCGCGGGTGATGCCGGCCAGGGTGAGAATCGAAAGATGCCCGGCGTTGAGGCCGTTCGTGGTGTTGAACGCCACGATCACCGTCCCCACGTTGGTCGAGCCGGCGAGGCCGTTGAGTTGGGCGCTGAGCGAGGGTCCCAGGGTCGCCGCGAACGCCGGAGCGGCGCTGGCGAGGAGCCAGGCCGCAGAGAGCGCCGACACGAAAGACCGCAGGATTCGGGAGCGCAAGCCAGGGATCGAAGAGACGTTCATGTCTCCCTCCTTTCACATGGCGGAGGAGTGGAAGCAAAGTCTTTGCCAACCCTGCCGTCTGACGGGGGGCTTGCCTCCGGCGCGGGCGGGTGTACAATGCGCTTCATGCCTAGACACTCTATGCCTCTCGCCACGCTCCTCCTGGCCGCTTTGCCGTTCGGCGCTCCGCTCTGTGGGCAGACCTGGCGTCCGGTCGGTCCCGCTGGAGGCATCTCTGGAACCCTCGCCGCGTCGGCGTCGGAACCGGGCCTGGTCTACCTGCTCGGCCGCTCGGCGGGCGACAATGGCTCCACGCTCTATCGCAGCGCGAACGGCGGGCAGAGTTGGCAGCGGGTGCCGGGCCCCGCCCTGGACGCTCTCCTCGCCGTCGACGCGCGGAGCGCCTCGACGCTCTATGGCCGGCTGTCCGCCTCCGGCGGTCCGCGCCAGCTGGCGAAGAGCGTCGACGGCGGCCGGCACTGGGCGGTCGCCGATCGGGGTTTGGAGGCGGCGGAAGCGTTGCAGCCGGTGGGCGCTCCGGTCCACGATCCAGGAAACCCCAGGCGGCTGTTGACACCGACCCTGCTCGGCCTCTTCGAGAGCACGAAAGGCGCCGCCTCGTGGCACGTGCGCACGCTCCAGGACACCCCGGTCGA